>CAUQSD010000071.1:0-10756 GCA_963520685.1 uncultured Kingella sp. | reverse complement strand
AAAGCCAAAGACGGCAAAATCGCCATTGAAGACCTAACCGGCGGCACATTCAGCATCACCAACGGCGGCACATTCGGCTCCATGATGTCCACCCCCATCATCAACCCGCCGCAATCCGCCATTCTGGGCATGCACGCCACCAAGGAACGCCCCGTGGTGGAAAACGGGCAGATTGTCATCCGTCCGATGATGTATCTCGCCTTGTCATACGACCACCGCCTTATCGACGGCCGCGAAGCCGTGCTGACGCTGGTAACCATTAAAGAGCTGCTGGAAGACCCGTCCAGAATGCTGCTGGATTTGTAAACTGCCGATGCGGAATAAGGCAGCCTGAAACCTTAAATTGGCGGTTTTCAGGCTGCCTTTTTTCGGCAGGCATTCCCCAGCCGCTATAAATCTATAGTCGATTAAAATAAAAATGAGACAAGGCGGTAAGCCGCAAGGCGTACAGGTAGTACGTCAAGGCGAGCCAACGCCGTATCATTGCAATTTTAATCGACTATAAAACCGCGCGGACATGAGTCCTGCCGTAGAACATCGGCAACCCATATCCGCGAAACAGCGCAGCGTTTGGATTTGTTAAAATAACGCAGGTTTGGGATAAGGCTGCCGGAGAAGACGGCATAACCGTTTGCAGCCCATTCCAAACCCCGTTAAACATTTTCTTAAATTCAGCTTTCAAAACAGCTTATGGAAACCTTAAACCTCACCGGATTGAAATGCCCGCTGCCCATTCTGCGCGCCAAAAAAGCCCTAGCCACATTGGAAAGCGGCACCGTTATCACCGTTTTGGCAGACGATGCGGGCGCACCCGACGATTTTGCCGCCTTCTGCAAACACACCGGACACGAACTGCTGGAACGCAGCGAAACAGCCGGCGTATTCAAATTGGTCATCCGCCGCAAATAACGGCAGGCAGCCTGAAAACGAAAACACACCGAAAGTTCCCATGCAAACCCTCACCATCCCCCGTCCCGACGATTTTCACGTCCATTTCCGCGACGGTGCGGCCATGCAGTCCGTTGTCCCCCATACTGCCCGCCAATTCGCCCGCGCACTGGTTATGCCCAACCTGAAACCGCCCGTTGTTGCCGTGGAACAGGCATTGGCATACAAAAAACAGATAGAGGCCGCCGTTCCCCAAGGCAGCGCGTTCGTTCCGCTGATGTCGCTTTACCTTACCGACCGCACCCTGCCCGACACCGTGCGCCGTGCCAAAGCCGCAGGCATTGCCGCCTTCAAGCTTTATCCCGCCGGCGCGACCACCAATTCCGACAGCGGCGTAACCGACCTGTTCAAGCTCATGCCCGTTTTGGAAGAAATCGCCGCCCAAGACCTCCGATTGCTGGTACACGGCGAAACTACCGCCCCCGACATTGATATTTTTGACCGCGAAGCCGTATTTATCGAACGCACCCTGCTGCCCCTGATGGTACGGCTGCCGGAACTCAAAATCGTGTTTGAACACATCACCACCGCCGAAGCCGCCGCACTCGTGTCCGATTCCGGAGAAAACCTTGGTGCCACCATCACCCCCCAGCACCTGATGTATAACCGCAACCACATCCTTGTCGGCGGCGTGCGCCCGCATTTCTATTGCCTGCCCGTTATCAAACGCGAACGCCACCGCCAAGCCCTGCTTGCCGCCGCCACAGGGGAAAAGTCGCACAAATTCTTTCTCGGCACGGATTCCGCCCCCCATCCGCAGCAGGCAAAAGAAAGCGCCTGCGGCTGCGCCGGCATGTTCAGTGCGGCAAACGCCCTCGGGCTATATGCGCAGATTTTTGAACAGGCAGGCGCGCTGGACAAACTCGCCGATTTTGCCGCCCGCAACGGCGCGCGTTTTTACGGGCTGCCTGAAAACAACGGCACGGTTACGCTGGTCAAACGGCCGCAACGTGTCCCCGAAAGCTTCGCGTTCGGTGCAGACCGCGTGATACCGATGTGTGCGGGTGAAGAAATTTCCTGGCAGTTGGCAGATTAGGTTTCAGGCAGCCTGAAAACAGATAAGGAATTGATATGCTTTTGTTTATTGATAACTACGACAGCTTCACCTACAACATCGTGCAATTTCTCGGCGAGCTGAAACAAGAAGTTGTTGTCCGCTGCAACGATGAAATTACGCTGGAAGACATCGCAGCCATGCGTCCCGAATACCTGCTCATCGGACCCGGTCCGTGCACCCCCAAAGAAGCCGGCGTTTCCGTGGCGGCCATGCGGCATTTTGCAGGGAAGATTCCGATTTTGGGCGTGTGCCTTGGCCATCAGGCCATCGGCGAAGTGTTCGGCGGGCGTGTGGTGCGCGCCAAAACGTTGATGCACGGCAAAACTTCGCCCGTGTTCCATGAAAACACAGGCGTATTCCGCGGGTTGCCCAATCCCGTAACCTGCACGCGCTATCACAGCCTTGCCGTTGAACGGGAAACCCTGCCCGACTGCCTGAACATCACCGCTTGGACGGAGGACGGCGAAATCATGGGCTTGCGCCACCGCGATTACCCGATTGAAGGCGTGCAGTTCCACCCCGAAGGTCTGCTGACCGAATATGGACACGGGATGCTGCGCAATTTTTTAGACGAATTTAAAAACCGACACCTTTCAAAACCCTAGGTTTGCCACAGTCCAAAGCAATAGCGCAGTGAATATATGCCGTTTCGGCCCACCGCCTTGACCCATTCCTATTTCAACCAACCACATATTCGCGAGGAAGACCAACATGTCCCAATTTCGCCAAGATTTTCTGCAATTCGCCTTACAGCACAATGTATTGAAATTTGGTGAATTCACCACCAAAGCGGGGCGGCAGTCGCCGTATTTTTTCAATGCGGGGCTGTTTAACGACGGCGCATCCGTGTTGCGGCTCGCGCGCTTTTATGCGCAGGCAATCGCCGAAAGCGGTGTGGCGTTTGATATGTTGTTCGGGCCGGCCTATAAGGGCATTGTTTTGGCGGCGGCATCGGCCATGATGTTGGCGGAACGCGGCATCAACGTGCCGTTTGCGTATAACCGCAAAGAAGCGAAAGACCACGGCGAAGGCGGTGTGCTGGTGGGCGCGCCGTTGCAGGGGCGCGTGCTGATTATTGACGACGTGATTTCGGCGGGAACTTCCGTGCGGGAAAGCGTGCGGCTGATTGAGGCGGCAGGCGCGAAGCCCGCAGGCGTGGCTATTGCGCTGGACCGTATGGAGAAAGGCACGGGCGGATTGTCCGCCGTGCAGGAGGTGCGCGAACAATACGGAATACCCGTTGTCGCAATTGCCGCCCTGCCGGATTTGTTTGCGCTGCTGGAAACGGGTGGCAGCGCGGATTTGCAGGCCTATCTTGAACCGATGCGTGCTTACCGCGCGCGTTACGGCGCGGCGTGATGCGCCTCCTGTGTTTTCAGGCTGCCCCAGCATATGCAAGGGCAGCCTGAAAACATGTGGGCAGGGCAAGTCCCCGCTCTATGAAAAGGCGTTTCAGCCGCCGCAAGGCGTGCTGTTTTTATTGCCTAAAATATTAATGATTTTTCGGGCAGGCTTTTCAGGCTGCCCTTCTTCGTCTTCGGGCGCGGCGCGGAAGGAAACGGTTTCGCTGTCAAACGCCAAATCGCCGCCGTGCTTCAAATCCTGCCCGCGCACCAAACCTGCGAAATCAAACAGTTCGGTATCCGCCAAATGCGAGGGAACAACGTTTTGCAAGGCGGAAAACATGGATTCGATTCTACCGGGAAAGCGTTTGTCCCAATCTTTGAGCATATCGCCGATAACTTGGCGTTGCAGGTTGGGCTGCGAGCCGCATAAGTTGCAGGGAATAATGGGAAACTGTTTGATTTCGGCGTATTTGACCAGATCCTTTTCTTTTACATAAGCCAGCGGGCGGATAACGATGTGTTCGCCGTTGTCGCTCACCAGCTTGGGCGGCATGGCTTTGAGTTTGCCGCCGTAGAACATGTTTAAGAACAGGGTGGCGATAATGTCGTCGCGGTGGTGGCCGAGTGCGATTTTGGTGCAGCCCAATTCTTTTGCGGTGCGGTACAAAATTCCGCGCCGCAGGCGGCTGCACAGCGAGCAGGTGGTTTTGCCTTCGTCCAACACGCGCTTCACGGTGGAATAGGTGTCTTCTTCCACAATTTTGAAGGGAATGCCGATGGAAGTTAGGTATTCGGGCAGAACGTGTTCGGGGAAACCGGGCTGTTTTTGGTCGAGATTCACGGCGATGAGGTCAAACTTGACCGGTGCGCTGGCCTGCAAATGGCGCAGGATGTCCAAGAGGGCGTAGCTGTCTTTGCCGCCGGAGAGGCAGACCATGATTTTGTCGCCCTCTTCAATCATGTTGAAATCGTTGATTGCGTCGCCCACAGCGTGGCGCAGGCGTTTGTGCAGTTTGTTGGCTTCGTGTTCGTGTTTGGTTTTGTTGGACATGGCTGTGTTTCCGTGTGCGGTGGAGGCGAAAGGGCGGGGGTTATATAGTCGATTAAAATAAAAATGAGACAAGGCGGCGAGCCGCAAGGCGTACAGGTAGTACGTCAAGGCGAGCCAACGCCGTATCATTGCAATTTTAATCGACTATAAAGGGGTGCTGCCGGCTGCCCATTTGTTTTCAGGCTGCCTTTGTGCCGTATCGGCGGGTGTTGCCTGTGCGGAGGCGGTGCAGGCGGCGGGGTCGGTGCAGTAGAACGGATAGCCGGCGGACAGGGCGCGGCGGTAGACGACAATGCGTTCGGGTGTGCCGTATTGGTTGGCCAGCACGGCAAGCTGCGGCAGGTCGGCGCGGCGGGTGGTGTTTTGCCAGATGAAGGCGGTGTAGTCGCTGCTGCCGGGGGCGGCGGGGGCATAGTCGCCGGGCAGGGCGGCGGATGCGGCGGCGGGGTCGTATACGGTTTCGGTGTCGCGGTCGGGGCTGACGGCATCGGGGGTGGGGAAGCCTGCAGGGTAGCCGTGGCGTTTGGGGTTGCCGCCGAGACGGTAGCCTTTGTGGGCGGCGGTATAACGGGTGGTGGCGGAGAGGTGGATTTCGTCTGTGTGGTTGTAGCTGAAATCGTCGGGTGAGGGGGGATAGCGGCGGATATACAGGGCGTTTTCGGCGCGGTCGTAGGCCATCATCTGCTCAAACAGGCTGTCGCGTTCTTGGTCGGTTTTGTTGCGGAAGTCAAATACTTGCAAGCCCCATGCTTGGGCGAGCTGCTGTGTATCCAAGCCGAACAGGCAGTCTGTGTCCAATTCGGCGCGGATTTGGCTCAGGATGCCGTCGGCATCGGCGGCGGGGTGAAGGCGGCTGCACGGGGCGGCGGCAAGACTGCCGGATGCGGCGGCATCGGCGGCGGGCTTGGGATGGCAGGCGGCGATGAACAGGGCGGCGGCGATGGCGGCGGGGAGCTTCATGGGCTGGGCTTTCGGATGGGGTTTCAGGCTACCTTTGGGTGGAGGGTTGCCCTATTTCACGGGGGAGGGGCGGGTTTCAGGCTGCTGTCGGTTTTGTGTGCTCCCGCTATGGGGCAGCCTGAAAGGGCAAAGGCGCGGACACGGCTATTTTGTTTTTCTTTTTGGCTGTGTTTGGATTTTGAGCCGATAAGCAGATATTGTCTGCGGTATTTCAAACAGCCGTTTGCAGCAAACGGTTTCAGGCATTTCGGCAATCATCCGCGTGCGTGCCTGCGGCACACACCCTACGCGAACTAAACAGGAAAAAGGCGCGGTCGCGGCATTTATTTGTTTTTCTCTTTAAGCAGCCTGCTCATTTCAACATAGCCATGCGTATAGTGTTTTTTCTTGGAAAAGCCTGCGCCTTTGATTTTGGTATCCAACAGGGGATAAAGGTTGCCGTCTTTTATGTCGGTAAAGAAAAATGCTTCCAGATTGGGAAAGTTTTTCAGAAAGGACAAATCTTCAACGGGAAAACGGATGTGCAGTTCTTTCAGGCTGGCGGATGCGATTTGTTCCAGCTTGGACTGGGTCATGTGTTTGCAGCGTTCAAAATGCAGCGTTTTCAGGCTACCTAATCGGCTGATGGCTTGGATGTCGGTTAGCCTGGGCATTAAAAGCAGAAACAGCTCTTCCAAACCGGCGCAGTTTTCCAATCCGTTCAGGCTGCTGATTTTGGGCGAGACCAGTATCAACGATTCCAGCTTCGGCGTATTGCGGAATATGCTTAAATCATTGTGCGAGAGTTTGCGGATGTCGGCAAACAATAAGGTTTCGGGCAGGCTGCTGATTTTGAGCTTGGCGGTTTCGGTGGCGTATAGATGCGTCAAATGGGCAAAACGGTGAAATTCCAGCGGCGCATTGATGGTGCCCCAACTTATAAAACTGCGGATTTGGCTGTTGTAAAAAGCATCCGCTTGTCCGAAGCTGCCGATTTTGCAAGTGGGGCTGATTGTTACGCGCTCTATTTCCGGGAACAGGGCAAACGCGGACAAATCCAAATCAAACACATTATACGGATTGCCCTCTATGAGGATGGCGCGGATATTCCGTTTTTTGGCAAATTGCAGCCCCTCTGCCAGTTTTGTCGGCGGATAGATGACGACGCAATCGCCGTCAATGCGGAATGCTTGGCTCATTGCTTAATCCTTATTGGGCTTTGCTTTTTGCGGCAGGCGGCGGGCAGCCTGAAAGCGCGGTCAGTGTTCGGACTGGCGGGCGAGAATTTTGCGTTTGCCGGTATGGTCGGCGGCGGAAACGATGCCGTCGACTTCCATCTGGTCCATGATGGTGGCGGCTTTGTTGTAGCCGACGCGCAGGTGGCGTTGCAGGGACGAGATGCTGGTTTTTTTGGTGCGCAACACGATTTCTACGGCTTGGTCAAACAGGGCATCTCTTTCGCTGCCGTTGCCTGTGGCGCCGCCTTCAAGACCGAGTTCTGCCTGTTCGGGGGTGAGGATGTCGTCTATATAGTCGGGTTCGCCGAAGCGTTTTAGGTATTCCACCACGCGGTGTACTTCGTCGTCGCCGACAAATGCGCCGTGCACGCGCTGCGGATAGCCTGTGCCGGGCGGAAGGAACAGCATGTCGCCTTGTCCGAGCAGGTTTTCCGCGCCCATTTGGTCCAGAATGGTGCGGCTGTCTATTTTGGTGGACACTTGGAAGGCGATGCGGGTGGGGATGTTGGCTTTGATGAGGCCGGTAATCACGTCTACGCTGGGGCGTTGGGTGGCGAGTATCAGGTGTATGCCGGCGGCGCGGGCTTTTTGGGCCAGGCGGGCGATAAGCTGTTCTATCTGCTTGCCTGCGGTCATCATCAGGTCGGCGAATTCGTCTACCACGACGACGATAAACGGCAGTTTTTCCAAGGGCTCGGGGTCGTCCGGCGTGTAGCTGAACGGGTTGGCGATTTTTTGGCCGCGCAGGGCGGCATCTTTGATTTTGTCGTTGTAGCCTGCGAGGTTGCGCACGCCGACGTGGCTCATCAGGCGGTAGCGTTTTTCCATTTCGTTTACGCACCAGTTGAGGGCGTTGGCGGCGAGCTTCATGTCGGTTACCACGGGGGCGAGCAGGTGCGGGATGCCTTCGTATACCGACAATTCCAGCATTTTGGGGTCAATCATAATCATGCGGACATCGTCGGGCGTGGCTTTATAGAGCATGGAGAGCACCATGGCGTTTACGCCTACGGATTTGCCCGAGCCTGTTGTGCCGGCCACCAACAGATGCGGGGCTTTGGCAAGGTCGGTTACCACGGGTTCGCCGGTGATGTCCTGCCCCAGCGCGATGGTGAGCTGGGAGCGGCTGTCTTGGAAGGCGGGCGAGTCGAATACTTCGCGCAGGCGGATGATTTGGCGTTTGGGGTTTGGCAATTCGAGACCCATGCAGGTTTTGCCGGGGATGGTTTCCACAACGCGGATGGCGGTTACGCCGAGGCTGCGAGCCAAGTCGCGTTCCAGATTCAGCACAGAGCTGCCGCGCACGCCGATGTCGGGTTCTATTTCATAGCGCGTGATAACGGGGCCGGCGCAGGAATCCAGCACTTTGACTTTGACTTTGTATTCGGCCAGCTTCTCTTCTATGGTGATGCTGTTTTCCAGAAGCTGTTCCGGGCTTTGCACGGCGGCGGGGTTGTATTGGGCGGGGGCGAGCAGGGTGAGCGGGGGCAGCCTGAATTCGCCGTAGTCGGATTCTTCCGTGCTGAAATCTATGGGCATCTGCTGCTTGGCGTAATACTCGGCGAAATCGGCGGGAGAGGGGGCGGCGGTGTTTTCAGGCTGCTTTTGCGGTTCGGTTTCTTCGGCCGGAGCGGCTTCGGGGCGGGGGAAACTGCCTGTGTGCTGCTTGGCGGACTGGAAGCTGGCGGGTTCGGCGATTTCGGGAGCGGGGATGGGGGATTGTGCAAATGCGGCGGGTGCGCCGGTTACGGCTACGCCGTCCACGGGTTTGGCGGGAGGGGCAGCCTGAAAGCGGTTGGCGGCGGCAAAACGGGGCGTGGGGGCGGCTTCGGCCTGTTTGCGGGCGGCGGGGACGCGTGTGTGGTTCAGGTTGGCCCACACTTCCTGCGCGGGAATGGTTTTCAGGCTGCCTGAAACGTCGGGTTGGGGATAGGTGGGGATGTTCGGCTGCTCGGCCTGCTGTTTGAGCAGGCGGGCGGCGCGCTGTTTTGCCAGACTGTCTTGGATGTCGGCAATGTCGATGGTTTCGGGACGTTCGTCCGAATGTGCGCGGGTTTCGGCTTCGGGAATGGGGGGGAATACGCTTTCCAGCAGGGCGGCCACTTCGGCACGCAGGGCTTGGAGGCTCTGTGCTTCGGGCTTGGCATGGGCGGCTTCGGCCTCTTCGGCAACGATAACGATGTCGGGCGGGGAGACTGGGGCGGCGGTTTCTTCCAAGCGGCGGCCGTGCAGCAGGCGGGTGGCTTCTTCGCTGCTGATGACTTCGGCATCTGCGCTGGGTTCGGGCAGCGGTTCGGCGGTTTCTTCGGGAAAGGGCGGCAGCTCGGGAGCGGCGGGAGCCGGTGTGATTGCTTCTTCGGCTTCGGGGGCGCGGTTTTCAGGCTGCCCTTGGGTTGGGGCGGGGGATTCGGTGCTGCGGTCTATGGAAACCTGCGGCTGCTCGGCATGGTGCGCCGCCATGGCCAGACGCAGGTTGCGGGTGGCTTCTTCCAGTGTGATTTCGCTTTCGGCGCGCGCGGGTTCGGCTTCGGGCGCGCGGAAGAATTTGGAGATGCCGCGCGGAAAGGGCACGGGGTCGGGGGCGATGGGTTCGCGGTATACGGGTGTGGCGGCAGGTTCTGCGGTGGCGGCTTCGGCTGCGGGTTCGGGGTGGGCGGGGACGGGCGTTTCCTGTGCGGCTGCTTCGGGTTCGGGTTGCGCCGGTTCGTCTTCAATCAGTGTGAAGGCGAGCTCGGCGGGTTCGGGTAGGGCGGCGGGGGCTTCGGGCTGCTTTGAGGCATCGGATGTGATGATTTTGTAATCAATGGGATTGCTTTTGGCGCGCAGTTCTTTGAGTTCTTCCAGCCATTCTTGTTCGGTTTTGCGTTCCTGCCAGAGCAGCCAGCCGAGTGCGGCGGCAAGCAGAAGGGTGAGCAGATAGAGCATTTCGGGTATCCCGCGTGTGAAAATAGGTAAAAAATGGTTGGGGATTTTACCGTGTTTCAGGCTGCCTGAAAACCAAGCGGACGCGGCGGGCGGCGGCTTTGCACGGTTTGCGGCAGCGGGCGGCGGCTTTACAAAAGATGGGGGAATGTTTGCGGTTTCAGGCTGCCTGAAAACCATTTAGGCAAACCCGTTCTGCGGAAACCGGCACTGCACGTTTCAAACCAGCCGCAGCCGTTTCAGCTCGGCTTCTATGTCTTGATGCGTCCAACGGTTGGCGGCGGCGAGCATCAGCAGGGGGACGGCGGTTTCCAAATTGCAGCGGCCGCCGCTGATTGCGCCCGATTGGCGCAGTGCGCTGCCTTGGGCATATACGGCGGCGGCGCGGCCTTGGGGGACTTGGCTGATGTTGAGCAGCGGGCGGCCGCCTGCGGTGAAGCGGGCAATGGCGGAGAGCAGGGCGGCATCGGCGGGGGCGTTGCCGTGTCCGTAGCTCAGCAGGATGGCGGCATCGGCTTCGGTGCGGTTGAGCAGGGCGGCGGCATCGGCGAGCATGTTGCTGGGGCTGAGCAGTATCGGCAGCACGCGGATATTGGGGTCAAACCTGCGTTTCAGGCTGCCTGAAAGCGGCGGGGCGGGGTTTTCAGGCTGCCATGTGCCGAAATGGGGGTTGGCGAAGCCGTTGTCGGTTTCGGTGCTGGTTTTGCTGCTGCCGACGGCGGGGAAAAGGCTGCCGCCGAATGCGATTAGGGTTTCGTGTATGTCGTGGCGCAGCAGGGCGGCGGCGGCATCGGCAAGGTTGCGCGGGGCATCGCTGTTTTCTGTGCCCATGGGTTTTTGCGCGCCGGTGATGATGACGGGTTTGCCCTGTGTGTCTGCGGCGAGGGCGAGCAGGGCGGCGGTGTGGGCGAGGGTATCGGTGCCGTGCAGGATGAGTGCGCCGTCGTGGCGGGGCAGTTCTGCGTGCAGGACGGCGAGCCAGTCTGCCCAGTTTTGCGGGGTGAGGGCGGAGCTGTCTATCAGCGGGTTGCAGATGTGCCAGCGGGCTTTCAGGCTGCCTGAAAACGGGGAAAGTGCGGTTTGGGCAATGGCGGCATCGGGGCGCAGGCCTGCCGCGCTTTGAACCATGCCGATGGTGCCGCCTGTGTAGAGGACGAAGATGTTTTTCATAACGGGGAGGTTTTGAGGAATTGGGGACTTGTATAGTAAATTAAAAACAAAATAGTACAATACTCAACTTTGAAGGTCTAACCAT
>CAUQSD010000070.1:0-11033 GCA_963520685.1 uncultured Kingella sp. | reverse complement strand
ATAGCGGAGTTGGGCTGAATGCCCAAAATATCGGCAGCGGAACGGGCGGTAACTTCGAGTACAAAAAAACGGAGCAGTTCTTTCTGTACTTTTTTCTTTAATTTGCAGTGTGTTATCTTCATATTTTGAGGGTAACATATCTGCTAATCTAGTATAGCCCCTTTTTGAAAGGACGCATCATGAAAATCTGGAAAGAAGGCATTGCCGCATTGGCAGCGGGTGCGGTGGCAGCAGGCACGCTTGCGGGCTGCTCTGTGTCAGACGACCCTGCGACCAACGCGCTGGCAACGGCGGCAACCATCGGCGCGGCGGGCGTGCTGCTGTCCAACATGGACAACGGTTATGACGGCCGCCACGATGCACGGCGTGGCTACTGCCGCAACCGCAACAACGACGGCTACCGCAACCGCCCCGATTGGGATTGGGACGACGACCGCCGAGACCGCTGGCGCGAAGAACGGGCACGCGCTTATGAACGGCAGCGTGAAATGCACGAGCAGGCATGGCGCCGCCGTTACGATTCGCGCCCTGCAAATATAGTGGATTAAAATAAAAATGAGACAAGGCGGCGAGCCGCAAGGCGTACAGGTAGTACGTCAAGGCGAGCCAACGCCGTATCATTGCAATTTTAATCGACTATATTTCAATATTCTCTGCGCATTATGCGATGCTATTGCTTTGAAATGCGCTCAAATCTGAGGTTTTGCAAAGGTCTCGGTACACAAGGCAGCCTGAAAACGCAAATAAGCCGTTCGGAAACCGGATTCCGAACGGCTTATTTGCGTTTTCAGGCTGCCCGTTATACCTGTGTTCCGTTCTGTTGTTTACGCTGCGCGCCCAAGTCGGCGGCGGCGGTGAACAATACGTCTGTGGACGAATTCAGCGCAGTTTCGGCGGAATCCTGTATCACGCCGATGATGAAGCCGACGCCAACCACCTTCATGGCAACATCGTTGGGGATGTCAAACAGGCTGCACGCCAGCGGCACAAGCAGCAGCGAACCGCCTGCCACACCCGATGCGCCGCACGCACTCACGGTTGCCACCAAACTGAGCAGCAGTGCGGTCCAAAAGTCCACTTGGATACCCTGCGTGTGAGCGGCAGCCAAAGCCAATACGGTGATGGTGATGGCCGCACCCGCCATGTTAATGGTTGCCCCCAAAGGGATGGACATAGCGTAAGTGTCCTCGTGCAGGCCCAGTTTTTTCGCCAATGCCATGTTTACGGGGATGTTGGCGGCAGAGGAGCGGGTGAAGAAGGCGGGGATGCCGCTTTCGCGCAGGCACAGCATCACCAGCGGATACGGATTGCGGCGCGTTTTCCAATACACCACCAGCGGGTTGAACACAAACGCCACCAGTGCCATGCAGCCCAACAGTACCAAAATCAAATGTCCGTATTCACGCACCATTTTTTCAAAGCCCGTTTCGGCAACGGTGGCCGTCATCAGCCCCATGATGCCCAAGGGGGCAAAGCGGATGACACCCCGCACAATGCCGGATACCGCCGCCGCACAGTCGCCGATGATTTCGTGGGTTGCCTTGCCCGCGTTGCGCAGCGGGAAACCCAAAGCCAACGACCACGCCAAGATACCGATGTAATTCCCGTCTGCCAGCGCCTTTATCGGGTTGGACACCAGATTCATCAGCAGATTTTTGATGACCTGCGCAATGCCCGTGGGTGCGGCAAGCTGCGTGTCGGCGGCAGCCAGCGTGAGCGTGCTGGGGAACATGAAGCTGATGCCCACCGCAATAACCGCCGCGCCGAACGTGCCGAGCATATATAGGAACAAAATCGGGCGCATATGTGTTTGCGCACCTTCGTTATGCTGTGCGATGGCGGCGGTTACCAAGATAAACACCAAAAACGGCGCAACCGCTTTGAGCGCGCCCACAAACAGGCTGCCCAAAATCGCAACCGTGGGCGCAGCGGACGGCACGGCAAGCCCAATCACTGTTCCCAGCACCAATCCTGCGGCAATCTGCCAAATCAAACCCACGCGGTCATACCACACAGGCTTGGCAGCGGCAGTGTTCACATTATCCATTTTTATAGCTCCTTATCAGAAACACACGCGGCGGCATCCATCTGCCGCCGAATGTTAAGAAAGATTTGCATTGTAAAATAAAAAGCAGTGTTTGGCGCAACAAAAATCTGCATACCGTGCAAAACACACGTTCAGGCAGCCTGAAAATGCCAAGCTGCGTTAAGGCCGGCAGCGGTATGTTAAAATGCGCGCCTTCTCCCGACCCAACCGCTTTTCAGGCTGCCTGAAATCCGCCGCACCATGACACCCCGCCGCATCCTTCCGCCCTTTGCCGCCATTGTTCTCGCGCTGACCGTCCTGCCCGCACAGGCGGAAGATGCCTTTCAGGCTGCCCGTCCGCTGAAAAAATCCGAAATCTCCCCACGCAAAGACCAAAGCAAAAACGAACACGGGCAGGACGACGAAGAGGGCAATCTCACGCCCAAATACCCCATCACCATAGAATCCGACAACGCCGACTTAAAAGAAATGTTGGAAAAGCACCTGCCGCTTATCGCCCACCAGCGAAAAGAAGCTTTGGATAAAGAGCAGGTCGGCTATCTTGCCGAAGACGCGCCCGCCGATGCCAAAAACATGCTGAAAACCGAAGGCTATTTCAACGCCGAAGTCAGCGTAACCCCCCAAGGCGAAGGCTGGCTGGTGAAAGTCGTTTCCGGGAAGCGCACCACCATCGGCAACGTAAACGTGGCAATTTTGGGCGACATTCTGCAAGACGAAAAACTGGGCGAGTATTACAAAAACGCCTTTTCCAAATGGCAGCTTCCCGTAGGCGCGCCTTTCCGCCAAGAAGGATGGAGCGGCAGCAAAACCGCCGTCATCTCCGCCGTAACCCGCAAAAAATATCCGCTCGCCCGATTCTCGGAAACGCAGGCAGCCGTCAATCCCGCCAACCAAAAAGCCGAATTATCGGTAAGCGTGGACAGCAGGCAGCCGATATATTTCGGCGACTTGGAAATCAGCGGCAACCAACGTTATCCGCAGAAAGTGATTTCCGGACTGGCACGCTTCCAGCCGGGCGACGATTACGACTTGGACAAATTGTTGGACTACCAACAAGCCTTGGAAAACGACAGCCACTATTCGGGCGCATCCGTGCAGGCGGACTTTGACAACATGAAAGGCGACCGCGTCCCCGTGAAAGTGTCGGTTTCCGAAACCAAACGGCAGAAATTTGAAGCAGGCATCAGCGTGGATTCGGAATACGGCATAGGCGGCGACATCGGCTACGAACACCACAACGTGTTCAACCGCGGCTATGTCGGCTCCGTTGTGTGGGCGATGGACAAATACCAAACCAAGCTGGCACTGGGCGTGAGCCAGCCGCGCAGCAGCAGCGGACATTACGTTACAGGCAACCTTGCCTACAACCGCAGCACCACGCAAAACCTAGAACGGCGCAACCTCAGCACAGGCATCTGGCGCGTGCGCGACAGAGGTGGTATCGAATCGCGCTACGGTTTGGAATTTGTCGGCGAAGACAGCCGCATCCCCGTCAGCAACGTAGACTTCGGGCGCAGCTTCGCCACCATGCTCACCGCGTCGTGGCGGCGGCAGGAAATTGAAACCGCCATGCGCCCCGCCAACGGCTATTATTTTGACGGCAAAATCGGCGCAACACTGGGCAAACTGCTTTCCTCCGCCGCCATGATTCGCCTGAAAGGCAGCGCGGGCGCGTATTACACCCCCGAAAACAAACAGCTCGGCACGTTCATCGCACGCGGCGAATTGGGTTATGTCTACACCAAACAAAACTTTGAAGACGGCAACATCCCCTCCACACTGATGTTCCGTTCGGGCGGGGCAAGCTCGGTGCGCGGTTACGAACTTGACAGCATCGGACGGCGTATTCCCGGCAGCAGCGCGGTGCTGCCCGACCGCGCCATGTTTGTTGTCAGCGCGGAATACCAATATCCCATCAAAAACGATTTCGCACTTGCAGTGTTCCACGATGTCGGCGGCGTGGCACGCTCGTTCCGCAGCATGACCGCGCGGCACGGCACGGGTTTGGGCGTGCGCTGGTTCAGCCCCGCAGCTCCGTTCGCCTTTGACGTTGCCTACGGACACCGCGACAAACGCTTCCGCTGGCACATCGGCATCGGCACACGGTTTTAAGTTTTCAGGCTGCCTCCGCACCGGTAAGGCAGCCTGAAAACCTATAGTAGATTAAAATTGCAATGATACGGCGTTGGCTCGCCTTGACGTACTACCTGTACGCCTTGCAGCTCGCCGCCTTGTCTCATTTTTATTTTAGGGGCTGACGTAGATTAGCAGTTATGCTAGTCTACAAAAATGCAGATAACCAATTGTAAATTAAGCAAGAGAGTTCAAAAGAAACTGCTTGAATTTTTCGTACTCCAAGTTACCGCCCGTTCCGCTGCCGATCTTTTGGGCATCCAGCCCAACTCCGCTATTCTGTTCTACCGCAAAATCTGCATGGTTATCAGCCATTATCCGGCCTTGGCTGCCGATGAGGTTTTTGAGGGCTCTGTCGAGTTGGACGAAAGCTATTTCGGCGGACGGCGTAAAGGCAAACGTGGTCGCGGTGCAGCAGGGAAAGTGGTTGTCTTCGGCATTCTGAAACGTAACGGACGGGTCTATACCGTTGTGGTGGATAATGCCAAGTCTGAAACGTTACTCCCTGTCATCAAAAAGAAAATCATGCCGGACAGCATCGTTTACACGGATAGCCTGAGCAGCTATGACAAGCTGGACGTAAGCGGTTTTATCCATTACCGCATCAACCATTCCAAGGAATTTGCAGACCGCCAGAACCACATTAACGGCATTGAAAGCTTTTGGAATCAGGCGAAACGCGTCTTGCGCAAATACAACGGAATTGATCGCAAATCTTTCCCGCTGTTCTTGAAAGAATGCGAATTTCGGTTTAACTTCGGCACACCGTCCCGACAGCTAAAAATCCTTCGGGATTGGTGTGGAATTTAGGGCTAATCTACGTCAGCCCCAAATTATTTGTCGCTGCCGGAAAACGGTTTTAACCGTAGGTTCACAATTGGCGGGAAGTGTTTTCTGTTTTCAGGCTGCCTTGGAATAAGGCATGGGCAGCAAAATTGTCCGCCCGGCGGTTTTATGCGCGCGAACGGTAAACCGCATCGGTTTTTTGGTTCGCCAAGACGGTTTCTTTGCAAGACGTACCAACAATACGCCAAGGAGGGCCAACGCTGTAACATTGAGCTTTTAATCCACTATAAAATGCGGTCTTTCTTGTTCCCACTCCCATCCCGCCATGACTGAAAGCATCATTGAACTGCGCCATCTGCGCACCCTGCTGGCTTTGGAAGAAACGGGCAGCGTGTCGCAGGCAGCCCAGCGCGTGTTTCTGACCCAATCCGCGCTGTCGCACCAGATTCGCGTGCTGGAAAACTATTTCGGTACGCCGCTGTTTGAGCGCAAAACCGCGCCCATCCGCTTCACGCCTGCGGGGGTGCGGCTGCTGCAACTTGGGCGCGAGCTGCTGCCGCGCGTTGCCGCCGCCGAACGCGATTTGATGCAGATTGTGCAGGGCGAGGCGGGCGAACTGCGGCTGGCGGTGGAATGCCACACCTGTTTTGACTGGCTGATGCCTGCGATGGGCGTGTTCCGCCCGCAATGGCCGCAGGTGGAGCTGGACATCGTGTCGGGGTTCCAAGCCGACCCCGTGGGGCTGCTGCTGGCGGGTCGGGCGGATTTGGCGATTGTGTCGGAAGCCGCTGTGCAGACGGGCATTGTGTACCGCCCGCTGTTTGCTTATGAAATGGTGGGCATCTGCGCGCCCGATCACCCGCTGGCGGGCAAGGCGGTGTGGCAGGCGCAGGATTTTGCGGATGAAACGCTGATTACTTATCCCGTGCCCGACGATATGCTGGATTTGATGAAAAAGGTGCTGCTGCCGCGCGGTATCTGTCCGCCGCGCCGCACCAGCGAGCTGACCATCGCCATCGTGCAGCTTGTCGCCAGCAGGCGGGGCATCGCCGCGCTGCCTTATTGGGCGGTGATGCCGTATGTGGAGAAAAATTATGTGGTGCAACGGCAAATTGCCGAGCCGCCCCTGCGAAGCGAGCTTTACGCCGCCCTGCGCGGAGAGGATGCGGGGCGGGCTTATCTGGAAGACTTTTGCCGCATCGTGCGGGACGAGGGTTTTGCCAGCCTGCCTGCATTGAGCGTGCTGGATAGGGCATAAGGGTTTTCAGGCTGCCCCAAGGGTGTGAACGCGCGGGCGGCAGGTGCCCCGCCCTACCCTGCCGGAGACCTTTGCAAAATCCCCATCTTTGGCACATTTCTGCGCAATGCGCCTCTCTAACGCTTGAAAATATTTCCATATTCTCTGCGCGTTCTGCGATGCTGTTGCTTTGAACTGTGCCCAAAGCTGAGGTTTTGCAAAGGCCTCTGCCGGCAAATGGCGCAACGCCGTTTTGTGGGACGGGGCATTTATGCCGGTGTGTTTCTGTTCCAAAGGCAGCCTGAAACGGTTTTCAGGCTGCCTTTTTTGGGTGTGGCGGCGTGGGTTATTCGGGGATGCCGGTAAGCCAGAAGATGCCGGTGAGGACGTTGCCTGCCTGCGACGGCTTGGGCAAAAGTTCGGGCGGGATGACGGCTGCCCATGTGCCGCCGTAGCTTTCAATGGTGCAGTGGTAAAACGGGCAGCCTGAAACGGTGTTGGTGCGGGTTTCCGCCGTGCGCACGATGCCGCTGATGCGGGCGTGTGAGGTGGGACGTTCGCTTTCGTTTCCGCTGTTTTGGAACATGCCGACTGGGATAAAGCTCTGGGCGGCATATGAAAACTCTTCTTCTGCGGTGGCGGCTTCAATAGCATTCCAAGCTTTCGGCAAAGGCGGCAAGGCGGATCTGCCGGCTGCTGCCTGCCCATTCGGGGCGGCAATAGGCGATGACGGGGATTTCAAATATAAAGGGATAGCCGTCTTCTTCGCCGTCGCCGCCGTGCCATGCTTGGGCGTAGCCTGTGCCGTCTTCCCACGGGTTTGCGCGGATTTCGTCTAAGCGGACGGTGTGCAGGCTGCCGTAAAAATAGGGTTCGGCGCACATGGCATTGCCCTCTTCGTCCTGGTTCATCCAGATTTCCAGGCCGCTTGGGTCGCGGTAGAGCACGCTGCGGAAATCTTCCAACCACAGCAATTCTTTGCCGCTTTCGGTCAGCATTTTCCAGACATCGTGTCCGTCTTCGGCATCGGGAAAACCGATGGGGGTGTAGTGGTTAATCATGGAACATTCCTTTTTTTGATTGGAAATGCCGATTTTCAGAGGCATCCGCCGCCTGAGACCTTTGCAAAACCTCAGATTTGAGCGCAGTTCAAAGCAATAGCATCGCATAATGCGCAGAGAATATTGAAATATTTTCAAGCATTAGAGAAGCGCATTGCAAAAAAATGGGCCAAAGATGAGGATTTTGCAAAGGTCTCAGCCTGCGCGTATCTGCTCCCATGTGTCCGGCCATAAACAAACAGTGCTGTTTGCGGATAAACAGCACTGTGTTTTTCAGGCAGCCTGAAACGCGGGCGGCATCACACGGCCATCAGGTCTTCTTCTTTAACGGCCAGAATTTTGTCTACTTCGGCAATGGTTTTGTCGGTGAGCTTTTGGACGGCTTCTTCGCCGCGCCGTGCTTCGTCTTCGGAGATTTCTTTGTCTTTGAGCAGGCGTTTGATGTGGTCGTTGGCATCGCGGCGCACGTTGCGGATGGAAACGCGCCCTTCTTCGGCTTCGGCGCGCACCACTTTAATCAGGTCTTTGCGCCGCTCTTCGGTGAGCATGGGCATGGGTACGCGGATGAGGTCGCCCACGGCTGCGGGGTTCAGCCCCAGATTGGAATCGCGGATGGCTTTTTCTATCTTGCCTGCCATGCTGCTTTCAAAGGGTTTTACGCCGATGGTGCGCGCATCCAGAAGGGTTACGCTGGCAACTTGGCTGACGGGCACGTCGCTGCCGTAATACTCGACGGACACTTGGTCCAAGAGGCCCGTGTGGGCACGGCCGGTGCGGACTTTGGCCAGATTTTCTTTCAGCACTTCCAGCGAACGCTGCATTTTGGTTTCGGCGGTGTTTCGGATGTCGTCAATCATTTGGTCTTCCGTGGTTTGAAGAAATGTAAATTCGCGATAATATAGTCGGTTAAAATAAAAATGAGACAAGGCGGCGAGCCGCAAGGCGCACAGGTGGTACGTCAAAGCGAGCCAACGCCGTATCATTGCAATTTTAATCGACTATACTTTGATTTGCTTTGCGCTTCAAGTTTTCAGGCTGCCTTTTGCCGGATGGGCGGAGGCCTTTGCGATGGTTTCGGGCAGCCTGAAACGCGGGCGGCCTAATTGTGTACCAGCGTGCCTTCGTCCTTGCCCAGCAGCACGTTTTTGAACGCATCGGGTTTGTGGATGCTGAACACGACGATGTTGAGGTTGCGCTCTTGGCACATGGTAAACGCGGTGGTGTCCATCACTTTCAGCCGCTTGCGGATGGCTTCGTCAAACGTAACGGTTTTATAGCGTTCGGCGGCAGGGTCTTTTTTGGGGTCGGCAGTGTAAACGCCGTCTACGTTGGTTGCCTTCATCATCACTTCGCAGCCCATTTCCGCACCGCGCAGGGCGGCGGCAGTGTCGGTGGTGAAAAACGGGTTGCCCGTGCCGGCGGCAAAAATCACGATTTTGCCTTCTTCAAGGTATTGGATGGCTTTGGGGCGGGTGTAGGTTTCGGCAATCTGCTGCATGGCCAGTGCGGACTGCACGCGTGCTTTTGCGCCCAAACTTTCCAGCGCGTCTTTCAGGGCGAGTGCGTTCATCACGGTGGCGAGCATGCCCATGTAGTCGGCGGTTGCCCGATCCATGCTCTCGGCCTGCGCCGACACGCCCCGGAATATGTTGCCGCCGCCGACCACAACGGCAATCTGCACGCCCAAATCGGCGGCTTCCTTCACCTGCGAGGCGATTTGCAGGATGGTGTTGCGGTTGATGCCGAAGGAATCGCTGCCCATCAGCGATTCGCCCGACAGTTTCAACAAAACGCGTTTGTATCTGGTGTCTGACATAAGTTCTGCTCTTTACTGATTATCTTGGAAATTGGAGAGGTTGGAGATGCCCCGGAACGGGACGCGCGGATTATACGCGGTTTCAGGCTGCCCCGAACACCGCTCCCGCAGGCAGCCTGAAACGGCGATTTCGGGTAAACTTGCGCGCTTTGTCCGACTCGGCAAGGATGGCAGCAGATGAATCTTTTGGGCGTTTTGGCGCGCCTGAGCAGCATGACCATGCTCTCGCGCATCATGGGTTTTGTGCGCGACACCGTGGTGGCGCGGATTTTTGGCGCGGGCGCGGCGATGGACGCATTCGTGGTGGCGTTCAGGCTGCCCAACCTGCTGCGCCGCATCTTTGCCGAGGGCGCGTTTTCGCAAGCTTTTGTGCCGATACTGGCGGACTACAAACAAAACCGCCTGCCCGAAGAAACCCGCGTTTTCGTACAAAACGTGGCGGGGATGCTGTTGTTCGCACTCTTCATGGTTACCGCCCTCGGCGTGCTGGCCGCGCCTGCCGTTATCTGGGCGACTGCGGGCGGCTTTGCCAAAGACGGCACGCGCTTTGAATTGGCGGTGTCGCTCCTGCGCGTGGTGTTTCCCTATATCCTGCTGATTTCGCTCTCGTCTTTTGTCGGCAGCATCCTCAATACATACAGCCGCTTTTCCGTACCCGCGTTCACACCGGTTTTGCTGAACGTGTCGTTCATCGTGTTTGCCGTGTTTCTCGTGCCGTATTTCCATCCGCCCGTGATGGCGTTGGGCTGGGCCGTGCTGGCGGGCGGCGTGCTGCAACTGGCGTTCCAACTGCCCTGGTTATACAGGCTCGGCTTTTTCAGGCTGCCCCGCCTGCGCTTCGGCGATGCGGCGGTGAACCGCGTGATGAAGCAGATGCTGCCTTCCGTCATCGGTTCGTCCGTGGCGCAGATTTCGCTGGTTATCAACACGCTGTTTGCCTCGTTTCTGGCGGCGGGCAGCGTGTCTTGGATGTATTACGCCGACCGCCTGATGGAGCTGCCCAGCGGCGTTATCGGCGCGGCAATGGGCACCGTCCTGCTGCCGACGCTTTCCAGACACGCGGCTTCGGGCAACCGGCAGGAATTTTCCGCCCTGCTGGACTGGGGGCTGCGCCTCAGTCTGGTGCTGATTGTTCCCGCTGCGGCGGGGCTGGCCGTTTTGGGTTTCCCCTTGGTTGCCACGCTGTTTATGTACCGCGAATTTACGCCGCACGACGCGCAGATGACGCAATACGCACTGGCCGCCTATGCCGTCGGGCTGCCCGCCATGATTATGCCGCGCATTCTGGCCTCGGGCTTTTACGCACAAAAGAACGTGAAAACGCCCACCAAAATCGCCATCATCTCGCTTTCCTGCACACAGATATTCAACCTGCTGCTGGTGTGGCATCTGCAACACGTGGGGCTGTCGCTGGCCATTGCACTGGGCGCGTGGGTGAACGCACTGCTGCTGTTTACCATGCTGCGCCTGCACGAACTTTACACACCCAAAGCAGGCTGGCGCGGCTTTCTGCTGCGCGTACTGGCGGCAACGGCGGTCATGGCGGCAGTGCTGTGGCTGGCGCAAAGCCTGCTGGCGGCGGATTGGACGGCAATGCGCGGCATGCGGCGCGCATTGCTGCTGCTAGGGCTGGTGGCACTGGGCGCGGCAGCCTATTTCACCACGCTGCGGGCAATGGGTATGCGCGTCAGGGAATTCCGCCGCAAAGAGGGATAACGACTTTCAGGCTGCCTGAAACGCATAACCGGCAGACAAAAAAGCAGATGCCGGTTTCCATCGGGCGGATGCTTGCTGCCCACGCACTCGTTTTCCACGAAGGCAGCCTGAAACCGGGTCGGACACAAATCTCCGTCCCGCAAAACCACCCGCACACCCTGCGCCCCCTATCATTTTCGTTTCTATAGTGGATTAAAATAAAAATGAGACAAGGCGGCGAGCCGCAAGGCGTACAGG
>CAUQSD010000069.1:0-11110 GCA_963520685.1 uncultured Kingella sp. | reverse complement strand
GTTAGACCTTCAAAGTTGAGTATTGTACTATTTTGTTTTTAATTTACTATATTTTCAAGCGTTAGAGAAGCGCATTGCGCAGAAATATGCCAAAGATGGGGATTTTGCAAAGGTCTCACCCTACGAACCCGCGTTGCGCGTCTGCCCCCGTGTGCCCCATATGAAAAAACCGTTATGCGCGTTCTGCATAACGGTTTTCCGGTTTCAGGCTGCCTATTTTTCCTTTCCCGCCGCCTGCGCCTCAACGTGTTCGGCAGGCAGGTTTTGGGGCCAAACGATGCTTACCGGGTTCTCTCTGCCGATGCGCCACACGCATTTCACAATCGCCCACCAGCTTTCAATTTTGGTTTCGCGGGAGCGTAGGGCAACCCACATGGTCAGGCAGAAGCTGACCCACAGGTTCACGCCGCCGATAAGCAGCACGAAGAACACGCTTTTGAGAAACACCCAAAGCCCCGTGCTGCCCGCCACCGCCGCATAGCCCACATTGGCAGACGAAAAGGCAACGTGGCGGATATCCAGCGGGATGTCCAGCGCGTGTCCCACAAAACCCGTCATGCCCAAGAGCATCCCGAAGCAGAGGTTACCCATCAGCGAGCCGTAATTGGCGTGCATATAGTCGGCAAAGCGGATGCGCCACTTTTGGGGCAGCAGCATGCTCAAAACGGGATGGTAGCGCAGGCGCATCCGCAGGTTGAGATAGTCGCTGCGGTTATCAAAAAAACCGGAGATGATGCCGGAACAGAACAGCCACACGCCTGCAATGGCGGCATACCACAAGGTCGGGCCGAAGGGATTCACCGATTTTATCTGATAGGCGGCCTCTTCCGGCGTGAGCAGCGGCGTGCCGTTAATCAGCGAATAGCCGCACGCAACCAGCATCGCCAGCGTAATCGCAACGGCAACATTGCCTGCCACGGCGGCAAACTGCGAACGCATCACGTCCACCAGCAGGCGGGCGAGCTTCATGTCCACGGCTTCGCCTTTTTCGTTGCATTCCACCACAGTGGCGAAGCGGGCGGCGGTCATGGCGGGCTGTTTGGTGGCAACGGTGAAATGCAGGATGAAGATGAGGGCAAAGCCGATGCCGTAGTTCAGCCCCGATGCGATGCCGTAAAGCAACGGGTTGGCGATGTGCCGCCCAAGATAGATTTTATAGAGCGACATCAGGGCGATGAGCACGCCGCCGCCTGCTGCGGAGCGCAGCATGCCCATGTATTCTTTGCGGGTGCGGGTGATGTAGTGTTCGCCGTGGTCGCCTGCGTTTTGCACAATGCTGCGCGAGAGCATTTTTACGCTGCGCCGCCACAGGTGTTTCACACCTTTCTGCTCCACCGCCGCATCGGCCAGCGTTCCAGCCAGCAGCAGCACTCTTTTGGGGCGGGGGTGTTCGGGGGTGAACACGGCATAAAGCAGCACGAGACGGTCAAACATTTGGTCCAGCCGTTCCAAAAGATGGGCGGTGTTCATGGATGAGCCGGCACCGGCACCTTTCTTGCGCAACGTGGCAATCAGCCTGCGGCATTGGTCAAACATGACGGTGAGCTGGCGGCTGTCAAACGGTTCGTTGTTTTCTTTGGCGCGCAGCCACCATGCGGTTTCGCGTTTGAAGGCGACAAAGGGGGAATCCAAATCCAGCAGTTTGGGGTCTATGCGGATGAGGTTGGGCTCCAAGGCTTCTGCCGCTATCCAGATGGAAAGCATTTCCATGGCGTGAAACCCTTCCTGACGCAGATAGGTGCGGGCGGTTTCGCGCATGGTTTCGGGGGTGTGCGTGCGCAGCAGGGTGAACAGGCGCATCCATTCGGCGGGCGGCACGGCGTTGAGCCAGCGCAGGTCGGACACGCCGGCGAACAGGCGGGCGAATACGTCGCGCAGGTCGTTCGGGTCTTTGTAGGACGGATTGTATTTTTCGTAAACGCGGTCAATCATCTCGCGGGCAAAGCCTCTGCGGGAAAAGATGCCTTCGCTGATGAACAGGGGATAGAGCCGCAGCCCGTATAACCAGCGGCAGAGAACCGAGGCGGTTTGCGTGCAAAGCTGCGGGTCGCTTTTCAGAATGGCGGTTATCTGCAATACGCGGGCGTGGGCTTTTTTTGCGCCGCCGCGCCGCAGCCAGATGCTGAGCCCCTGCAACAGGGCGAAGGCATCGTTGCGGGCGGTGCAATTGCGGATGAAGTCTTCCGGATTTTTGGAGCGTGGGTATTGCGGCATGGTTGTTCCTGAGGCAGCCTGAAAGCGGGTTTCCGGCGTGCGGTCTGAAAATTGGGGGCGGGATTATAGCATTTGGGTTTTTTCAGGCTGCCCTCGGCGGCGGGCGGACTTCGCCCCGTATCCGTTTGGCTAGCTTTTCAGGCTGCCTGAAAAGGCTTGCGCATGGCGGCGGGTTTCGGCATCCAGTGCAAACAGTTCGCCAATGCTGCCGGCTTGGCGGCCGGCGAAGGCGGCAAGGCTGTGTTCCACTGTGCGGGCGATGTCGGTGAAGCGGATTTGTCCGTCCAAAAAGGCGGCAACGGCGGCTTCGTTGGCGGCATTCAAAACGCAGGGTGCGCCGCCGCCTGCCTGCATTGCGCCGTATGCCAGTTTCAGGCAGGGGAAACGGGCATGGTCGGGCTGGCGGAAGGTGAGCGCGCCGAGGCGGGCAAAATCCAGCGCATCCGCCCCCGATTCGATGCGTTCGGAGAGCCCGAGACAGTGGGCAATGGGTATCCGCATATCGGGGCAGCCCATTTGCGCGAGTACGCTGCCGTCCAGATAACGTACCATGCTGTGTATCACGGATTGGGGGTGGATGACGGTTTCAAGCTTTTCGGGCGGGCAGGAAAACAGCCAGTGCGCTTCTATCAGTTCCAAGCCTTTGTTCATCATGGTGGCGGAATCGACGGAGATTTTGCGCCCCATTGACCAGTTTGGATGCTTGACTGCCTGTGCGGGGGTGATGTGTTCCATCTCGGCAAGCGGGGTATCCAGAAACGGACCGCCCGATGCGGTGAGGATGAGGGACTGTATGCCGTGTTTGGCAAGGGAAGGGGCGGCGGGCGGCAGACCGTTTTCAAAATAATCCGGCGGCAGGGCTTGGAACACGGCGTTGTGTTCGCTGTCTACCGGCAGCACGCGCGCGCCGCCCTGCCGTGCGGCTTCCGTAAACAGGCTGCCTGAAACGACCAGGGTTTCTTTGTTGGCCAGATAGACGGTTTTGCCGCTGCGGGCGGCGGCAAGCGCGCTGGGCAGGCCTGCCGCACCGACGATGGCGCACATCACGCCGTCCGTTTCGTCTGCGGAGGCCAAATCGCACAGGGCCTGCCCGCCGTGCAGCACTTCGGTACGGCAGCCGGAACGGCGCAGCAGCCCGGCAAGTTCGGCGGCGCACTCGGCATCGGCAACGGCGGCATAACGCGGGGAAAACTGCCGGCATTGGCGGGCGAGTTTTTCGGTTTGGCTGTGGCCGGCGAGTGCGAAGATACGGAAACGGTCGGGGTGGCGTGCGACGACATCCAGTGTGTTTTCCCCGATGCTGCCTGTACTGCCGAGTATGGTGAGCGTGTGCATTTGTGCTGCCCTGCGTTGGCAAAATAAAGGCGCGGATTATACGCGCAAAACGTTTTCAGGCTGCCTGAAACGCTTGGGGCGGGGCAGCCTGAAACGGGTTTGGGGACGGGTTACTGCGCCAGCAGCTCTTCGGGTTTCACCTTGTCGCCGTACACGGGTTTGAGCGTTTTTTCATACGCGGCTTTCAGCCTGCCGTCCTGCTTCATGGCGGCGATTTCTGCGTTTGCCCAATCCAGCAGTGCTTTGTCGCCTTTTTTCACGGCAGGGGCGATGTTTTCGGGTTCGCCCAGTTTGCCGATGGCGACTTCAAACTGCGGGTTTTCTTTCGCCCATGCCCACAACAGCGCGTTATCGTGCGCCAAAGCCGCACCGCGCCCGTCTTTGAGCGCATCAAAGGTTTCGGTGTTCTGGTCGTATTTTTGCAAGGTGATGTCGGGGCGGTTTTTGGTGAAATAGGCATCGGCGGTGGTGCCTTTGTTTACCAACAGCGTTTTGCCCTTCAAATCGTCCACGTTTTTAACCGGTGCGTTTTTCGGCGACACCACGCCCAGCGACACCTGCATATACGGCGCGGCAAAATCCACCACTTCCGCACGTTCCGGCGTTTGCGTGAAATTGGCAAGCAACACATCCACTTTGCCCGATTTTATGTATTCCACGCGGTTGGCCGCTTCGGTTACCACGAACTCCACTTTATCGGGGCTGCCGAACAAATCCTGCGACATATTTTTGGCGATTTCCACGTCAAAGCCCTGATTTTTGCCCTCGGCATCCAGATAGCCGAACGGAGGCTTGTCGCCGAACACGCCGATGCGGATTTTTCCCGCCTCTTTGATTTTGGCAAGCGTGTCCTCACCGCCCGCAGCGGCAGGCGGTGCGGAAGAAGCACCCGAAGCGGCGGGTGCGTTTGACGAACCGCCGCCGCAGGCTGCCAGCGAAAGGCTGAGGACGGCGGCGGAAAACAGGGAAAGGGTTTTGGCAGACAGCACGGTTTTGCTCCTATCGGAATGGGCAGCCTGCGGAAGAAACCGCTTTTCAGGCTGCCTGAATATGGAAAGCGCGCATTCTGCCTTTATCGGCAAGGCTTCACAAAGAATGCTTTTTCATTTGCCATAGCGGCAAAAAGTATATGCGTGGGGCAGCCTGAAACCCGTCTGCCTTATGTACAGCGGATGAACATGCGATGCTGCGCCCCGCCGCCTCGTATCATTTTTATCTTAATCCACTATAACCCTTATCGCTAAATCGTCTTTAACAAACCTTAACGCCGCGCTTACAATTTGCCTTTTCCTAAATTTACCGTCTGCTATGAATTGGCATTATGTCCTCCAAACCGTTCCGCGCTTTTACCACGCCGCGCTGCTGACGCTGGAACTGGCGGCATGGGGCATTGCGCTGTCGCTGGTTGTGGGGCTGGCGGCAGCGGTGTGTATGGCATACCGCGTGCCGTTTTTAAACCGTGTCTGCCGCGCCTATATTGAGGTTTCGCGCAATACGCCCCTGCTTATCCAACTGTTTTTCCTGTATTACGGCCTGCCGAAGTTGGGCATCAAGTGGAGCGGCTTCGTGTGCGGCGTGGCCGCGCTGACATTTTTGGGCGGAAGCTATATGGCAGAAGCGTTGCGGGCGGGATTGCAGGCCGTGCCGAAGGGGCAGACCGAGGCGGCAAAAGCGATAGGCTTGGGCGGAATGCAGGTGTTCCGCTATGTGGTATTGCCGCAGGCTTGGGCGGTGGCCGTGCCGGCAGTGGGCGCGAATGTGCTGTTTTTAATTAAAGAAACTTCTGTTGTGAGCGCGGTGGCGGTGGCAGAGTTGATGTTTCTGACCAAAGACATCATCGGAATGGACTATAAAACAAACGAAGCGTTATTTCTGCTGTTTGCAAGCTATCTGGTTATTCTGCTGCCGGTGTCGCTATGGGCGCGCAGCGCGGAAAAACGCGCAAGAAAGGCCGGCTATGGGACTTGAATGGCTGTGGGAAGGGCAAAACGTGCAGCGGCTGGCGGCCGGGCTGAGGCTGACGGCAGAGATTTCGTTCCTGTCGGTGGCGGTGTCCTGCTTTACGGGAACGCTGTTCGGACTGGCCATGCGTATGCGCAATCGGATGGTGCGGGCATTGTGTGCGCTGTATTTGGAAACAATGCGGATTGTGCCGGTGCTGGTGTGGCTGTTTGTGCTGTATTTCGGGTTGCCGCAGTGGACGGGGCTGCATTTGGACGGAATGTGGGTGTGCGTGTGCGTATTTGCACTGTGGGGCACGGCAGAGATGGGTGATTTGGTGCGCGGCGCGCTGGAATCGGTGGACAAGCACCAGATTGAGGCAGGGCTGGCACTGGGGCTGCGGCGCGAACAGGTGTTCTTCTATATTGAAGCCCCTTTGGGACTGCGGCGGGTGCTGCCCGGAGCAGTCAATCTGTTCACGCGGATGGTCAAAACCAGTTCGCTGGCCGCGCTGATTGGCGTGATGGAGGTGGTGAAGGTGGGGCAGCAGATTATTGAAAATTCCCTGCTGACGCAGCCGAATGCATCGTTGTGGGTGTATGGCCTGATTTTCGTGCTGTATTTTCTGGTGTGTTACCCGCTATCGCTGGCAGCGGCACGACTGGAAAGAAAATGGAGCGTGTAGCCGCAAAACGGCTGGCAATCCACATAACAATTCAGTAGGGTGGGCACTTGCTGCCCACGCGTCCCACATCCGAAGGCAGTCTGAGACCTTTGCAAAACCTCAGATTTGAGTGCATTTCAAAGCAATAGCATCGCATAATGCGCAGATAATATTGAAATATTTTCAAGCATTAGAGAAGCGCATTGCGAAGAAATGTGCCAAAGATGAGGATTTTGCAAAGGTCTCAGCCTGAAAACGCGTGGGCAACAAGTGCCCACCCTACGCAAACCGGCATGGCCGCGTATCAATTTTTACCTGTGCCGGTTATACCTATATCGTTTTAATCAACTATACGTGCAGCCTGAAACCGCTAATCCGAACCCAAAAAACAATCAAGAAAGTCCTCCTGCCATGCCTCTAATCAGCATCCGAAACCTGCACAAAAAATACGGCAACACCACAGCCATCCCCAATCTCAGTCTGGACCTGGAAAAAGGCGAAACCGTCGTCATCCTCGGCGCATCCGGCTGCGGCAAATCCACCCTTCTGCGCTGCGTAAACGGGCTGGAAACCATCCAAGGCGGCAGTATCCGCATGGAAGGCGCAGGCGAGTTCGGACGCGACATCCCATGGCAGAAAGCCCGACAAAAAGTCGGCATGGTATTTCAGAGCTATGAATTGTTCGCACACCTAAACGTGATAGAAAACATCCTGTTAGGCCCGATGAAAGCGCAAGGAAGAAGCCGCGCCGAAGCCGAAGCACAGGCAGACGCACTGTTGAAACGGGTCGGGCTATACGAACGCAAAACCGCCTTTGCACGTGAACTCTCCGGTGGGCAGAAACAGCGCATCGCCATCGTCCGCGCCTTGTGCATGAATCCGGAAGCCATCCTGCTGGACGAAATCACCGCCGCACTCGATCCCGAAATGGTGCGCGAAGTGCTGGACGTGGTGCTGGAACTGGCGCAGGAAGGCATGAGTATGCTGATTGTTACCCACGAAATGGCATTCGCAGAAAAAGTTGCCGACCGCATCGTATTCATGGACAAAGGCGAAATCATCGAACAAGCCACGCCCGAAATTTTTTTCAGGCAGCCCCAAACCGAACGGGCAAGGCAATTTTTGAATATTATGGATTACGAGATTTAAAACAGCACAAAAAGGCAGCCTGAAAACAAGATTTCCCGTTTTCAGGCTGCCTTATTTACGTCTGCCTATTTACCCAAAAGGGAGCGCAGCATCCAAGCCGTTTTCTCGTGCGACTGCATCCTTACCGTCAGCAAATCCGCGCTCGGCTCATCGTTTGCCTCGTCCACGGCAGGGAAAATTTCGCGGCAGGTGCGGACAACGGTTTCCTGTCCCTCCACTAACTCGCGAATCATCGTCTGCGCATCCGCGCAACCGTTGCCGTCTTTGATGGACGTGAGTTTGGCAAATTCCCCATAAGAACCCGGTGCCTTGAAACCCAATGCGCGGATGCGTTCGGCAATCTCATCCACCGCCAGAGCAAGCTCGTTATACTGCGTTTCAAACATGGTATGCAGACTGTGGAACATCGGTCCTTCCACATTCCAATGATAATTATGGGTTTTCAGGTAAAGCGAATAAGTGTCCGCCAAAACTTTGGATAAACCTTTGGCGATGGTTTCACGCTGTTGGTCGGTCATGCCGATGTTGATACTCATGCTGTTTGCTCCTGTATGGTTGGAAAAACGCCGCCCGGATCGGGCTGCGGAACGCACTATACCACACACAAAAACTATCGAAAAAATTAATTCAATAGTTTTTATAAAAAAATAAACGCGCAAAAAAGGCAGCCTGAAATCCGTTTTCGGTTTTTCAGGCTACCTTTCCGCCGTGTGTTTACCAATGATGGCGGTCGGGATTAATTTGGCTGCCGATTACGCCGCCCAGTGCCGCGCCGCCGAGGGTGGAGCCCGTGTCGCCGCCGATGAGCGAACCTGCCGCACCGCCGACAACCGCGCCAGCTACGGTGTTGCGCTGACGCTGGTTCATAGAACCGCAGGCAGTGAGCGATGCAGCCAAGGCAACAGCGGCAGTGATTTTGAATAAGGTTTTGTTCATAGCAATTCCTTTCTTTTCGGGGAATAACAAAAATGCCTGCACAGCAGACGGCAAAATCTTAAAGGCAGCCTGAAAACAAAGCAATTCGGCACGACGTAAAGGGCGGTAAAGTTTGGTTTGGTGCGGTTAGCCCCGCAGGTTCTGGCGCAAGCTATACACGCGTTGGCGCGTACAAAATCCGCCGTTTGGCATGCGGCAAAATCCAGCAGGAACCGGCCGGAATTTTGAGATTTGGACGGTGAACCGGCAAAAGACAGCCTGAAAACGCATCTATCCCGTTTCAGGCAGCCTCATCCCGTCCCAAGCCGTTTCTCCCGAATCGGCAGGCACAGCAGAGCCGCCGTTGCCGCCAGTGCCATGTCTGCATACCACATCCAGCCGTAATCGCCAAAACGCAGCACCGCCCATCCGCCGACATACGAACCGAAAAAACCACCAATCTGATGGCTCAGCAAGGCCAGCCCGAACAGCGTTGCCAGATAACGCGTGCCGAACAGCCTGCCCGTCAGCGCGGCAGTCGGCGGCACGGTTGCCAGCCACGTCAGCCCCAGCCCGCCCGCAAACAGGTAAAACGACACATCCGTTCGCGGCATCAGCAGATAAGCCCCTATCAGCAGCACGCGGATGCCGTAAAGCACCGCCAGCACCAGCTTGCTGCGGAAACGTCCCACACACCAGCCCGCTGCCAAACTGCCGAACAGGTTGGCCATGCCCACCACCGCCAGCGAATTTGCCGCCACACGCGGCGGCAGCCCACACAGCGCAATTTCGTTCGGCAGATGCGTGGAGAGAAACGCCACATGAAAGCCGCAAGTCGCAAAGCTCAAATGCAGCAGCCAATAATCGCGCGAGGCAAACGCCTGCCCCACCGCCTGCCGCAGCGTTTTGTCCGATAGGGCAGCCTGAACGGGGGCATGAACGGCCGCACCGCGTGTCAGATAGCGGGCCGCCGGCAGCACAAACGCCGCAACGGCAGCCAACGCCCACATCGCAGCCTGCCAACCCAGCGCGGGCAGTGAAATCAAACCTTGCAGTGCCGGCGCAAACACAAACTGCCCGAACGAGCCGCCCGCATTCGCCACGCCCGAAGCCGTCCCGCGCATCCGTTCGGGCAGCCGGTTGGCAATCAGCCCCATCAGCACCGACCAACTCCCCGCCCCCATCCCCAGCGCAACCAATACCCCCATTCCCAACAGCAATCCCCAAGTATTCGGCAGCGCAGCCGATACCAGCCAGCCTGCCGACAGCATCAGCGTCCCCACCCACAGCACAGGCCATGCACCGAATCTGTCTGCCAGTGCGCCCGAAAGCGGCTGCGACACACCCCACATCAGTTGCGTAACCGCAATGGCAAAGCTGACATCAGCAATACCGATTGCCGTGCCGTTTGCTATCGGCAGCACAAACAACCCCAGCGACATCCTCATGCCGATGGTAATCATCAGGATAAACGAGGCGGCGGCAACAAAAAGATAAGGGTGGCGGACAGGTGTGTTCGGCATGGCGGGCTTTCTCGGCAAGTCCGGTTCAGGCAGCCTGAAACGGGAAAAGCCGCGTATTCTGCCGAACGGATCGCATCAGGGGAAAGAATGTTTAGCAGTATGGAACAGACGGCGGGGTTATATAAGCCGCGCGCGGAGGGATAAAGGCGCACAATGCCGGTTTCCTTAGGGCGGGCATTTGCTGCCCACGCATCGTTCCAAAACAGTTTTAATCCGCACGGGAAACGGATGCCCGCTCCACAAACACATCTTTCCATCTTGCTTAAAACCACCGCAAAAAGGCAGCCTGAAAGCGGAAACTGCTTTTCAGGCTGCCTGAAACGGTTATTTGCGTTTATTGGACGGTGCCGGCCGCCGAAGCTTCGCTGGCTGCACCCGCTTTGGCGGCAGACGTGCTTAACTCAGGCGGAATCACCCCTGCTTTGGCATCGGCAACACGTTGTTCTTTCCGCTGCATAATGTCTTGCGCTTCGCGGTAGCAATTGCCGCAGCCCGCGTATTCGGGCAGGCTGACGGCTTGGGTTTTTTCATGCTTGAATTCCTTCCCGTCTTCCCGCCACACCACGGTTTCTTTTTCGGTTTCTTCGGGTTTCATCTGCCCCACCTGCCCTGCCGGAACCTGTTTGCGGGTAATTATGGCTTCAAACGGTTTGCCGTTTCGGTAAGAATAGCTGACCAATAGTTTGTCCGAGCCGTCCGGCTTCACATAGATTTCTATTTCCGCACCAACCAGTTTGCCGTCCAGCAGGTAATAGGCGGTTTTGCGGCTGATGCCGCCTTCTTCGCTCTCATCGTGGCTGAGCATGGCTTTGGTGCGCTGTTGCAATACGTCCAGCCGTGCATCTTTGTATTCCGCTTCATTGGTGAACGGTTTGCTGCCCAGCGGGGCTTTGCTGCCGACAAACCGCCGATAAGTGGTTTTCAGCGGTTTTTCTATCTTGTCGTAATTCAGCCAGGCAAATCCGCCCAGCAATACGATGGCAACCGCCAAACCGATGAGTATGGCACGTACTATTTTCATGGAGCTTCCTTTCTTTTGGGTGGGTAAAACGTTTCGGCGGCCGCTTATAGCTTCGCCTTAAAACACGGGCAGCCTGAAACCATGTTTCGGTTTTCAGGCTGCCCTTCCATTATGCGTAATCCCTTGTCTCGCCTTTGCCGTCCACATTTCCGGCGCAGCGGGCGCACAGGGTGGGGTGTGCGGCAACGCTGCCTACGCTGTCCACGTAGTGCCAGCAGCGTTCGCATTTGGCCTCGGTGCTGGGGCTGACTTCGGCGGTGAGTTCGTCGCCTTTTTGCAGCTCGATTTTAGACACGAGCATGGCGAAGCGCAGTTCGCTGCCGAGTGCTTTCAGGTAGCCGTATTGCG
>CAUQSD010000068.1:0-11444 GCA_963520685.1 uncultured Kingella sp. | reverse complement strand
CGGCTTGGTTTTAATCAATTACCGCATGATTTTGCAAACCGACAGCATTGATGCGACCGCACAAACCAACTTTTCCGCAACCGCAGCAAGCCCTCTCCCGCAGGAGAGGGAACAGAGTGCCGCAGCTTCAACGGTTTCAGACGGCCTGCATCCCGCAAATCCGCAGCAAACCGCCCCCTCACCCGTGGGGGAGGGTTGGGGAGAGGGCAAAACAGTTGCCGCGCAAACCAACTTTTCCGCAACCGCAGCAAGCCCTCTCCCGCAGGAGAGGGAACAAGGTGCCGCAGCTTCAACGATTTCAGACGACCCCAAACCCAAAAAGCAGCCTGCACCTCAAAAAGGCCGTCTGAAACCCCTCCCCCTTGCCGACATCCGCACCTTCCAAGCCTGGCTCAAAACCGCCGAGCGCGACAACCCGCGCCTGCTGTTCCTCAGCCGCGACGACCTCATGCAGCACGCCGCCGCGCACATCACCGAAGAACAATTCCCCAAACACTGGCAAACCGCAGACGGCAAATTCAAACTCAGCTACCGCTTCGAGCCGCACCACCCGCTCGACGGCGTTACCCTCACCCTGCCGCTCACCGTGCTCAACCGCATCAGCCCCGCCTCCCTCGAATGGCTCGTGCCCGGCATGATACGCGAAAAAATCCAGTTGCAAATCAAAGCGCTGCCCAAACAAATCCGCCGCATCTGCGTACCCGTGCCCGAATTCATCACCCAATTTTTAAGCCAAAACCCCGACCGCAACGCCCCCATCCTGCCCCAACTCGCCCAAGCCATCGCCAAAACCGCAGGCGACATCCGCATACTCGAGCAAATCAACCAAGACGAATGGGCCGCGTTCAGGCTGCCCGAACACTGCTATTTCAACCTCCGCATCATCGACGACGGCGGGCAAGAATTAGCCATGGGGCGCGATTTAATCCAAATCCAACAACAACTTGGCAAAGCCGCCGCCACTACCTTCCGCGACAACACCCAAGAATTCGAGCGCGACAACGTTACCGCATGGGACATCGGCACCCTGCCCGAATCCATCAAATTCGCACGCGGCAAACAACAGCTCACCGGCTACCTCGGCCTGCAAAAAGAAAAAGACGGCCGCATCGCCCTGCGCCTGTTCGACACGTCTGCCGCCGCCGAACAAGCCCACAGATTAGGCGTCATCGAACTCATGAAACTACAACTAAAAGAACAAGTTAAAGACCTGAACAAAGGCATCCAAGGCTTCACCCAAGCCGCCATGCTGCTCAAACACATCAACGCCGACACCCTGCGCGACGACCTCACCCAAGCCGTCTGCGACCGCGCCTTTATCGGCGAAGACGAGCTGCCGCGCAACGAAAAAGCCTTCAAAGAACAAATCAAACGCGCCCGCAGCCGCCTGCCCGCCGTCAAAGAAGCCCTCAGCCGCTACCTGCAGGAAACCGCCGCCGCCTACGCCGAACTGAACGGCAAACTCGGCAAACACCCGCTCACCCACCTCATGCGCCAACGCCTGCAAACCCTGCTCGCCGCCGGCTTCGCCACCCGAACCCCGTGGGCACAATGGCCGCGCCTCCCCATCTACCTCAAAGCCATGACCCTGCGCCTCGAAAAATACAGCGGCAACCCCGCCCGCGACGCAGCCCGCGAAGCCGATATTCAAGAGCTGGAACAGATGTGGCAGGAAAAAACCGACGGCTTGGTGAAACAAGGATTGCCCGTTTCAGACGACCTCGCCGCGTTTAAATGGATGATTGAAGAATTGAGGGTGTCGCTGTTCGCGCAGGAATTGAAGACGCCGTATCCGGTGTCGGTGAAGCGGTTGTTGAAGGAGTGGGAGGGGTTGAAGTAAGTAATCTGCCAACATCTAAAAATTTAATCTTGTTTATTTTCAAATTATCTTTTACAATTTGAACACTAATTACGCGTTATTCGGTGGTTTAATTTTAGAAAACTTAACCATCTATGTCGGGCGCATCGCCAGACTGAATATTAATTGTGTCTTCTATGGCGAGTTTTGGAAGAAAATTCCGAGCTTGTCGTGTTGACAATCTCGGAATTTTCTTCCAAAACTCGCTTTAATTGTGGTAGTTAGTAGATTTTTATGCAGGAAAAGGAAAAATTAGACTATTTTATTAATATGATAGATCCATCAGAAACCCATATAAAAGGTAAACTACCCTTTATATGGGTTTTTGGTAATGGAGCTGAACATGTTGAGAGAATAGAAAAAATTAAGGATAAACTCAATCCAGGGCATCAAGACTTTTCACTTTATGACGATCTTTCTTCAAATAGAGCTAAATTCTTTCAATGGTCCCTATGCACTAGTAACGCTAATGAATTAACAAAGAGTATCCGCATACCTGAACAATATAAAGAATGGGAAAGCTATCGTAGTAAATATACCAATTTGGTGGATTTTGAATTAGACATTATTTCAATTTCACAAGGGGCAATTATTTTTTCTGAAAGCATTGGCTCTTATGTTGAAGTAGGAATGCTCTCCTACTTAACTGAATTACATAAAAATATTTTGATAGTAGTTGAATCTAGATATATAGATGATAATTGTTATAGCTTTTTTAATTTAGGCGCAATTGCAAAAATTAGGGAAAATAAATTAGGTGACCTAGAAAATATTTGGGGGTTTGAAAATAGCACAAATAAAGAGGAATTAAGCGAGCAGTTTAAAAACATTTCAGAACATATGCTTGAGATTGTAACAGCAGATTACAAATTTCCATTTTCTAAACACAATAAAAGCCATATTTCATTATTGCTATTAGATCTAATTGATCTATTCCCAAGAAATAGTAAATTTTTTTATAGAAAAGCATTAGAGAAATTTAATATTAATATTGAAAAATTGGAACTGGAAAAAATATTATCGTTATTTAAAATACTTAATCTAATCCAAGAAAAGAAATCTGGGAAAAATGAAAAGTTAGAAGTTTGCTCAAAGAATTATTTTCCATGTATTAGTTATAAGGGAAGAGAGAAGCCGTTTTATAGACAGGATTTTGCTATTGAAAGGAGTGAAAAATTATGACGCTTTTTGAAAATCTATTAGATAAATTTCAACTCCATGAGCAGCTAATGAATAGTTTCATACACTCAGCTCCATATAAGTACAAATTTCATAAGATAGCTAAAAGACATGGCGGGGAAAGAGAAATTGCACAACCTGTTAAAAGTTTAAAAATAGTTCAACGATGGTTAGTTAAGAATTATTTATCAAAATATCCAGTACATAAAAAGGCTGCAATAGCTTATGTAAAAGATAAAAATATTAGAAATTTTGCTGAGCCACACAAAAATAATATCTATTTATTAAAATTAGATTTTAAAGACTTTTTCAATTCTATTAAAATATCTGATTTTTATAAGTTTTGCAAAGAAGTTTCCATTCCTGAGCAAGACCAAAAAATTCTTGGTTTGTTATTGTTTTGCAAGAATAAACAAGATGAACTATATTTATCCATTGGCGCACCAAGTTCTCCTGCCTTATCAAATATTCTGATGTTTGACTTTGACAATAAAGTATTCAACCTCTGTAAAAAATATAATGTCATTTATACGCGTTATGCAGATGATTTAGCTTTTTCAACTAACAAACCAAATGTATTAAGAAAAATATTACCTGAGATAATAGAATTATGTAAACAACTTAACTACCCAAGAAACTTACAAATAAATACTGATAAAACAATATTTACATCAAAAAAATATAACCGGACCCTAACAGGTTTAGTTATTGATAACGATGGAAATATCAGTATTGGGCGTGAAAAAAAGCGTACATTGAGAGCAATGGCTCACCAAGCCAAATTAGGAAGTCTATCGCCAGAGCAAGTAAAAACTTTATTAGGTAAGATTGCTTTTCTAAAAAGTATAGATCCTAATTTTGCAACTCAATTAGAGAATAAATATTTAAATTATAACGAACAAACGTAGCAAGCCGTAGCCTGTATGAGCCGCATGCGTGCTTTTCGAAACACAAACAACCTACAAATCACGCAAAACTTGGAATCCGTGCGTAGCGTGTGTGCGGTACGCACACGGTCTTTCTAAACTACTCCTTTCCCAACCACCCCAAAAGGTCGTCTGAAACCCATTTTCAGACGACCTTTTGCCACTTTGCCAAACAAGAATTCCCGCTACCCTCTCCCCAAACTCCGCCCGAACCAGTAAACTCCCCATATTTCAACAACTTCCTGGAAGCAAACCATGTCCGGTATCTACCTACCCCGCCTATTTCCGCCCCACATCGCCGAACGCGGACTGCTGTATTTTCAGCAGGGCAAGGTTCGCGATGTCCAAAAAACTTCCGCCGGGCGTTATCGGGCGGAGGTGTGCGGTTCGGAAAACTATTGAGTATGGCTGAAGCTGGATAGTGATTTACACATTTAAAACAGCTTCTGTGCGGCGGCCCTTGTAGAAATTAACCGCGTTGTTTACAGCACAAGTTGAGAATGAATTCTTCAAAACCTCAAACGGCGTATCACCGTTCAAACTGCGGTGCAGCTTCACCGCGTTACAGAACTTAACGAAAACGAAGCGGCACAGTTTTTTTCCGATATTTCAGACTGTTAAACTAGAATTTCTCATACCACATCTCCGTTGGCCTACTCTCCTGAAAAATTTCAGATTGCCGGTTTGTACCGCGCCAAATAAACAATGCAGCAGATAACCAGCATGGCCGTACCGTAAAGCCCGAACCATCGGCCGCTGCGTGGTTGCGCACGCAGGCAGAACGCGCCGATAACGATATACGCCACCACCAGCAGCAGTTTGATGCCTAACCATTTCGCCGTGCCGAAAGGCTTCCACGGGATAATCTGCATCATCAGCATCCCCGTAAACAGGATAAAGCTGTCGTTGATGTGCGGCAGCACGCGCAACAGCACGGGCAGCGGCTTTTCAGGCTGCCTTGTCCGCAGCCAGAAGCGCAGGTTAAACAGAATTATCGTCATAACGACAAAAAACATGTGTGTATATTTGATGGGGACATAGAGCGAGTGCATGATGCGGCGTTCCTTATTGGCGTGGTTGGTTATTCGGGTTGGATTTTTTCACCGTTTACAACGGCGGATTTCAACGTGAGCGAATAGCGTTTGCCGCCCACGTTGTAGCCGATGAGGGCGGGCACGTTGCCGATGGCGGGGGCAAACGCATATGACACGCTGTCGGCTTCACGGCGCAGCACAAATTTGTCTACCGTGGTGCGGATGCCGCCGATTTTCAGGCTGCCGCTGCCTGCGGGGCGGATGCCGCCGAGCGGATAGAGTTTTTTGCCGTTGGTAACGGACAGATTTTCCGGCAGCCTGCCGCCGCTGCCCGCAAGCTGCCAAGAGAGCGAAAACAAATCCATCACATTGCCCGATGTTTTTTCGGTATGCACCGTGCTGCCGCGCCCCAAACTCACCTGACCGTTGCCGAAGCGGGCCTCCGCATATGTTTTGCCGTTGCGCGTGTCGCGGTAATAGCGCGGTTTCAGGCTGCCGTTTTCAACCGTGCCGCCGGCTTCAAAGCGCATTTTGTAAAGCGGCACATGGATTTTGGCAACGATGTGGTATTCCGAGCCGTTTTGCGAAAACGTCATCTCGGCGGGGATGCCGAAGCTGGCGGAATAATGCAGTTCGGCGGTTTCGGGCAGTTCGGCGCGGGCGGATGCGGACGCAAGGGCAGCGGCCAGTGCGGCTGCGGACAGGGTTTTCAGGCTGCGTGTGCGGTACATGGCTGCTCCTTATGCCAAGAGTTGCGCGGCGGCATCGGCGCGCGAGGGCTGCAAAACGCGTCTGCCTTCCGTTTTCAGGCTGCCTGAAACGAATGCGGCAACCGCCTGCGGCAGGATTTGATGTTCAGCCGCCAAAACGCGTGCGGCCAGCGCGTCCTCCGTGTCGCCGTCCAAAACGGGAACCGCACCCTGCGCGATAATCGGACCGCAGTCCAAATCTTCGGTTACAAAATGCACGGTGCAGCCGGCAATGCGGCAGCCTTCTTCCAACGCGCGGCGGTGGGTGTGCAGCCCGGGAAACGCGGGCAGCAGCGAGGGATGGATGTTGATGCAGCGGCCAGCGTAATGCGCGCAGAACGCGGGGGTGAGTATCCGCATAAAACCGGCCAGCACCACCAAATCGGGCGCATAGCCGTCTATCCGCGCCATCATGGCGGCATCAAAGGCGGCGCGGTCGGGATAGTCTTTGTGGTTGAGGGCGGCAGTGGGAATGCCCTGCTCCGCCGCCCATGCCAATCCCGCCGCATCGGTATTATTGGAGAGGACGGCGGCGATACGCGCACCCGCAATGTTGGCGCGGACAAGTGCCTGCATATTGCTGCCGCGACCCGAAATCAGGATAACGATGTTTTTCATGTGTGTCGGTATATTTGGATGGAATCAAGTGTGAGGGGTGATATAGCGGTCTCCGTAACCCTTAATTTGCCGTCCCACGTTTTGTGGTATTGGGTGGAATATAGCGCGGAAACAGCAATCAGCAGTACGAACAAAGCAGTAAAACATTGATAATTCTATATTTTTAAGACGCGTGGTTAATACGTTTTCACTTTTTGCTTCACCACGCCGACAATACGCGTGCCTTCATCCCATGACAGTATGGGATATTGCGGATTCAGCGGTTTTAGATAAGGAGTTGTGCCATCAAGCACGAGCTTTCTTAAAGCGGCTTGGTTATCGTGGATGGCAACCACATAGCTGCCGGCATCCTGCGGTGCGTGGGGGTCTATCACGATGATGTCGCCGTCAGTAAATTCAGGCTGCATACTGTCGTTATGTATCCGAAGGGCGAAGCCACCCTCAATGGGCTTTACGGTTTGGACGTACTCCATATCGTTGCTGTCGTAATACTCTATGTCGCGCCAATTGCCGGCCTGAGCCCATGAAATAACGGGGACGCGGCTTAGATGGAAGCCTGTAGCCGTGATGTTGGATAATCCCTGCGCCTTTGATTTTGCACCGTTCACCAAATATTCGGCTGTTGTTTGCAGTGCGTTTGCCAATTCTAAAATTTTTGTGCTGCTTTTATTCCTACCGTTTTCAATTTGCCCGATTGTGCTTTGGGGAACCCCCGCCAATCTGCCTAATTCTGCCTGACTCAAGCCTAATTCTAGGCGGCGTTGCCGCACTCTCTCGTTGAAGCTCATATAAACCCTTCATAACACTTATTGATAACGATTTTAATCAATTTTTGATTTATTACGGCAACGCACCAAGCAATCTAGCAATCTCGGATTGTACCCCCACGCCCTTTAATTCCTTCACCGCCTGATATAGACGAGCCGTTGTTTCGTGCATTTCCAAATCCTTATCTCAACCTGATTACAGATACAGATAATGTATGTGGGGCAGCCTGAAACCGCACCGTCGCCCAACGGTTTCGCCATATTTCGGCTTTCAGGCTGCCCTACCCCAGCCGCATCATCTCAATCTGTTCCAGACTGCGTCCGAGAAACCGCTCGCCGATGGTTTGAAACCGCAGCGGAATGTCGGACACATAAAAACGGTAATCGGGCGTGCGGCCGCTGTCGTTGAGCAGACCTGCGTTTTCCAGTGCGCGCGCGGCAGCCTCGGCCGTGGTGGTGGACGAATCCACCAGCTCCACATCGGGTGCTTCCTGCCGCAGCAGCGGCTTGAACAGCGGGAAATGCGTGCAACCCAAAACCAGCGTGTCAATATTTTCCGCCAAAAGCGGTTTCAGGTATTCGCGCGCCGTCAGCCGTGCCACTTCGTTGTCCAGCCAGCCTTCTTCCGCCAGCGAAACCAGCAGCGGACAGGCCTGCGACACCGTACGGGCCTGCGGTTCCGCACCGCTGATGGCTCGCGCATAGGCATTGCTGTTTACCGTGGTGCTGGTGGCGATGATGCCGATATTGCGGTTGCGCGTGGCGGCCAGCGCGGCTTTCGCCCCTGCGTCTATCACATCCAAAACGGGCATTCCGCCCGCCATCTGCCGCACCTTCGCACCCGCTGCCGCCGCAATCGTGTTACAGGCGACAACCAGTGCCTTCACATCGTTTTGCAGCAGAAAATCAACAATCTGCGTCGTGAAGGTTTCAATTGTGTTGCGCGACTTGATGCCGTAGGGCACGCGCGCGGTATCGCCGAAATACACGATATTTTCGTGCGGCAGACGCTCCATCAGCGCACGAACTACGGTCAGCCCGCCCACACCCGAATCAAATACGCCGATTGGTTTGCTGTTATCGTCCATTGTCAAAAAAGGCAGCCTGAAAAACGCAAAGCGCGCATTCTACCTGCAAAACCCGCTTTCAGGCAGCCTGAAAAGCCGTGCAAAAAACAGCCTGATGCCGTATCATGCGCCCGTTTTTCTACGCGCTACTCTAATTTTGCGAGACAAAATCCCATGAAACCCGTTTATCTAGACTTCGAGCAGCCCATTGCCGAACTCACCGGCAAAATAGAAGACCTGCGTTTGGTGCAGGGCGACTCAGCGGTAGACATTTCCGAAGAAATCGCCCGTTTGCAGAAAAAAAGCAACGATTTGGCAAAATCCATATTCGGCAAGCTCACGCCCGCCCAAATATCGCAGGTATCGCGCCATCCCCAGCGTCCCTACACACAGGATTATATCGACGCGCTGTTTACCGATTTCCAAGAGCTGCACGGCGACCGCCATTTTGCAGACGACCCCGCCATCATCGGCGGTTTGGCACGCTTCGGCGAGCAGAGCGTTGTCGTCATCGGGCATCAGAAAGGGCGCGATACCAAAGAAAAAATCCGCCGCAATTTCGGCATGCCCCGCCCCGAAGGCTACCGCAAAGCCCTGCGCCTGATGCGCCTTGCCGAAAAATTCAAGCTGCCCGTGTTCACTTTTGTGGACACTCCGGGTGCCTATCCCGGCATCGGCGCGGAAGAGCGCAACCAATCCGAAGCCATCGGCAGAAACCTCTACGAATTGGCGAAGCTGCGCACCCCCGTTATCTGCACCATCATCGGCGAAGGCGGTTCGGGCGGCGCGCTGGCCATTGCCGTGGGTGATTACGTCAATATGCTGCAATTTTCCACCTATTCCGTCATTTCCCCCGAAGGCTGCGCCTCCATCCTTTGGAAAACCGCCGAAAAAGCCCCCGAAGCCGCCGCCGCACTCGGCATCACCGCCGACAGGCTGCTCAAACTCGGACTGGTGGACAAAATCATCCCCGAACCCTTGGGCGGAGCGCACCGCGACTACCCCGCACTGATGAAAAGCGTGCGGCAGGTTTTGGAACACCAGCTTCACGAAGCCCAAGCCATGCCGACCGACAGCCTGCTCACCCGCCGCTTTGACCGCATCATGGCATACGGGCAGTTCGCCGACAAAAGCAAATAGCCGCGCCCAAACCAAGAATAAGGCAGCCTGAAAACGCAAAACGGTTTTCAGGCTGCCTTATTTTCCCCTTGCACTTGCTGCCCCCAAACAAAATCCCTATAATCCGCCCCTTTTTCCGAAGCCGTCGTCTTCAGCCTACCCATGCCCCTTTTTCCGTTTGGCATGGCGTTTCGAATACAAGATGCCCAGCGCATCGTCTTTGCAGGTTGTCGCCGATGTAACCCTCCGGCACGGAGCGGTTGGCAATTCGGCCGCGCAACCGGTTTTGCAGACAAAATGCACCATGCCCCCACCGGCAGCTATTTTTAACGCAAAACGGCAACAGCCGAACTCCCGCCCATCCCCTGTCCGGCGACAACCTTGCGTCAAATCCCGCCGCGCGCCCCGTTTTCAGGCAGCCTGAAACGCGCCGTGTTGCACGGATTTTCCGTCCCCCATGCTTCTAAGGCTGCCCGAACGCATCAGGCAGAATGTTGTCGTTTTCCCATAAAGGAAAACCACCATGTCTATCAAATTCGCCGATCTCAATTTGGATAAAAACATCCTTACCGCCTTACAGGAGGCAGGCTACGACAGTCCTACCCCAATTCAGGCGCAAGCCGTTCCCGCCGCACTGGCAAACCGCGACATCATGGCCTCCGCCCAAACCGGTTCGGGCAAAACCGCCGCCTTCCTGCTGCCGAGTCTGCAAAAAATCATCCGCCGCAGCGACAGACCCGGCAAAGGCCCGCGTATCCTCGTGCTCACCCCCACCCGCGAACTGGCGCAGCAGGTGGAGAAAAATGCCCAGCTCTATGCCAAAAACATGAAATGGGTACGCACGGTAACACTGGTTGGCGGCTCGTCTTTCGGGCAGCAGATTAAAGCCCTGTCCCGCCCAATCGACATCATCGTTGCCACCCCCGGGCGGCTGATGGACCACATGCGCAGCGGACGCATAGACTTTGACCGCTTGGAAGTGCTGGTGCTGGACGAAGCCGACCGCATGCTGGACATGGGCTTTATCGACGACATAGAAACCATCGTTGCCGAAACCCCTGCCGACCGCCAAACCCTGTTGTTTTCCGCCACATGGGACGGCGCAGTCGGCAAACTCGCCCGCAACCTCACCCGCGACCCCGAAGTAATCGAAATCGAACGCGTGGACGAACAAGGCAAAATTGACGAACAGCTTCTCTACTGCGACGACAAAAACCACAAAAACCGCCTGCTGGACCACATCCTGCGCGATTCCGCAATAGACCAGTGCATCATCTTCACCTCCACCAAAGCCATGACCGAGGTGCTGGCAGACGAACTCTATGAAAAAGGCTTTGCCGCCAACTGCCTGCACGGCGACATGCCGCAGGGCTGGCGCAACCGCACCCTGATGGACGTGCGCAAAGGCCGCTGCAAAATCCTCGTTGCCACCGATGTTGCCGCCCGCGGGATAGACGTGCCGACCATTACCCACGTCATCAACTACGACCTGCCCAAGCAGGCCGAAGACTACGTCCACCGCATCGGCCGCACGGGACGCGCAGGCCGCAGCGGCTTGGCAATCAGCTTTGCCGATGTAAACGAACACGTTGCCGTACACAAAATAGAACGCTACATCGGCCGCCAACTGCCCGAAACCGTGATTGCAGGCTTGGAACCGACCCGCAAGCGCAGCCGTAACGCCGCGCGCAAACCCGGCGGCAAAGGCGGCTGGGGCAAACGCGGCGAAGAGGGCCGCTGGGGCAAAAAATCCTACGGCAAACGCGAAGGCGGCTTCAAGAAAGACAGCTTCAAGCCCAAACACGGCAAAGGCGGCAAATTCCGCGATTAAGCACACCGCTTAAAAAAGGCAGCCTGAAAAACCAATCCGACGGTTTTCAGGCTGCCTCTTTGTTGCGCAATGGCCGGCGCACACGTAAAAAAGATGCGCACCATGCCGGTTGTAGGGTAGGCACTTGCTGCCTGTGCGGTTTCAGGCTGCCTTTGAGGCAGGACGCGTGGGCATAAATGCCCGCCCTACGGAAAACAGGTGTTGTCGTACTGTCTGCAACCCGCCGCCTTACCCTATTCTTATTTATAGTCGATTAAAATTGCAATGATACGGCGTTGGCTCGCCTTGACGTACTA
>CAUQSD010000067.1:0-11843 GCA_963520685.1 uncultured Kingella sp. | reverse complement strand
CGATATACAGCAGCACCGTGCCGTCTTCTTCTTCGCGGACGATGTGGCTGTTCCAGAGTTTGTCGTAGAGGGTTTGCGGTTTCATGATGATTGGTCTCGTGGTCGTATAGCGGAATGATCGTTAAGAGATTGATACAGCTTTTATTTTCCGTAGAGCAAATATTTATGTCGTTCCGTTTGCAGTTTCAGGCTGCCTTCGGGAAAAGGTAGATTTTAGACGTTTTGGGTAAATTTTACAAGCAATAGCTTAACGCGCGAATCATTCCATCTTCATTTTAGACAAAATGTATAAATGATTTTCAGGCTGCCTTATTTATGGCGGATTTCCCAGCATTGGTGGATTTTTTTATTGCGGAAGTCTTCGGGGACGGACTGTTTGGAAATGTCGCGAACCTGATGGCGCGTATGTATGGCTTCATCTAGCGTGAAGGTCCGAAGATTGTTGGAGAAATACAGTGTGCCGTCCGGTGAGAGCAGCTTCATCGTGCTGTCTATCAGGGCGGGATGGTCGCGCTGGATATCCAAAATATCGGGCATTTTCTTGCTGTTGGAAAAGCTGGGCGGGTCCAGCACAATCAGGTCAAACTGTTTGCCTGCGCGCGCGGCCTCATGCAGATAGACGGAAACATCGGCGCGAACGAGGCGGTGCTGTGCTTCGCTGATGCCGTTGAGGGCAAAGTTGCGCCGCGCCCAGTCCAAATAGGTGTTGGATAAATCGACGGTTTCGCTCTCTGTTGCGCCTCCTGTGGCGGCATAGACGGTGAAGCTGCCGGTGTAGGCAAACAGGTTGAGAAAGCGTTTGCCTGCGGCAATTTCGCCAACTTTGCGGCGGGTGTTGCGGTGGTCTAAAAACAGGCCGGTGTCCAAATATTTGTCTAAATTGACCCAGAAACGGCGGCCGTTTTCCTGCACGATAAAGTCTTCGCCCGATATGCCTGTTTTGCCGTATTGCGCTGTGCCTTTCTGGCGGACGCGCTGTTTGATGCGGATGGCGTCGGCGGGAAAGCCGGTAACGAATTCAACGGCTTCGCGTACGCCGGCAAGCCATGCGGCATGGTCGTCTGCCCGCATCAGCCAGCCTGTGTCGTATTCTTGCAGGCAGATGTTTTCGCCGTAAACGTCTATGGCGAAGGGGAATTGGGGGATATCGCGGTCATAAATGCGCCATGCTTCTATGCCGTTGCGTTTCGCCCATTTGATTTGGTGTTTGAGGTTTTTGCCGAGGCGGTTGGCAAAGTCGCTGAGGGATGCGGTCATGGTGGTTTGATTCGGAGGGGATGGGGCAGCCTGAACGGGGGCGGTATTCAGTCTATGCCGATGTCCAGACACTGGATTTCGCCGCACAAGGCTTTGCCGTTTTCGGAAAGGTGGGCGGGTTTGAGGGCGGCGAAGGCGTAAGTCAAGTCGGCGCGGAAGCTGTCGGCGGCGGCTTCGCCTGTGTCGCCGTTCAGGCCGGTGGGGATGTCTAAGGCGATTTTCAGGCTGCCTGTGTTTTGGTTGAGCAGGCGCATGGTTCGGGCGGCGGCTTCCGGCAGGCTGCCGCTGAAACCTGTGCCGAACACGGCATCAACGATAACGGTGTAGTGCCTGCTTTTCAGGCTGCCTGAAAGTGCGTTTTCCGGGATGAAGCGGATGCCGCCGATGCCGCTGAGACGTTTGCGGTTGGTTTCGGCAAGGTCGGACAGGGTGTCGCCGAGGATGAAGGCGATGTCGCTCTGCCAGCCTTGTGCCGCCAAAATGCGGGCCATCACCAGTGCGTCGCCGCCGTTGTTGCCTTTGCCGCAGACCATCAGTGCGCATCCGGCGGCAGGCAGGCGGTGCATCAGGTTTTGTGCGGCGGCGGTGCCTGCGTTTTCCATCAGTTGCAGCAGCGGTGTGCCGTTGGCGGCGGCTGCCTGTTCGCGTTCGCGCATTTGGGCGCAGGTGTAGATTTTCATGGTGTTGTGCCTTGGGAAACGGGTTTCAGGCTGCCTGAAAACTTATTCGCTGTGCGCCAACAGCCATTCTACATAGCGGGACACGCCTTGTTCTACGGTGTAGAAGTCTGCAGCGTAGCCTGCTTGGCGCAGTTGGGCGGTGTCGGCTTGGGTAAAGCTTTGGTATTTGCCTTTTAGTGCATCGGGGAAGGGGGTGTAGCGAATCAGTTCTTCGTGTACGAGTTCGTCCAACGCCAGCACGGGTTTGCCTTCGGCGGCGCGGCAGGCGTTTACGGTGGCGGCGGCAAGATCGTTGAAAGGCTGGCTGCGGCCGGTGCCAAGGTTGTAGATGCCTGATAATTCGGGATGGTCTAGAAAATAGAGGTTGGTTTTGACGATGTCTTCCACGCTGACGAAATCGCGGCTCTGGCAGCCGTTGCCGTAGCCTTCGTAACCGCCGAACAGGTTTACATAGCCTTGTTCGCGGTATTGGTTGAAATGGTGGTAGGCAACGGATGCCATGCGGCCTTTATGCTGTTCGCGCGGGCCGTAAACGTTGAAATAGCGGAAGCCTACGGCTTGGGCAGTCAGTCCTTGTTCCATGCGGCGGCGCAGCACTTGGTCAAACAGCAGTTTGGAATAGCCGTAAACGTTGAGCGGGGCTTCATAGGCGGGCTCTTCGCGGAAGGTTTCGCTTTTGCCGTACACGGCCGCGCTGGATGCGTATAGAAAGGGGATTCGTTCGTCCTGACACCAGTCAAACACATCCAGTGTGTATTGGTAGTTGTTGTCCATCATGTAGCGGCCGTCGTGGTTCATGGTGTCGCTGCATGCGCCTTGGTGGAACACGGCCTGTATGTGGGAATAGGGCAAAATATGTTCGCGCACTTGGCGGATGAATTCGTGTTTGTCCAGATAATGGGCGATGGCGCAGTCGGCAAGATTGCGGAATTTGTCGCCATTGGTCAAATTGTCCACGGCAACGATGTCGGTGATGCCGCGTGCATTGAGTCCGTTGATGATATTGCTGCCGATAAAGCCGGCCGCACCGGTTACGATGATGGTCATGGGGAGACTCCTTGTTTGGGAGGGGAATTTTGAGTTTCAGGCTGCCTGAAAACGCAGGGGGATTGGGGGAAGAGAAATCGGCTGTATACCTTTCAAACCATGCCTAACAATCAAGATTAATTTAACGCAGGTTCGGATAAGGTTGCGGAATGGGAGGGAGACAGAATCAGAACTTTCAGGCTGCCTGAAACGCGTGAACGGCAAGTACCTATCCTATGGAAAACAGCGTTGTGCGTATCTGTTCCTGTGCCGACCTATTATTATAGCGACCTTGCCGGTTGCAGCCTTTTCCGAACTCACATATTTAATTAAACCAACAACTGATTAAATCCAAATCGGGATAGAGAAGCAAGCTGGAAAGAAAAAACAATGCCGTCTCAATTCAAAGGCAACTCACTATGAATATTAGTTGTTTAAAATCATGATTCTACTACGCTGGCTATCGCCATTGGGCGCAAACCCCGAACCCAAAGAACCAACGGGTAAAGAAAAACCGCCTAATCCATTGTTTAGGCGGTTTAAATTTGGTGGGTCGTGAGCGATTCGAACGCTCGACCAACGGATTAAAAGTCCGCTGCTCTACCGGCTGAGCTAACGACCCGAATAAGCCGCGCATTTTAGCAGCGGGCACGAAGCTGCGTCAAGCAATTATAGGCGTTTGATTGGCCGACGTTTGATTTTCAATCAAATAAAGCATTAGTGGCATCGGAATTGTCGCGGCGGGCGGGTGCGGTGCGCGGGGCAAGCACGCGCTCGCCTTGGATTGGCGCATCCATGTCCACCGGACGGGCAGAAGGACGGTTTTCACGCACAGGCGTGGCACGGGGCTTCTGTTCTTCGGCAACCAACGGCACACCCCCATCATCATACGGCAGGGCTTTATCGGTTTTTGGGGCGGTTTTTTTCGGGCGGGCAGTTTTTGGGGCAGCATCGTCTGCCAGCTCGCCGATTGTGCCTCCCGTATCAAGGCTGTCGGGTTGGCTTGCGGCAAGCTGCGGCGGAATTTTCGCGGACGTTGGCTGGCCGACGGTCGGATGCGGCTGGCTGGCCTGCTGGTCGCAATTGACAGAACCTTTTTGGGTGGGCGACAGGCATTCCACATTTGCCCTCTGCTCCTGCTCGCGCCGGTAATTCTCCTGCGTTACCTGAGGCGTACGCGTAAGCTGGACGTATAACGTGGCAATCAGCCCGATAACCACAAACACACCCAATACCAAGAGTGTCAGCAGGATGTTGCCGAATGTGATTTTTCCTTTTTGTTTGGCGTTTGTTTTTATCATGGTGTTTCAAATCCCCGACTTTCAGGCTGCCTGAAAAGCATTATTGTGCGGGAGCGGCGGGTTCTGCCGCCGAGGCAGGTGCATAGTAGTTTTCGTAAAGGGTAACCACCTGCTGTATGCCTGCGGTGGTGCGTACGGTGTTGGTTACCAGTGTCTGCTGGGCAGGGGTGAGCAGTCCGAATACATAGGCGGTGCTGTTGAAGGTAACCACTTTCACGTGGCCTGGATATACGCCCGATGTGCCCAAAGCGAGCAGCTTGCTGCGGATTTTGGAGGTGAGCCAAGTGTCGTAGTTGATGTTGGCGATGGTGCGGGTCTGCGGTGAGACGTTGATGTAGTTATACACGGTTTGCGCCTGCGGTTCGCTGCGGGCGGCCTGCTCGGCAAGCTGACGGTCGTTTTCGTTGGGAACTTGCCCCAAGAGCAGCACTTTTCGGTTATAGCTGATAACGGATAGGGTTGCACCGCTGCCTGTGTTGCTTTGTCGGATGAGGGCATAGGCTTTCTGGCGTATCCGCAGTTCCAAGCCTTCGTCTTCGGTTTGTGTGCCGATGGTGCGGCGGTTGGCAATGGCGTTTGCGCCGACTGCGGCGCCGCCGATGACGGCGGTGGCGCATCCGCCCAGTGTGCCGATAATGGCGGCGGCGGCCAGCAGGGTTTTCAGGCTGCTCATAAATGTTTCTCCCTTATTGGTTTGTGTAGCGGATTAAAAATTCTAAATCCACTATATTTGTTTCAGGCTGCCTGAAACTCAGGAAATGCCTTCGGTCAGCATGGTGTCTATGCAGTCGCACAGGGCGTGTATCAACAGGATATGGACTTCTTGGATGCGGGCGGTGCGCGGATAGGGGACGTTCAGCAGTACGTCGTCTGCGTGCAGCATCCGGGCAATTTGCCCGCCGTCGCGTCCGGTCATGGCGATGACTTTCATGCCGCAGTCGTGGGCGGCTTTGATGGCTTCTATCACGTTGCCGGAATTGCCCGATGTGGAAATGCCGACCAACACGTCGCCGGAACGCCCGAGCGCGCGCACCTGTTTACTGAATATGTGGTCGAAGCCGTAGTCGTTGCCGATGGCGGTCAGCGCGGAGGTGTCGGTGGTTAGGGCGACGGCGGCAAGTTCCATGCGCTCTTTTTCAAAGCGTCCGGTCATTTCGGCGGCGAAGTGCTGCGCGTCTGCCGCCGAACCGCCATTGCCGCAAATCAGGAATTTGCCATCATTGGCAAGCGTGTCAAACAGCAGTTGCGCGGCTTGGGCAACGGCTTCCGACATCACTTCGGCGGCAAGCTGTTTGACTTGTATGCTTTCGGCAAAATGGGCGGCAACGCGCTTGGTTAAGGTTTCCATGTGTTTACCCTGTGAGGTTCTGTATCCATTGCGGCGGCTCCGAGCCTTCTATCAGCACGGCATCTATGCGGCACGCACCGCCGTGCGGATGCTGTTGCAGATAGTGTTCGGCGGTACGCTGCAATTTTTGAAGCTTGGCGGGGGTGATGCTGTATGCCGCGCCGCCGAAACGTTTGTTTTTGCGGTAACGCACTTCCACGAACAGCAGCAGCTCGCCCTGCCGCACCACCAAATCTATTTCGCCCGCTCGGCAATGCCAATTTCGGGCAACGGGTTCGCAGCCTTGTTTTTGCAGAAAGGCCAGCGCGCAGTCTTCGCCCGCCTGCCCTTGGGCGTGGTTCAGTTTCATTTTCAGGCTGCCTTGCGCCGCGCTGCCTGCTCGGCGGCGGTCAGTGCGATTTTGTTGCGGACGTATAACAGCGCGGCGTCCTGCGGCGCAGCGGCGGGATAACGTCCTGTTGCCGCCAAATTCAGATAATCGGCGGCGACGGGCATATCGGGGCTGCCTGAAAACGGCGGCGGTTCATCCAGTGCATAAGCATTGCCGATGCCTGAAACTTCGTTTGCGGTGATGTTTTCAGGCTGCCTGATGTCGGCGGCTTTGCCGACACGGTATCCGCTGAGGCGGACATGGTTTTGCGTATCAAAAAAGGCATAGAACACTTCGCCCATGCGCGCATCTGTGGCGGCCAGCACGCAGCGGCAATCGGGCACAAGGTACGCGGCGGCATCTTGGCAGGGAATGCCGACCAGCGGTGTGGAAAACGGGGTGGCCATGCCCTGCGCCACACCCAAGCCGATGCGCAGCCCCGTGAACGCGCCCGCACCCTGCGCATAAACGATTGCGCCCAAATCGGCGGCGGAAATGCCTGCTTGGGAAAACAGGTTTCGGATTTGCGGCAGGACAAGCTCGGACTGCCTGCTGCCGACATCGGCGTGATAAGCGCAAACCCTGCTGTGCACGCGCAGGGCAAGGGACAGGAAGCTGGTGCTGGTATCTATTGCCAGAACGGGGCGGGAAAAATCAGGCGGCATCAAGGCGGCAGAGCATATTGAAAAAAGCGTGTGATTATAGCACGGGCGCGCGTTTGTGCGTTTTTCAGGCTGCCTGAAACGCAAAGTGCGCTGTGATACAATCCGCGAATTTTTGCAAACGAAACCGTCATGTCCAAAACGTTCCGACTCATCGGCGCAGCCGCGCTGCTTGCCGCCTGTGCTTCTGTTCCCCCGCCGCCGGCCAAACCCGCCGCTGCACCCCTTCCCTACCCCGAACCCGTGCGGGACGAACAGTTAGAGCAACTCGCCATCCAAATCAGTCGTTTGGAGCAGCAGGTTGAAGAACTGCAAACCCGCGTGCGCCAACTGGAACGCCGTCCCACCGCACCCAAATCCGTGCCGTATCCGCGCACCAAAATCCGACCCGCGGCCGTTTCAGGCAGCCTGAAAACCGAACCCTCCTCCCAAACCAAGCTGGAACAGGCACAGGAACAGTACCGGCAACGCGAATACCGCGCCGCCGCACAAACCCTGCGCGAAGCCGACGGCGGCGGCGATGGAAGCGAAACCGCCCGCCAAAGCATGTTTCTGCTGCTGCAAAGCCACCAGCGGCTCGGCAACTGCCAAAGCGTCATCAACATCGGCCAGCGTTTCGCCACCCGTTTTTCAGGCAGCCTGAAAGCCGCAGACGCACTGGACAGCGTTGCCCAATGCCAATGGCAAATCCAGCAGCGCGACATCGCCCGCGACACCTGGCGCAACATCATCCGCCGATACCCCGCCAGCCCCGCCGCCGAACGCGCCAAAACGCATCTGAACCAATAAGGAAAACGCATGAACATCCTGATTTCCAACGACGACGGCTACCTTTCCCAAGGCATCGCCCTGCTCGCCCGCATTGCCGGCGAATTTGCCAACGTGCGCGTCGTTGCCCCCGAACGCGACCGCAGCGGCGTCAGCAACTCGCTCACTTTGGACAGACCGCTCAAAATCCGCAGCGCGGAAAACGGCTTCTATTATGTCAGCGGCACACCCACCGACTGCATCCATTTAGGCCTGCATACGCTGGCGGATTTCAAACCCGATTTGGTTATCTCCGGCATCAACCACGGTTCAAACATGGGCGACGACACACTCTATTCCGGCACGGTTGCCGCCGCCACCGAAGCCTATCTGATGGGCATCCCCGCCGTTGCCTTCTCGCTAACCAGCCACGAATTGACCAAATATGCCCACACCGCCGAAAAAGCCGCATGGAGCATTCTGGCACGGCTGACCGCCAACCCGCCTTCCGCCCCGATACTGTGGAATGTCAATATTCCCGCCGTTGCCCCGCAGGATTTGCACGGCCACCGGATTACGCGGCTGGGACGGCGGCATCACGCCCAAAGCATCGTCCACAGTACCAACCCGCGCGGTGAAGACATCTATTGGATTGGCCCCGCAGGCGAAGTCGCCGACAACGAAAACGGTACCGATTTTGCCGCCTGCGAAGCAGGATACGTCAGCATCACCCCGTTACAGATAGACCTCACCGCCTATTCCCAACAGGACGCGCTGGCACAATACTGGCAAAACCTGACATTTACCCGCTAGCCGTTTTCAGGCAGCCTGAAATCTATGCAAAACGCCGAACAAACGTTTCGGTTAAGATTTGGGATGTGGACAAATTCCAGCCCTAAAAAGGAAATATAGTGGATTAAAATAAAAATGAGACAAGGCGGCGAGCCGCAAGGCGTACAGGTCGTACGTCAAGGCGAGCCAACGCCGTATCATTGCAATTTTAATCCACTATAGTTGTGTTCATGCGGTTTCAGGCTGCCTTTAGAACGCCGAAAGTCGGGCAGCAAGTATTCTCCTTCCAAACGATACCCCTTCTCATCATATTCAGGCGGATACTTCCGCATCGGCAGTTTGCAATCCCACCACTTTTCCGTATAATCCGCACCCTTCGCGCGGATGTGGCGAAATTGGTAGACGCACTGGATTTAGGTTCCAGCGCTGCAAAGCGTGAGAGTTCGAGTCTCTCCATCCGCACCAAACTATAAAAAGCAGCGTTTTTCAACGCTGTTTTTTTACATTCATTCCCGTTCAATTAGAAGCTAATCACATTGTTTACAGCACAATTTGAGAGTGAAACCTTCAAGACCTCAAACGGCGTATCACCGTTCAAACCGCGGTGCGGCTTCACTGTGCTATAGAACTTAACGAAGCAACACAATTCATTTTACCGATGTTCCGAACAGTTAAACGACTGTTTCTCATGCCGTCTCCATGAGACACCGGTTCTCCGCCCGCAGAATTTTGCCGGCACAGACACACACCCGTTCACCCCGTTTCAGGCTGCCCGCCCCCAACCCGCATCCGACACACAGAAAGCCCACCATGCTCCTAGCCCTTTCCCTGCGCGATTTCGTTATCGTCCGCCAGCTTGATTTGGATTTTCAAAGCGGTTTCACCGTGCTCACCGGCGAAACCGGCGCAGGCAAATCCATCACGCTGGACGCACTCTCGCTGCTTTTGGGCGGCAAAGCCGATTACGGCCAAGTCCGCAGCGGCGCAAAAGAAGCACAGTTGTCCGCCCTGTTTGACCTGTCCGACCGCCCCGCACTGGCAGAAGAACTGCGCGCGCAGGGCCTGTTGGACGAAGACGCAGACGAACTCTCCATCCGCCGCACCATAGATGCCAAAGGCAAAAGCCGCAGCTACCTCAACGGGCAGGCCGCCACGCTCGCCCAACTCAAACAAATCGGCGCATCGCTGATAGACATCCACGGCCAGCACGCCCACCACGCCCTTGCCCACGAACCCGCCCAGCGGCAGCTTCTGGACGCATTTGCAGGCAGCCTGAAAACCGCCGAAGCCGTATCCGCCACCTACCACCACTGGCAGCGCGCCGAAAAAGCCCTCGCCCAAGCGCAGGAACAGGGCGAAAGCCTCGCCATAGAGCGCGAACGGCTGCAATGGCAATATTCCGAACTGGAACAGCTCAACACACACGAAGGCGAATGGGAAACCGTCGCCCAACAGCACGACAGCCTCGCCAACGCCGCCGAACTCTTGCAGGCCGCAGGCGAAGCGCAGGAATACATCAGCGGCGACAACGGCATCCTCAGCCTCATCGCCCGCTGCCAGCGCGCCCTGTCGCCCCTGTCCGACATCGAACCCCGATTCGCCGAAAGCCTGGAAATGCTGGAAAGCGCGTATGCCGAGCTGCGCGAAACCAGTTCCAACATGGGCGACGTAACCGACAGCGTAGAAATCAACCCCGCCGAACTCGCCGCCCGCGAAGAACGCATGGCAGAACTGATGGACATGGCGCGCAAATACCGCACCGAACCCGAAAAGCTGCCTGAAAAGCTCCGCGAAATTCAGGCTGCCCTAGACACGCTCGCCGCCGATACCGACATCGCCGCCCTGCAACAGGCCGCCGCCGAAGCCCAAGCCGCCTACACCGCCGCCGCAAAACAGCTTTCCGCCGAACGCCGCGCCGCCGCCGAACGCCTCTCCGCCGAAACCGCCGCCAGAATGCAGAGCCTTGCCATGCAGGGCGCACAGTTCCGGATAGAACTGCTGCCCGCCGAACCCAGCGCACACGGCTTGGAACGCATCGAATACCAAGTATCCGCCAACAAAGGCACACCGCTGCGCCCCTTGGGCAAAGTCGCATCGGGCGGCGAACTCGCCCGCATCAGCCTCGCCATCCAAACCGTAACCAGCGCCTGCACAGACATCCCCACCCTCATATTCGACGAAGTGGACACAGGCATCGGCGGCGGCGTGGCCGAAACGGTCGGACGCGCCCTGCGCGCCCTCGGTCGCCACCACCAAGTACTCGCCATCACCCACCTGCCCCAAGTCGCCGCCTGCGGAGAACACCACTGGCAGGTAGCCAAACGCAGCGACGGCGAGCAAACGGTCAGCGAAATCCGCGTGCTGGACGAAGCCGCGCGCACAGACGAAATCGCACGGATGCTCGGCGGCGAAACCATCACCGACACCACCCGCCGCCATGCCGTCGAAATGCTCGCCATGGCCGCAAAGGCAGCCTGAAAACCGAAAACCCGTCTTTGGCACATCTCTTCACATCGCGCTTCCTATCGTGTTCCGCAATTTCCGCAATGCGATAACCAACACACGTAAAAGTGATACGCACACCGCACCGTTTCCCGTAGGGTGGGCACTTGCTGCCCACGCGTCCCAAACCAAAGGCAGCCTGAAAACCGAAAACCCGCTTTCAGGCTGCCCCCGCAAACCAAACACCCCGAAAGGACACCCACCATGCTAGGCGCAGCCATCGGCGACATCGCCGGTTCACGGTTTGAATTCGACAACTGCCGCCGCACCGATTTCAAACTGTTCCACCCCCAATCCGACTACACAGATGACAGCATCTGCACCGCCGCCATCGCCCAATGGCTGTTGGACGGAGGCAACCCCGCCCGCATCATGCAGGATTGGTGCAGACGCTACCCCTATCCCGCCGGTGCATACGGCACACGCTTCGCCCGATGGATACACGAAGAGCCGCCTGCTCCATACGGAAGCTGGGGCAACGGCGCAGCCATGCGCGTATCCGCCGCCGGCTGGGCCTTCCCCGATTTGGAGAGCACCCTGCGCGCCGCAGAGCAGAGTGCCGCCATCACCCACAACCATCCCGAAGGCATCAAAGGCGCACAAGCCGTTGCCGCCGCCATCTTCTGGGCGCGCCACGGCGAAAGCAAAACCCAAATCCGCGAACAAATAACCCAGCACTTCGGCTACGACCTCTCCGCAAGCTGCGACCAAATCCGAGCGCATTACCAATTTGACGAAAGCTGCCAAGGCACCGTCCCCCAAGCCCTTGCCGCCTTCTTTGAAGCACAAGATTTTGAACACGCCGTTCGGCTCGCCGTTTCACTCGGCGGCGACAGCGACACCCTCGCCGCCATCACCGCATCCGTTGCCGCCGCCGCCCACCCCATCCCCCAAGCCATGCGCGAGCGCGCCCTCGCCATCCTCCCCCGCGACATCGGCGAAACCCTGCTGCGCGCGGGCGACACGTTCGGACGCAGATAAGGCAGCCTGAAAACCAATTTCAGGCTGCCCCACCCCCGCCTTCCGTAGTTCCAAACCAAAGGCAGCCTGAAAACACATTAGGCAGAGAGCATCCACCCTACGTAAACCAAACCACTAAACACACAGACAGCAAACACCCCCCATTCCGCGTTGCCCACATCCCCCAACCGAAAACGG
>CAUQSD010000066.1:0-12145 GCA_963520685.1 uncultured Kingella sp. | reverse complement strand
TGTCGGGATGGCCTTCGGATACGGATTCGGAGGTGAAGAGGTATTCGCTCATGGTGTTTTCCTTTTTGTGTCGGATTGGAAAGGGTTTCAGGCAGCCTGAAAGGCGGCGCATTCGGGAATGTGCAAGACGCATTTGGTGCGGACAAAAAAATTCCCGCATCGGAGCGGGATTTTCGGATTGGCTGCTTGTGCGGATGCAGCCCACATCGGTTTTTTCAAACCGTCCACCTTACCGTTTTGATTATGAAACAGCAGGTTGGCAGGGAATTTCCCAACTCTGAATGCGGCGCGGATGGTAACAGTTTCCCCATCGCGCGGCAAGCTGTCAGTGCGCCAAAGGTTTCAGGCTGCCTGAAAACACTTTATACTCTGCGCTTTCCACCCGTAGACAAGGACTTTATGCCATGAACAACATGCTCCGTTACGCGCTTGCCGCCGCCGTTGCCGCCGCCCCGTTTGCCGTAAACGCCACACCGCCTTCTCTCAAAAACCCCAAGTTTGCCGCCAAAAGCTGCCAATCGTTGGAAGCGCAGAATACTCCCCGCTGCAAACGCACCGAAGACTACTGCGCCCGCAAAAAAGGCGACCCGAAATGCCAGCGTTTCAACAGCCTGCGCGAAAAATACCCGCTGGAAGAAGCCCCCAAAACCGCCAGCGAACCCGAGCCGATGGACCTCATCGGCCCGCAGTAAGCCATGCTCGCCCTGCTGTTCCGCATCACTGCCGCCCTGCCGCTGCCCGTATTGCACACAATCGGCAACGTGCTGGGCGTTTTTATGTACGCCTGTTCCCGCACCGACCGCAGGCACATCCGCGACAACCTGAAAACCGCCTGCCTGCCGCACCGCTGGCACAACATCGTGCGCATCTGTCAGGAAACCGTCAAAAGCGGGTTGGAGCTGCCCGTTGCCTTTTTCAGGCAGCCTGAAGAAATTGTTTCCCTGTTTCGGGATACGCAGGGTTGGCAGCACGTTCAGGCTGCCTTGGACGCGGGCGAAGGGCTGCTCTTCATCACCCCGCACATCGGCAGCTACGACTTGGCGGGACGTTACATCAGCGAACACCTGCCCTTCCCGCTCACCGCCATGTATAAGCCGCCCAAAATCAAAGCGTTTGACGACATCATGCAGCAGGGCCGCAGGCGCGGCAAAGGCAACACCGCCCCCACCAGCCTTGCCGGTGTGAAACAGGTCATCAAGGCTCTGCGTGCGGGCGAGGCCACCATCGTCCTGCCCGACCATGTGCCCGACCCGCAGGAAGGCGGCGAAGGCGTATGGGTGGATTTTTTCGGCCGCACGGCCTATACCATGACGCTGGCGGGCAAGCTGGCGCAGGTGAAAAACGTGCGCCCCCTGTTTTTTGCAGGTGAACGCCTGCCGTGCGGACGCGGTTTCAGGCTGCATATCGCCCCGCTTTCAGGCAGCCTGAACGGCGACAAAACCCATGATGCCGAAATCATCAACCGCAATGTGGAAAGCTGGGTGCGCCGCTTCCCAGAACAATATCTGTTTGCCTATAACCGCTACAAACGGCCGGAAGGCGCGCCTATGCCGCCCACGCATCGTTCTGAGGCAGCCTGAAACTGCGCAGGCAAGTATTAGTACATACTGAGACCTTTGCAAAACCCCAGATTTGAGCACAGTTCAAAGCAATAGCATCGCATAATGCGCAGAGAATATTGAAATATTTTCAAGCGTTAGAGAAGCGCGTTGCGAAAAAATGGGCCAAAGATGGGGATTTTGCAAAGGTCTCATACTATAGTAACCGGCACGGTGCGCATCAAACGCCGCGTTCCACACCCAAAGGCAGCCTGAAAACCGTTTTGTCGTTTTCAGGCTGCCTTTGCCTATACCAGCACGATGTCGTATTGCTCCTGCGTATAAGCCGTTTCCACCGCCAGCGACACGGGCTTGCCGATGAAGTCAATCAGCATGGCGAGCGACTGCGATTCTTCGTCCAGAAACATGTCTATCACATTCGGCGCGGCGATAATGCGGAATCCGCGCGCATCGTAGCGGCGGCTTTCGCGCACGATTTCGCGCTGGATTTCATAGCACAGCGTCTGCGCGGTTTTCAGGCTGCCCCTGCCTTGGCAGGTTGGGCAGTTTTCGCACAAAACGTGTTCCAGACTTTCGCGGCTGCGTTTGCGCGTCAGTTCCACCAGCCCCAAGCTGGTGAAGCCGTTGAGGGTTACGCGGGTACGGTCAAAACTCAACGCCTTGGCCAATTCTTGCAACACGGCTTCACGGTGTTCCTCGTCTGCCATGTCTATGAAATCTATGATGATGATGCCGCCCAAATTGCGCAGCCGCAGTTCGCGGGCAATGGCGTGGCAGGCTTCCAGATTGGTTTTGAAAATGGTTTCGTCAAAATTGCGCGCACCGACAAAGCCGCCCGTGTTTACGTCTATCGTGGTCATGGCTTCGGTGGTTTCAATAATCAGATAGCTGCCGAAGTTGAGATTGACGCGCGGCAGCAGGGCGCGGCTGATTTCGGCTTCCACGCCGTAAGTTTCAAAAAGCGGGCGTTCGCCTTTGAAACGGTGCAGCTTGTCCAGCGCGCCTTGGACATACTGCTCGGCAAACTGCTGCATTTTGTCAAAGTTGCGGCGGGAATCCACCAGAATTTCGTGCGTATTGCTGTTGAACATATCGCGCAGCACACGCTGGGCAAGCGGTAAATCTTCATACAGCAGCGATTCGGGCGGTTGCGTCTGCGACAGCGTTTTGATGTTGCCCCACACTTTGGTCAGATAGTCCACATCGGCCTGTAATTCGGCATCGGTGGCAGTTTCCGCACTGGTGCGGATGATGTAGCCGTGGCAGGAGTCGGCGGGCAGCAGGGCGTTGAGCCGTTCGCGCAGGCTGGAACGGTCTTCTTCGTTTTCAATACGCTGGGAGATACCGATATGCTCGTCTTGCGGCAGGTGCACCAGAAACCGCCCCGCCAGCGAAATTTGCGTGGAAAGGCGCGCGCCCTTGCTGTTTATCGGGTCTTTGATAACCTGCACCAAGAGCGTCTGCCCTTCAAACAGCACATGTTCGATGCGTTGGGTATTTTCCGGATTCTGCCGCTGTTCAAAAATATCCATGATGTGCAAAAAGGCGGCGCGCTCCAAGCCGATGTCCACAAACGCACTCTGCATGCCGGGCAATACGCGGCGCACGATGCCCAGATAAATGTTGCCCACCAAGCTGTGTTCGCTTGCGCGCTCAATGTGCAGTTCGCAGATATTGTTTTCCTCCAAAACCGCCACGCGCGTTTCTTGCGGCGTGATGTTTACCAGCACGGTTTCCGGCGGGCGCGGCATATCTTTGGGCAGCGGAATGGTTTCAAATGCCATGTTTGCGTTCTCCAAAATGATAAAAATGCTTTGCAGCGGCGGGAGCAATCCCGAAAGCCGCTGCAAAGCATTCTTTTCAGGCTGCCCTGATTATAGCAAAACCCGCTTCGCATTTTGCAGCCGCTTTTGTATTGGAGTAAAATCCGCCCGTTCTTGAAAATACGGCGCGCACGCCCTATATGCGCCGCACACCGCACAAGGAGAGCAAAAATGTCTGACGAATCATCCCCCATCATCTTCACCGATTCCTGCTGCGCCAAAGTCGCCGAACTGATTGCCGAAGAAGACAATCCCGAACTGATGCTGCGCGTGTTTGTAAACGGCGGCGGCTGCTCCGGTTTCCAATACGGCTTTACCTTTGATGAAATCAAAAACGACGACGATTTTGAAATTGAGAAAAACGGGCTGAAATTTTTGGTTGATCCGATGAGTTACCAATACCTGCTCGGTGCGGAAATTGACTACACGGACGGGCTGCAAGGCTCGCAATTCGTTATCCGCAGCAATCCCAATGCAGTAACCACCTGCGGGTGCGGTTCATCGTTCTCCGTGTAAAACGCCGGCATCCGACCGTTTCCCCATCCTTTCAGGCTGCCTGGCAAATTATTAAAAGGCAGCCTGAAAATATGGGATGCGTAAAAATCGCAAATGCGCATCCTGCTTTTTTAACCCGGAACCTGTGTGGCGGCTGAAAGGCTAACCATGCACATTTCACGCTTACAAGTGTGCATTATTAGCATTTTAGCGGCAGCAGGCTTCCATTTTTTAAGGACTGACTATGTTTGAGAAACATACAAAAACTTTCCAATACGGCCAGCACACCGTAACCATTGAAACCGGCGAAATCGCCCGCCAAGCCGCAGGTGCGGTGAAGGTGTCCATGGGTGATACAGTGGTTTTGGTTGCCGTAACCGCCAATAAAGAAGTCAAAGCGGGGCAGGACTTTTTCCCGCTCACCGTGGATTATATGGAACGCACCTATGCCGCAGGCAAAATCCCCGGCGGCTTTTTCAAGCGGGAAGGCAAACAGAGCGAAAAAGAAATCCTCACCAGCCGTCTGATTGACCGCCCCATCCGCCCGCTCTTCCCCGAAGGCTTCTATCACGACATCCAAATCGTGGCGATGGTGGTGTCTTCCGACCCGGAAATCGATTCCGATATCCCTGCCATGATTGGTGCGTCTGCCGCACTAGTGTTGAGCGGCGTGCCTTTTGCCGGCCCGATTGGCGCGGCGCGCGTGGGTTATGTAAACGATGCCTATGTATTGAACCCGACCAAATCACAGCTTGCCAAATCCAAATTGGATTTGGTGGTGGCAGGCACAGAGCAGGCAGTGCTGATGGTGGAATCCGAAGCACATATTCTTTCTGAAGAAATTATGTTGGGCGCGGTGGTATACGGACACGAGCAGATGCAGGCCGTTATCCGTGCCATCAATGAGTTGGCAGACGAAGTGAACCCCGAGGTGTGGGACTGGAAAGCCCCCGAAACCAACGCCGAACTGGTTGCCAAAATCAAAGAAATCGCCGGTGTAACGGTTGAAGAAGCGTTCAAAATCCGCCAAAAACAGGCGCGCGGCGCAAAAATCGCCGAAGCATGGGCAGCCGTGGAAGCCGCTTTAATCAACGAAGACACCGACACGCTGGCAAAAAACGAAATCAAAGGCATCTTCAAACAGATGGAAGCAGACGTGGTGCGCGGGCAGATTTTGGCCGGCCAGCCGCGCATTGACGGACGCGATACCCGCACCGTCCGCCCGATAGACATCAAAACCAATGTGCTGCCGCGCACGCACGGTTCAGCCCTGTTCACCCGCGGCGAAACGCAGGCTTTGGCAACCGCCACACTCGGCACATCGCGCGACGAGCAGGTTATCGACGCATTGAGCGGCGAATACACCGACCGCTTTATGCTGCATTACAACTTCCCGCCCTATTCCACCGGCGAAGTCGGCCGTGTCGGCGCACCGAAACGCCGCGAAATCGGACACGGCCGTTTGGCAAAACGCGCACTGGTTGCCGTGTTGCCTTCACCCGAAGATTTCAGCTACACCATGCGTGTGGTTTCCGAAATTACCGAGTCAAACGGTTCTTCATCCATGGCATCCGTGTGCGGCGGCTGTTTGAGCCTGCTCTCTGCCGGTGTGCCGCTCAAAGCGCATGTGGCAGGCGTGGCAATGGGGTTGATTTTGGAAGGCAACAAATTTGCCGTGCTGACCGATATTCTTGGTGATGAAGACCACTTGGGCGATATGGACTTCAAAGTGGCGGGCACGGACAGAGGGGTAACCGCCTTGCAGATGGACATCAAAATCCAAGGCATCACCAAGGAAATCATGCAGATTGCGCTGGCGCAGGCACGCGAAGCCCGCCTGCACATTTTGGAACAGATGAAAGCCGCCGTTGCCGGCCCGCAGGAGCTGTCGCAGCACGCGCCGCGCCTGTTCACCATGAAAATCAATCCCGACAAAATCCGCGACGTTATCGGCAAGGGCGGCGAAACCATCCGCAGCATCACGGCCGAAACCGGCACGGAAATCAATATTGAAGACGACGGCAGCATCGTTATCGCCGCTGCCACCGCCGAAGCGGGCGAAGCCGCCAAAAAACGCATCGAGGAAATCACCGCCGAAGTGGAAGTAGGCAAGGTGTATGACGGCACGGTCGTCAAAATCTTGGACAACAACGTGGGGGCGATTGTGAACGTGATGCCCGGCAAAGACGGTTTGGTACACATCAGCCAGATTGCGCACGAGCGCATCCGCAACGTGGCCGATTATTTGCAGGTGGGCCAGACGGTGCACGTGAAGGCTTTGGAAGTGGACGACAGAGGCCGTGTGCGCCTGTCCATCAAAGCGTTGGTTGAAGCACCTGCGCCTGCTGGCGAAGAGGTTGTTGCTTCCGAATAATCCGCAAATATCGGGCAGCCTGAAATGTTCAGGCTGCCTTTTTTATAGCGGGTTTCCGCCAAAGCGAAACGCGGCGCGCGCCGCACCAAGGAGCAGACTATGTTTTACGAATCCTTTATCCGTCCCCTGCTGTTCAAACTGGATGCCGAGCAGGTACACAATCTCACGCTGTCCGCACTGGCCGCAGCGGGACGCTTCGGGCTGATGCCGCGTACCGCACCGCGCACCAAGCCTGTATCGCTGATGGGGCTTGCATTGCCCAATCCCGTGGGGCTGGCGGCGGGGCTGGACAAAAACGGCGTGGCGATAGACGCATTTGCCGCGCTGGGCTTCGGCTTTATTGAAATCGGCACGGTTACGCCGCGTCCGCAGGCGGGCAACCCGCAGCCGCGCCTGTTTCGCGCGCCCGAACACCGCGCCATCGTAAACCGCATGGGCTTCAACAATGGCGGCATTGATGCGCTGGTTGCCAATGTGAAACGGGCGAAATACACGGGCATTCTCGGCATCAACATCGGCAAAAATGCCGACACGCCGATTGAACGCGCGGCAGAGGATTATCTCGCCTGCATGGAAAAAGCCTATCCCTATGCTTCATACATCACCATCAATATTTCCTCGCCCAACACCAAAAACCTGCGTTCGCTGCAAGGCGGCGAAGAGTTGGACAAACTGTTGGGCAGCCTGAAAGAAAAGCAGGCACAACTGGCGCAGGACATCGGGCGTTATGTGCCGCTGGCGGTGAAAATCGCCCCCGATTTGGAGGAAACGGAAATCGCCGCCATTGCAGAGGCTTTGCGGCAGCACGAGATAGACGGGGTAATCGCCACCAACACCACCGTCAATAAAACCGCGTTAGGCGCATCGCCTTTGGCGCAAGAAGCAGGCGGGCTGAGCGGCGAACCCGTGCGCGAACCGAGCAACCGCGTGTTGTCGGCACTGGCGGGCGAACTGGGCGGCAGCGTGCCGCTTATCGGTGCGGGCGGCATTCTCTCGGCGGAGGATGCGGGGGAAAAAATGCGGCTGGGCGCGTCTGCCGTGCAGCTATACAGCGGGTTGGTGTATCGCGGCCCTGCGCTGGTACGCGAATGCCTGCGGGCGCTGGTTTGAATTTAGGCAGCCTGAAAAGATATTGCCGCTTTGTGTCAAATTTCGTTAAACTCCCTGTTTCAGGCTGCCTGAAAGGCACGCCCAACCGACCATAAGGAATCCAGAACCATGCAGTTTCCCGCTTTTTTTGAACAAGCCCCGTCCATCCGTTTATATGACCCATTGGCGCAGTTTCTCGGTGCAACGCCCACCGGCATCATGGAATACCGCTATGCCGATGCCGTGAGGCTGTGCGGACATTCCTGCCCCACCGTGGCCAGTGCGTGGCTGATGGGAATTAAAGCCCTGCACGCGCTTTATCCCGATGGCGCGATTCCCGAGCGCGGCGGTGTGGAAGTATTGATGGGCGGCGCGCGCGACGAAGGTACGGTGGGCGTGGTTGCCTCCGTGTTGCAGCTCATCACAGGGGCTGCGCCCGAAACGGGCTTCGGCGGCATCGGCATGGCGGGACGTTTCGGGCGGCGCAACCTGCTTTCGTTCGGCGGCGGAGATGCGCAGGCCGTTCTGCGCCGCCGCGACAACGGGCAGGCTGTGAAAGTGTCGTTCAACGGCTCAATCGTGCCGTTTGCACCGGAAATGCGCGACATCATGCCGCAGGCAGTGGCAGGCATGGCATCGCCCGAAGAACTGCAACGCTTCGGCGAATTGTGGCAGGCGCGGGTGGAAGCCATACTCACGCGTGAGGCGGACAACCCTGAAATGATTGTGGTGGAAGCCGTGCAATAAGCGCGGCAGGGCAGCCTGAAACGCAGATTTGCCGTTTCAGGCTGCCTTGGAAACACGGACGGACACGAGGGCAGCAAGTGCCCACCCTACGAAAATCAAGTGTGGTGCAATACATCCGCCCTTATTTTTCTGCCAAACCGATAAGGCAGCCTGAAAATGAAAAACCCTGCCGACAGCCGTATCCCCGCGTTTATCCGCTGGCGCATCCTCGCCCACATCGCCCTGTTTCACTTCTGCATGCTGCTGTGGTTTGTGCTGTCGGCGATGGGTGTGCTGCGCCCCGATAACGGACTGTTTTCGGCAGGCAGCCTGTGTGTTTTGGCGGTAGTTACCGTGTCGCTGTATGCCGCTGCGCAGCTTTCGGACGTACTGTTTCGGCGGTTTTCAGGCTGCACGTGCGAAGAAGCGGCTGCGGTTGCAGACTACTGCGAGAGTCAAAAAAACTACTATGCGGCAAAAGTGTCTCTTCCTGCTCTGTTTGCGCTGGTCGGTGTAGTGGCGGCAGTTTGCGCAGGTGTTGCGCTGGTTTATGCCGCCGCCGCGCATTTCAATCTGCCCCATCTGCGGCAGGCGTTGGACAGCCGCTGGTTTGTCCAAGCGGTTTTTTCTCTGTATATGATGCAGATGTTCCGCCTGTGTGCCGTCTTTTTCAGCCTAGCTCCCCCGCCCGATAAGGCAGCCTGAAACGGGATACCGGTAGGGTGGGCACTTGCTGCCCACGCGTTCTGCGTATTAAGGGCAGCCTGAAAACCGCCTGCCGTGTCGGATAAAACATAAAGGCGTTGGCAACGCTGTATCATTGCCAATTTAATCAACCAAAAAAGGAATACGCCATGACCGAACAAAGCTATATCGCCCGCCTTGCCCAAGCCGCCCGCGCCGCATCCTTCCAAATCGCCCAAGCCGACAGCGCGGCAAAAAACGCCGCCCTGCTGCTGCTCGCCATCCTGATAGACGAAAACCGAGAACGCATCTTTGCCGCCAACGCGCGCGACTTGGAAAACGGCACGGCAAAAGGGCTGCCCGACGCGCTGCTTGACCGCCTGAAAATCACCGAAGGCAGCCTGAAAACCATGACGGAAGGCTTGCAGCAGATAGCCGCCCTGCCCGACCCCGTCGGCGAAATGGACGAATTCCGCCTGCGTCCCAACGGGCTCAAAATCGGCAAAATGCGCGTGCCGCTCGGCGTCATCGGCATAATTTACGAATCGCGCCCCAACGTAACCGCAGATGCCGCCGCCCTATGCCTGAAATCCGGCAACGCCTGCATTCTGCGCGGCGGCAGCGAAGCCTTCCACAGCAACAGCGCGCTTGCCGCCCTCATCCGCCAAGCCCTGCGCGACACCGGCCTGCCCGAAAACGCCGTCTGCTTCGTGGAAAACACCGAACGCGAAAGCGTGGGCGAAATGCTGCGGCTGCCTCAGTATATAGACGTGGTTATCCCGCGCGGCGGCAAAGGGCTGGTGGAACGCATCAGCCGCGAAGCCCGCGTGCCCGTCATCAAACATCTGGACGGCATCTGCCACGTGTATCTGGACGAATCCGCCGATGCCGGAAAAGCCCTCCGCATCGCCCTAAACGCCAAAACCTCGCGCTACGGCACCTGCAACACCATGGAAACCCTGCTCGTCCACTCGGCACGCGCAGCGGAACTCCTGCCCCCGCTCGCCGCCGAATACGCCGCCAAAAACGTGGAACTGCGCGGCTGCCCGCGCACACGCGCCATCCTGCCGCACATCAACCCCGCCGAAGAAGCCGACTGGGATACCGAATACCTCGCCCCCATCCTCGCCGTCAAAATTGTGGATTCTTTGGACGAAGCCGTGTCCCACATCAACACCCACGGCAGCCGCCACACCGACAGCATCGTTACCGAAAACTACACCGCCGCCAACCGCTTCCTGCGCACCGTGGACAGCGCAAGCGTTATGGTGAACGCCTCCACCCGTTTCGCAGACGGCTTTGAATACGGACTTGGTGCGGAAATCGGCATTTCCACCGACAAAATCCACGTGCGCGGCCCGGTCGGGCTGCACGGGCTGACCTCGCAAAAATGGATTGTGCTGGGCGACGGACAGGTGCGCGGATAACGCAGAACGCACTTTCAGGCCGCCTGAAAACCGCACGGGCATAAATGCCCTCCGCTGTGGCATAATCCGCCCGTTTTACCGTTCAGGCAGCCCCACCCACCCATTACCTGCCGCATCCCGCCGCAGAAGCCGCCGCCACGGCGGATACAGGAGACCGACATGCCCTACAACCGCCCCAGCCGCCGCCCGTCCCGTCCCGCCGAACGCAGGCAGCCTGAAACCGCCAAAGGCAGGCATCAGGCACACGGCACAAAAAACGCCCGAAGGCAGCCTGAAAACACTCCTGCCGAAGCACATCCCCCCAAACCACGCGCCGCCAAAGCCAAAAAACTTGCCGTCCGCGCACCCAACCAAAAAATTCAAAAGCGCGCCCAAGAAATGAAAGAGCGGCGCACTGATTTGAGCCGCATCGAGCCCGTGCGTCTGCAAAAAGCCCTTGCCGCCTCCGGCGCAGGCTCACGCCGCGACATGGAAGCCTGCATCGCCCAAGGGCTGGTGCGCATCAACGGCCGCATCGCCCAACTGGGCGACAAAATCACCCCCGAAGACCAAATCACCGTCAAAGGCAACCCCGTCAAAATCAAGTGGCCCGACCGCTTGCCCCGCATCATCCTGTATTACAAACAAGAAGGCGAAATCGTTTCCCGCGACGACCCGCAAGGCCGCATCAGCATCTTCGACCGCCTGCCCCAAGCCGCCAGCAGCCGCTGGGTTGCCATCGGGCGGCTAGACATCAACACCAGCGGCCTCATCATCCTCACCACCTCCGGCGAACTCGTGCAGCGTTTTGCCCACCCCAGCTTTGAAGTGGAACGCGAATACGCCGTGCGGATACTGGGCGAGCTCACCCCCGCCCAAATGCAGCAGCTTACCCAAGGCGTGATGCTGGAAGACGGCACGGCACGGGTGGAACGCATCCGCGAACAAGGCGGCGAAGGCGCAAACAAATGGTACAGCGTCGCCATCAAAGAAGGCCGCAACCGCGAAGTGCGCCGCCTGTTCGAACATTTCGGGCTGACCGTCAGCCGCCTCGTCCGCACGGGCTTCGGCCCCATCGGCCTGCCCAACCGCCTCAAACGCGGCCAGTTTTACGAATTAAACCCCGCCGAAGTCGCCGGCATCATGAAATGGGCAGACTTGCAACTGCCCGGCGAGCGCAAACGTCGCAGATAAGGAAAACCATGAAAATCACCCTGATTGCCGCCATCGCGCAAAACCGCGTGCTAGGCAACGGGGGCGAAATTCCGTGGCACATCCCCGAAGATTTCGCCTTCTTCAAAGCCTACACCACTGGCAAACCCATCATCATGGGGCGCAAAACATGGGAAAGCCTGCCCAAAAAACCGCTGCCCGGCCGCCGCAACATCGTCATCAGCCGCCAAAGCGGCTATCAGGCGGAAGGCGCGGAAGTGTTTGCCGATTTTCAGGCTGCCCTGTCCGAATGCCGGCACAGGGGCGAACCCGAAGCCGTCATCATCGGCGGCGGAGAAATTTACCGGCAGACCCTGTCCCCCGCCACCGATTTGCGCCTGACGGAAATCGCGCTCACCCCCGCAGGCGACACCTATTTCCCCGAATTTTCCCGCCGCGAATGGCACGAAACCGCGCGCGAGCACCATGTTTCGCAGAACGGCATCGCGTTTGACTTCGTACATTACGAAAGGCAGCCCGAACAGACCGGCACTTAAATCTCCCCCAATCCACGCCCGCCGTGCAAACAACCCCCAAAGGCAGCCTGAAAACCACCATCCGGTTTTCAGGCTGCCTTTTTTGCAAGACTGCTGCACAGGCTGTTAAAATTACACATTCTTTACAAACGCAAACACTTGGGGCAGCAATGGCAGGCAACTCCTTCGGGCAACTCTTCCGCATCACTACCTTCGGCGAAAGCCATGGCACAGGCATCGGCTGCGTCATCGACGGCTGCCCGCCCGGCCTGCCGCTTGCCGAAGCCGACATCCAGCCCGA
>CAUQSD010000065.1:0-12234 GCA_963520685.1 uncultured Kingella sp. | reverse complement strand
TTACGCCCGATTTGACGATGCGCTACTGTCCTATTTTGATTTTAATTGACTATACCTGTCCTATAAAACTGCTGCCCTCTTCCGTGAGGAAAGGAACGCTAGTTTTGAAATTCCCCAAAAAGCAGCCTGCACTTCGGTTTCTCAAAGTGCAGGCTGCTTTTTGCCATAAGGCATCCATAAGGCATGTTCAGGCTGCCTTAAAACATTCCCCGCCCACTCACGCTTTTTTCCGGCACGGGCTGGATAACGTCCCAATGCTCCACAATCTTGCCGTTTTCGTCAAAGCGGAAGATGTCCACCACCGCTTCGCCCTTGTCCTGCGGCGAAGTGCGGCTCAAAACGTGCAGCACCACCAAATCGCCCTCCGCCACCACGCGTTTGATTTCGGCGCAGCTTTGCGGATTTTCTTTCAAAAACGGGGTAAATGCGTCCACAAACGCCCGTGCGCCGTCCGCCACGGTCGGATTATGTTGCAGGTAGGTTTTGCCGATATAGCGGTCGGCAGCTTCCTGCACTTTGTGTTGGTTGAACGCCAGTTCGTAAAACGCCAGCGCGTTGGCTTTGTTGCGTTCGGTTTGAGTCTGCGCTTGGGCGGTTTGGGCGGCAGCAGGCACTCTGTGTGCAGGTGCAGCTTGAACGGCCGCGGCAGCCAATAAGGCGGCGATTGAAACAGATAAAATTTTGTTCATAATGGTTTCTCTATAATATGTTGAAGGTGCAGGCTGCTTTTGTTTTCAGGCAGCCACAGTAAAGCGTTGGAACAAATGCGCTTTGCTTTCCACATCATCCGCAATCGCGCAGGCCAAATCCGGTACGGAAATATCCGCAGGCGAGCCGTCCGTGTTCAGCAGCACATTGTCTTGGCCGATGCGGTATCGGCCGGTTTTTTCAAATGAAACGGGATTCACGGCAAACATGGCGGCGGGCGAAAGAAACGCCCAGTTGATGTCGCGGCGCGGGCGCAGTTCATCCAGCAGTACGCGTACGGCGTTTGCCCCCGGATACACGTCTTTCGGGAAATCGGGCGTATCCACCAGTTGCAGGTTCGGCGCAACGTGCAGGCTGCCTGCACCGCCAATCACCAGCAGATACGGCACGGAGGCGGTTTTTGCGGCAGCAAGGATATTGGCATAAGCGGTTTGGATGTCCGCCGCCAGATTCGGGTTGTCCCAGCCTGCGTTAAACGCGCTGACCACCGCATCAAATCCTGAAATCTTATCGGCAAAATCCGGTGCGTTCACATCGGCGGCCACGGCGGTTACGTTCGGATGCTGCGCCACTTTGGCGGCGTTGCGGGCGATGGCGGCAACCTGATGTCCGCGTGCGGCGAGTTCTGAAACGGCGGCACTGCCAACCAAGCCTGTTGCACCAATCACTGCGATGTGCATTGTTTAGTCCTTATGTGTTGTTGAAAGAATGAACGCATTGTAGGCCGTTGCAGGCGGCCCGATAAGGCGGCAAAAACTGATGTGATTGTTTAGCAAAACTGGATGATGGCGTAGAATCTGAAGTGTCAGGCAGCCTGAAATAGACAATAACCGCTCTGAAAGGAATCATCATGACCCTGCAACAAACCCTCGAACGCCGCCGCTCCGTTCGCCACTACGGCGACTCTCCCATTGATGCCGACATCGTGCGCCAATGCCTACGCCTTGCCCAGCTTGCCCCCAGCAGCTCCAACATGCAGCTTTACGAGTTTTACCACATCACCGATGCCGCCGTGTTAAAGCAGCTTGCCGAAGCCTGCCTTGGACAGGAAGCCGCTGCCACCGCGCCGCAGATGGTAGTGTTCGTTACCCGCCAAGACCTGCACCGCAGCCGCGCCCAAACCGTGCTCGATTTTGAGCGCGGCAACATCCAACGCAACAGCCCGCCGGAAAAACAGGCCAAACGCATTCAGGTAGAAGAAGGCTACCGCACCAAATTCATGCCCTTTGTTTATGCCCGCTGCTTCGGCCTGCTCGGTGCGTTCCGCAAAATCTTGTTCTGCGGCATCGGCCTGTTCCGCCCAATGATGCGTGAGATGTCCGAAGCCGATATGCGCGTGGTGGTGCACAAAAGCTGCGGCTTGGCAGCACAAACCTTTATGCTCGCCATGGCAGAAGCCGGCTACGACACCTGCCCGATGGAAGGGCTGGACAGCCGCCGCGTGAAACGCATTCTGAACCTGCCGCGCGGCGCAGAAATCAATATGATTGTGGCCTGCGGCATACAAAAAGAAGGCCACGGCATTTGGGGCGAACGCTACCGCCTGCCGTTTGACGAGGTGTACCGGCATATCTGAAACCGCCGCACACATTCGCGCACATTTCAGGTAGCCTGAAAGCCAACCACTATGACCGAAACCAAACCCCTGCTCGCCTTTGCCGCCGTTATCGAACACGGCACGATGCACGCTGCCGCACGCACCTTGGGCATGACCCCGTCTGCCGTCAGCCAGCACATTTTGCGGCTGGAAGCGCTGCACGGCGTGAAACTGCTCAAACGCAGCACGCGGCGGGTTGCACCCACCGAAGCAGGCGCGGCCTTGGCGGCGCACTGCGTAAAACTGCGGCAGGCTCTGCTGGACGCGCAGGCCGCGTTGGACAACATCAAAACCGAAGCTGCCGGCGAAGTGCGCCTTGCGCTGCCCTCGCCGCTCACGCTCGCGCCCAATTTTCAGGCTGCCCTGCTGCGCGTGGCGGCCGAGTTTCCCAAAATCAGCATGCGGTTGTTTGTGTCGGACGAACTGGCGGATTTGCAGCGGCACAATATCGACATCGCCCTGCGCGGCGGCGACACAGCCTTGGACGCGCCCGATTTGGTGGCGCGGCATCTGGCGGACTGGCAGTGGCAGATATACGCCGCACCCAGCTACATCGCCCAAACGGGGCAGCCTGAAAGCCCTGCGGATTTGCGCGGGTGGCGTTGGCTTTCGGGCAGCGATGAAACCATCGTGCGTCATGTGCTGCGGCGCGGTGTGGAACGGTTCGAGCTGGAAACGGACAATGTGTGGCCGTGCGGCGATTTGATGAGCGCGCGCCAACTGACGGCGACAGGGCTGGGCGTGTCGGCACAGTTGGACGGCGAAATGCGTGGCTGGGTGCGCGAAGGCAGGCTGCAAGTGCTGCTGCCCGATTGGACGCTGCCAAAAATGGCGTTATACGCGGTTACGCCGCACCGTGTGCAGTCGGCAAAAGTGGCGGCGGTGCTGGGTTGCTTGACAGATGCGTTTCAGGCAGCCTGAAACCTTCCTTTCCCAATTCCACCCTTAAATCAAACGGAGCAGCAACATGCTGGACAAAATCAAACACACCGACTACCGCCGCATGATAGAGCGGTTTTCGGAAAACTTTTCCGCAGCCGAAACCGCGCTGCTCAACGAAATCCTGACGCGTTTCGAGTTCGACCCCGTGCAGGAACAGGCACTGGTGCAGGCAGTGATGCAGCAAAGCCGCTTCGACCCGAACGCAGGACATTGGGACAGCGGCGACGATGACGAAGACGTTACCGGCACCTGCCCGCACTGCATCAACCCGCCCGCCCCGCCGCTGCGCGACTATCTGATGTGGCGCGAACGCTGAATACGTGCAGGCTTCAGGCAACCTGAAACCGCGTAGACAATAAATGCCAAATATATTACTAATTTTGTAAATCACTGCAATGGTTCTGCTCCGCAAATTAATAATTCATGAATTATTTTAATTTGCAGTATAAAACCCCATTTACTAAATAATTTTAAATTAATATTATTAGTTAAAATTTAAACAACCCCATAAATAATGATATAGGAATATTATATGAATAAAAAATTAAATTATATTTTTATGTTTGACTGCTTAGGATTAGTCATATTCCTCACTTGTATAATATCTACTTTTGAAAGAGATTATGGATTTAAAATTTTTACTAATTTCAGGAGACCTGAATTTTATTATTGGATTGGAATGTTTTATTATGGAATTATTTCTTGTTGGTTTGATTATAAATTAATTTCAACAAAGGATGATTTGTATAGAAAAAAGGGGAGACAATACAAAATATTTTCAGTAATATTTTTAGTTTTAATATTTATTTCTACTTTGGGAAAATTTTAAATTTTGGAGCAGAAATTAGGTACTGACGTAGATTAGCCCCAAATTCCACACCAATTCCGAAGGATTTTAAGCTGTTGGGATGGTGTGCCGAAGTTAAACCGAAATGCGCATTTTAATTTTATAGGCAACTGTCAAATGCCACAGAAAGCTGATATAGAAAATGGCTTAAATTTGTATAATATTAAATAAAATAGGAATGTAAGGAGGTATTTTTATGTCGACAATTAAAATTGAAAACCTCAGTTTCTCATATCATGGATATGTAAAACCTATATTTGAAAATGTATCGTTTTCCTTTGAGACAAACTGGAAAATAGGGTTGATAGGAAGAAATGGAATTGGCAAATCAACGCTATTTAAGTTACTTTTAAATGAAGAAACCTATCAGGGCAAGATAATCAAAGATGTTGAATTGATTAAATTTCCACCAAATATAACGGATACTTCAAAATCAGGGATTGAGTTATATAAAAAACTAACATCAGATGAGGAAGAATGGAAATTATTTAGAGAACTTAGTTTGCTCAATATTGATGAGAACCTTGTTTATAGGGAATTTGAAACGCTTTCAAAAGGAGAACAAATAAAAATCCTTTTAGCTACTTTGTTTACAAGAGAAGATGGTTTTTTGCTTATTGATGAGCCGACAAACCATTTGGATATGCACGGCAGAAAAATTGTAAGTGAATATCTGAAAAGTAAAAAAGGTTTCTTGCTTATATCTCATGATAGAGATTTTTTAGACGGCTGCATCAATCATGTTATTTCTATTAACAGGAATTCTATTGATGTTCAATCAGGAAATTTTACATCATGGTATGAAAACAAATTGATGAAAGACCAATTTGAAATCAGTAAAAACGAGAAATTAAGAAAAGATATTAAACGATTAAAAGAAGCTGCAAGACAATGTCAAATTTGGTCTGATAAAATTGAAAATACTAAAAATGGTGTGAAAATATCAGGTGTAAAACCAGACAAAGGATATATAGGTCATAAAGCGGCCAAAATGATGAAAAGGTCTAAGAATTTGGAGAATAGGCAAAATAAGGCAATAGAAGAAAAACAGAATTTGCTAAAAGATATTGAAATAAAGGAAAGTCTATTATTGCATCCGTTACATCATCGCAAAAATCCTCTAATATCGGTTAGTGGTTTATCATCATACTATGGAGAAAAACAGATATTAAGTAATGTGAGTTTTGAGATAAAACAAGGCGATATAGTAGCTATATACGGTAGTAACGGAAGTGGAAAATCGACCTTGATTAAAATTTTATTAGGTCTAAATCACGAGTATACAGGCGAGGTAAAATTAGCAAGTAATTTGGAAATATCGTATATCCCTCAAGATACATCTGATTTAACGGGCAGCCTAAATGAGTATATTCATAAGCAAGATGTTGATGAAACATTGTGTAAAACAATTCTTAGGAAATTAGATTTTTCAAGAGAATTATTTGAAATGGATATGAAGAATTATAGTGATGGGCAAAAAAAGAAAGTCTTAATTTCCGTCAGTTTGTCAAAGCCAGCTCATTTATTTGTTTGGGACGAACCCTTAAATTATATAGATGTAATATCAAGAATACAGATTGAGGAAATCATAAGGGAAACAAAGCCGACACTTATATTTGTGGAACACGATAAGCGGTTTGTAGAAAATGTAGTCAATAAAATCATAAAATTATAAATGAAGTAAACCATTAAAGTTTAGAAAAAGACTAACACTGAAACAGTCAATCAAAAAAGCAAGCATAGCCCACATGAGTAGGGTGTATGCGGAACGCACGCAGTTTTAGTTTTCAGGCAATCTATCCCTTTTTCAGGCTGCCTGAAAACCCCAATCCCCAAACACAAAGGAAACTTAAAAATGATTCCCTATGGCCGCCAAACCATTTCCGAAGCCGACATTGCCGCCGTTGTGTGCGTGCTCCAATCCGATTTTCTCACCCAAGGCCCGCAAGTGCCTGCTTTTGAAGGCAGCCTGAAAGCCTATTGCGGCGCAGCGCACGCCGTGGCCGTCAATTCCGCCACCTCCGCCCTGCACCTCGCCTGCCTCGCCCTCGGCTTAGGCAAAGGCGACAGCCTATGGACATCCCCCATCACCTTCACCGCCTCCGCCAACTGTGCCCGCTATTGCGGTGCCGATGTGGATTTTGTGGACATCGACCCGAACACGCTGAATATGTCCCCCGCTGCGCTGGAAGCCAAGCTCAAAGCCGCCAAAGTTTCAGGCAGCCTGCCCAAAATCGTTGTGCCCGTCCACTTTGCGGGCGAACCCTGCGATATGCGGAAAATCCACGAACTATCAAAAGAATACAGCTTCAAAATCATTGAAGACGCTTCCCACGCCGTCGGCGGCAGCTACCACGGCGGCAAAATCGGCAACAGCGAATACAGCGACATTACCGTATTCAGTTTCCACCCCGTCAAAATCATCACCACCGCCGAAGGCGGCGCCGCCCTTACCAACAGCCCGGAGCTGGCCGCCAAACTAGCCCTGTTGCGCAGCCACGGCATCACCCGCAACCCCGAAGAAATGACCCAAGAGCCGGACGGCGCTTGGTATTACCAGCAAACCGGCCTCGGCTACAACTACCGCGTGACCGAACTGCAAGCCGCGCTCGGCGTGAGCCAGATGACCCGCATCGACGAATTCGTCGCCCGCCGCCACGGACTTGCCGCGCGATACGACCGCCTGCTGGCCCGCCTGCCGCTTATCCTGCCGCAGCGTAACCCGCAAAACCGCTCCGCCCTGCACCTCTATCCCGTGCAAGTGCGCGCCGACAGCGGCAAAACCCGCCGCCAAATCTTTGACTATTTAAGACAACACGGCATCGGCGCAAACGTGCACTATATCCCCGTGCACACCCAGCCTTATTACCGCCAACACTTCGGCTTCAAACCGGGCGACTTCCCTGCCGCCGAAGCCTACTACGCCGGCGCAATCAGCATCCCGCTGTATTTCGGCTTAACCGAAGCGGAGCAGGACAAAGTGGCGGAAACATTGGCACAGGCGTTTCAGGCAGCCTGAAAACAGGAAACGGAACATGGACAGCGGACAGCAAAACGACATCCTCTGCATCAACCAAGTCCAGCTTCTGCTGGCGGAAAAGCGCACCGCACTTGCCGTTATGCGCACGGGAATTGCCGTGCTCGCGCTGCCGCTGTCCGTATTCAGCGCGCTGATTGCCACGTCAAAATGGTATCGCGCGGCGGAAGTGTGGCCGCTGCTGGTGCTGGTTGTCCTCATCAGCACCGGCTTGGTGGCCTTTGCCGTGTATCTGATTGCGCGTTCCGCCGCCGCCATGCACCGCTATGACCGCATCATCCGCAGCATCAAGGAAAACCACGCCTCGCTGCACACGCTCATCCGCTGAAACACGGCAAAGGCAGCCTGAAAAGAGACACATTTTTCAGGCTGCCTTTACGCAACAAGCCAAAATCCGCAGAAAACGTTAAAATACTGTTTTCTAAAACATACATAAAAAGGAAAGCCAATGGCAAAACAATCATCGGGCACCGGCACAATCGTGATGCTTGCACTGGCAGGCATCTTAGGCGTGGCAGCGTATGCCGGCAACGAATGGCTCAAATACCAACGTGCCGATTACAGCGTGCTGCTCAACAATCCCGAACAGTTCCTCCAAGCCGTTCAGGGCGATGCCGACGCGCAATATGAAGTCGGCCAGTTCTACTCGCAAAACGGCAAAGACACAGAAGCACTCTATTGGCTCAACAAAGCCGCCGAACAAAACAACGGCAACGCATTGAGCTATGCCGGCATTGCCTATCTGGAAGGCAAAGGCGCGGTGAAAAATCCGCAAAAAGCCTGCGACTATCTGGAAAAAGCCTATCAGATACTGAAATCACCCCAAGCCGCATCCAATGCCGCCATCTGCCTGGGCGACAACCTGCCCTCCCCCGTCCAAGCCTATCCGTATTACAAAACCGCCGCCAAATCCGGCGATGCCAATGCACTTTACCAAATCGGACGCATGTATATGCGCGGCGAAGGCATGCCGAAAAACATACCCGTCGCCATCCACTATTTCCGCGAAGCCGCGCAGCGCAACAACGCCCTCGCCTTCTATTCGCTGGGCAAAATCTATATGGACGGCGACGGCGTGCCGCGCAACACCGTTGCCGCCTATCTGATGATGAAGGCCGCGCAGGCCAAAGCATCCGGCAGCGACCAAAACCTTTTGGGCAACTTCGGCATCCAGCGCAAAATTTCCGATTTGGAATTGAGCTTCTCCGCTGAGCAGCGCGCAAAACGCGGCGAAACCGAAACCTATGTCAAATCCCATTCTGGCAAGGAAATATTGAATACGCTGGACAGCATCATTCCCTATTCCCCGCCCCCGTCCATTCCCGACTGACAACCCGCACACAGGCAGCCCGAACGCGCCGCACAGCACCGTTCAGGCTGCCCGCATCCCGTTTGACCAGCCCCGCGCGGACAGAAAACCACCCGCGCTTTTTTCATGACGGAACACCAACCATGCCCAACGCCCCGCACAGAACCGCACTCGCACGGCTTATATTCGCCAGCCGCTGGCTGCAACTGCCGATTTATCTGGGATTGATAGCCGCCCAAGCCGTTTATGCCTACAAATTCGTCAAACTGCTGTGGCAGCTCATCGCCAACCTCGGCACGATGAACGAAACCGCCGTTATGCTCGCCGTGCTCAACCTGATAGACGTGGTCATGATTGCCAACCTGCTGATTATGGTGCTGATAGGCGGCTACGAAACCTTCGTATCGCACCTGAACGTGGACAACCACCCCGACCAGCCCGAATGGCTCAACCACGTAAACGCATCCGTGCTGAAAGTGAAGCTGTCCATGTCCATCATCAGCATTTCGTCCATCCACCTGCTGCAAACCTTTATCAACGCAGGCAGCCTGCCGCAGCAGCAAATAATGTGGCAGCTCCTTATCCATCTCGGCTTCCTCGTCTCCGCACTGGCCATGGCGTGGACGGACAAAATCGTATACAGCACCTCGCACAAAGCCCATTAACGGCAGACACGGCGGCGCTTTCAGACGGAAACCCTTTGTAAACTCCGCCTTTAACACATTGTTTCGCACCACACCGGTTTGCGTAGGGTGGGCACTCGCTGCCCACGCGTTGCCCATCCAAAGGCAGCCTGAAAACACCGCCGCCCGCTTTCAGACGTAAACCCTTTGCAAACTCCGCCTTGACACATTTTTCCGCACCAAACCGGTTGCATAGGGTGGGCACTTGCTGCCTACGCGTTGCCCATCCGAAGGCAGCCTGAAAACGCGCGGACAACGGATACCCCACCCCGCAAACATATCCATATCGCTTTGAACCTACCTCAATCCGGAATTTTGCAAAGGGTTCAGACCAACCGTTTCCCAAAAGGCTAACCATGCCCATCTGCATCATCCCCGCACGCGGCGGCAGCAAACGCATCCCGCACAAAAACATCCGCCCGTTCAACGGCAAGCCCATGATTGCCCACAGCATTGCCGCCGCCCAGCAATCAGGCTGCTTCACCCGCATCATCGTATCCACCGACAGCGAAGCAATCGCCGCCGCCGCCCGCGAACACGGCGCGGAAACCCCGTTCCTGCGCCCGCCCGAACTGGCCGACGACTTTACCACCACCGGCGCAGTGATGCGGCACGCAGTTTCGGCACTGGCAGAAGAAAGGCAGCCTGAAAACACCGGCAACCCGCATTCAGGCTGCCTGCCCGAAATCTGCTGCCTGTATGCCACCGCCCCGTTCGTGCGACCCGAAGACCTGCAACGCGGCTTGGACATCCTGCGCCAAAGCCGCGCCGATTACGCATTCGCAGTAACCGGTTTCCCCTTCCCCATCCAACGCGCCCTGCGGATAGACGGCAGCGGCAGCATCGCCATGTTCCAGCCCGAAAACTTCGCCAAACGCTCGCAGGATTTGGAAGAAGCCTGGCACGACGCAGGACAGTTCTACTGGGGCACCGCCGCCGCCTGGCTCGCCGAAAAACCGATATTCAACAGCCGCGCCGCCGCCGTCAAAATCCCGCGCTGGCGCGTCCAGGACATCGACACCCCCGAAGACTGGATGCGCGCCGAAATCATGCAGCGCGTGCTGGAACAAACAGACTTTCAGGCAGCCCGAAACCGCGCAGAAAGGTAAGGCGGGCACTCGCTGCCCACGCGTCTCCCCCAAAAGGCAGCCTGAAACCGCGCAGAAAGGTAGAGTGGACACTCGCTGCCCACACGTCCCCCAAAAAAGCAGCCCCCCGCAATCCCCAAGGCCCCCCCGTGAAATTCCTTATCCGAGCCGACGCATCGCACGACATCGGCAGCGGCCACATCATGCGCTGCCTCACCCTCGCCCAAGCCCTGCGCCAAGCAGGACACGAAATCCGCTTTCTCAGCCGCACCCGCACAGGCCATTTGAACGACACCGTCGCCGCCCAAGGTTTCCCCTGCCAAGCACCGACAGCCCGTTCAGGCAGCCTGAAAACCAATGCCGAACCCGAAACCGCCCATGCCGCATGGCTCGGCTGCACCCAAGCGCAAGACTTCGCCGACTGCGCCCCGCACATCCGCGCCTTCGCCCCCGACTGGATAATCTGCGACCACTACGCCCTGTCCGCCCCGTGGCAAACCGCCGCCCGCACCGTTTGCGGCAGCCGCATCATGGTCATCGACGACTTGGCCGACCGCCGCCACGATGCCGACCTGCTGCTGGACCAAACCCACGGACGCAGCCCCGCCGACTACGCCGCCCTCGTCCCCCCGCACTGCCGCATACTCGCCGGCACACGCTACGCCCTGCTGCGGGACGAATTCCGCCGCACCCGCGCCGCCGCACCCGCCCGCACAGGCAGCCTGAAAAACATCCTGCTCAACCTCGGCGGCGTAGACAAAGACAACACCACCCTCGCCGTATTGCGCACACTTTCAGGCAGCCTGAAAACCGGCTGCACCGTAACCGTCGTCATGGGCGCAGGCGCACCGCACACCGAAGCCGTTCGCGCCTTCTCCCAAACCGCGCCCTACCCCTGCCGCGTCATCGCCGGAGCAGACAACATGGCCCAACTGATGGCCCAAGCAGATTTATCCATCGGCGCAGCAGGCAGCAGTGCATGGGAACGCTGCTGCATGGGGCTTTCCGGCATCCTGCTGGTGCTGGCGGACAACCAGCGCACCGTCGCCGCCCGCCTGCACGCAGCCGGCGCAGCCGTATCGCTGGAAACCGCCGACATCGGCCGCATTCCGCACATCCTTGCCGACACCCCGCCCCAAGTCTGGCAGCAACGCGCCCGCCGCGCCGCCGAACTGTGCGACGGCAACGGCACCGCACGCACCGTCCGCCACCTTACCGAACCGGACACCGGCACGTTTCAGGCTGCCCTCCGCCCCGCCCGCCCCGAAGACAGCAGCCTGATTTTGTCGTGGCGCAACAGCGGCAGCATCCGCCGCGTGATGTTCAACGCCGACCCCATCCCACCCGAACAGCACGCCGCATGGTTCGCCGCCCGCCTGCACGACCCCGACTTCAAAATGTATGTTTACACCGTCAGCGGCAAACCGGCGGGCTATGGCAGCCTGAAACGCACCGCATCCCAAGCATGGGAATGGGGCTTCTATCTCGCCCCCGAATGCCCGCGCGGCCAAGGACACGGCAGCCGCCTGTGCCGCCTGCTGCTGCAACGCGCCTTCGGCTGCCTGAACGCGGCAGAAGTACACGGGCAGGCCCTGTCCCACAACGCCGCCAGCATCGCCCTGCACCGCAAACTCGGTTTCAGGCAGCCTGAAAGCAGCAGCGGCAATGCCGTATCCTTCGTGCTGCGCGCGGAAGAATGCCTGGAATAGCAGGGCAGACCGAACCGTTAAACCCAACGAGACCTTTGCAAAATCCCCATCTTTGGCACATTTCTTCGCCATGCGCTTCTCTAACGCTTGAAAATATTTCAATATTCTCTGCGCATGATGCGATGCTATTTTTGAGATGCGCTCAAATCTGAGGTTTTGCAAAGGTCTCCCAACGTTTCCAAAAAAGCGCGTGGGCAACAAACATCCGCCCCACCAGTTTGTAGCAACTGTATTTTTCACCCCGTCGGGTAAAAATACCAAAACTCAAATCAAGCCGTTCGGATACCGTTTTCGGTGGTACCGTTTTCGGCAAA
>CAUQSD010000064.1:0-12268 GCA_963520685.1 uncultured Kingella sp. | reverse complement strand
TGCCCACCCTACGGGAATACGGGGACGGATGCTGCGTGGACAACGGGTGCGCGCTTTGTGGGAATTTTGTTTCGCGTTATGTTTGCGCGGCTTTCAGGCTGCCTTGGCTGCGGAACGCGTGGGCAGCGAGTGCCCACCCTACGGGAATACGGGGACGGATGCTGCGTGGACAACGGGTGCGCGCTCTGCGGGAATTTTGTTTTGCGTTATGTCTGCGCGGCTTTCAGGCTGCCTGAAGCCTTACCATTCAAGCCAATGCCGTTTTTTGCGGGTGTGGAAGGTCCAGTGTTCCGTATGTTGCCGTCCGTCTTGGCTGTATCGGAATTCGGCAGTGTATTCGGTGTCGTAGTCCAAAGGCTTTGGGGCGAACAGGGCGAATTCGTTTTCCGTCAGGATGCGGTGGGGGTCGGTGGCGGCGGTGAGGATGGTGGGGTTTGGGATTTCGCCTTTGGCGGAGCGTAGGGTGAACGAGTGCATGCGGACGGGGGACTGTTGCCCGTAAAAGCCGATGCTGACGGGGTTGCCTGCCGCTTGGCGGGTGGGCAGGGGATTGGGGACTTCTTTGCCGTCGTAGGAGGGGTCTATGCCGCTGCCGATGGGGAATTTGACGGGTTCTGTGTGGCGGCGCGGCGGGCTGGAGATGGGGATTTCGGTGCGCTGTCCGTTGCAGGTGAGGATGAGGATGTAGGCGGCATTGGCGGGGCGGCCGGTTTGGGCGCAGTAGGCGCGGTCTTGGCTGCTGCCTTGTTCTATGACGAGGGCGGCGTGGCGGCCGCGTGCCCATCCTGCGCCTGCTTCGTCGTGGTCGGGGTTGAGCAGGGCGAGGCGGTGGTAGAGGGCGGTCATCAGGCCGTCCGTGCTGCGGCTGCCGCTGCGGGCGAAGTTGCCTGCGGTGAGGTTTTCGGCCACGGGGGCGGGGTAGCCTGCGGCGGTGGCGCGCTCTTGGGGGGAGGTGCCGGTGTAGTGGGGGTTGCTGCGGTTGGTTTCGTCGTGGCCGTGTGCGTCTTTGGCGAGATAGCGGGCGTGGCTTTGTGCGGCTTTTTCCAATTCGGCATTGGGGCGCAGGGGCTGGACACCGGCTTGGCTGCGCCAGCGGTTGAGCCGGTCCAGGCCTGATTTGGCTTCTTTTTTGGGGTCGTAGCGCAGTTGGGAAAACCAGGCGATGCCGAAAAAGAGTACGGCGGCGGGCAGCCAGAATTTAAGCAGGCGGTTGGCAAGGGGGGAGCGGTTGGACATGGGCGGGCTTTCGGGTGGGCGGGTATGGCGGCGGAATGTGTTTGGGTGGGGCAGCCTGAAACGTTACGGCTGGGGTTTGTGTCCTTTGCGTTCGGCTTTTCTGGCTTCGCGGGCGGCTTTCAGTTCGGCTTCGCGGCGGCGGGCGGTTTTCAGCCAGCCTTCCCATTGGTGCGGGGTTTCCAGTGTGATGCGGCCGATGCTGCCGCTGCGGAAGTCGGTCAGGACGATTTCGGCGGCTTTTTGGTAGTTTGCCCGGCCGCCGCTCAGGAGGGCGCTGCGTTTTTTGGCCACCCATTCCAGCCATTCGGTGTCCTGCCAGTGGCTGCTGGGGTCTTTGTCGGCGGCGTAACGCGTTTGCAGCAGCGGCAGGTAGTGGCGGCGCAGATAGTCCAGCAGGACGAGGGCGGTTTCTTCTTCGTCCAGTGCGTTGCGTCCGACCGCGCCTGAGGCGGCAAGGTTGTAGCCGGCTTCTTCTACGATGATTTTGGGCCACAGCATGCCGGGGGTGTCGTAAAGCCAGAAGTCGTCGGCGAGCAGGAGCCGTTGTTCGGTTTTGGTGATGCCGGGTTCGTTGCCGGTTTTGGCGGATTTTTTGCCGGTCATGCCGTTGATGAGGGTGGATTTGCCGACGTTGGGTATGCCGCAGACGAGTGCGCGCAGGGGTTTGTCCAGCCCTTTGCGGTGGGGGGCGAGGGCGCGGCAGGTGGCGGTGATTTTGGCGGCGGCTGCGGGTTCGGAGCTGTCCAGTGCGATGGCGCGGGTGTCGGGGCGGCTGTTGAAGTGTTCCAGCCAAACGGCGGTGCGCTCGGGGTCGGCAAGGTCTTGCTTGTTGAGGATTTTGAGCGCGGGTTTGCCTTTGGCAAGCTGGGCGAGCAGGGGGTTTTCGCTGGATGCGGGCAGGCGGGCATCCAGCATTTCTATTGCGATGTCGATGCTTTTTACGCGCTCGGCGATGGCTTTTTTTGCTTTGTTCATGTGGCCGGGAAACCATTGGATTGCCATGTGCGGTTGCCTTTCTTTGGGGGTTGTGGGGGGATGTTGTGTGTTCTGTGTTTGATAGCAGCCTGAAAAACGCGTTATCAGGCAGCCTGAAACGCGTGGGCAGCAAGTGCCCACCCTACGCAAACCGGTATTTGTGCGTATCTGTTTTTATGTGTGTTGGTTCACGGGTAAGGTGGGCGGGGGTGCCAGTGTATTCCGTGTTATCGGGCAGCCTGAAACGCGTGGGCAGCGAGTGCCCACCCTACGCAAACCGGTATTTGTGCGTATCTGTTTTTATGTGCGTTGGTTATACACGGGAAAGGCGGGCGGGGGCTTGCGTATTCCGTGTTATTGGGCAGCCTGAAAACGCGTGGGCAGCAAGTGCCCACCCTACGGGGAGGCGATATTTGTCCATCTTTGGGTGTGGGTTCTGTTCAGCGTGTAAGGCAGATATGGTTGGCATACACGCCGGCAGATGCGGTTGTAGGGTGGGCACTTGCTGCCCACGCGTTTGTTTTCCAAGGCAGCCTGAAAACGTGTGGGCAACGAGTACCTGCCCTGCGGGGAAGCATAAGTTTCAGGCTGCCTGTCCGATGTTTTGCCACCAGTCGTGCGTTTGTGTGTCCAGCGCGAACACTTCGCCGAGCATGGGGGTGAGCGTTTTGATGCCGTGGGCGCGTACGAGCGGCAGGCTGCGGCGCACGGGTTCGTCCCACGCGTGGGCGGAAAGGCTGAACATGCCCCAGTGCATCGGCATGAAGCGTCGGGCGCGCACGTCTGCGGCGGCTTGGGCGGTTTGTTCGGGAAACATGTGGTTGTCGGGCCAGTTTTCGCTGTATTGGCCGTTTTCCAGGAGGGCAAGGTCAAAGCCGCCGAACCGTTGTCCGATTTCGGCGAAGTGTGCGCCGTATGCGGAATCGCCGGAAAAATAGATTTGTTCTACGCCGTTTTGCACGACATAGCCGACGCACAGGGTGCGGTTGAAATCGCGTGCGCTGCGGCCGCTGCTGTGCCGCGCGGGGACGGCGTGGATTTTCAGGCTGCCTGTTTCGGCGTGCTGCCACCAGTCCAGCTCGGTGATACGGTTGCGCGGTATGCCCCAACGGTGCAGGAGCGTGCCGAGGTTGAGGGGGACGATGAAGCGGGTGCGGCTGTGTGCGGCGAAGTGGCGCACGGTGATGCGGTCCAAATGGTCGTAGTGGTTGTGGCTGTATAGCACGGTGTCTATCGGCGGCAGGGCGGACAGGGGGGCGACGGGCGGACGGAAGCGGCGGGAAATCGGCGGCACGGGGGAGGCGTATTCGGCGAACACGGGGTCAAACAGCAGGGTTTGCCCGCCCAGACGCATTAACACGGTGTCGTGCCCGAACCAGCAGAAGCGGGCGGTGTCGTCGCGGGAGAAGAGCGTCCAGTCGGGCGTGTGGGCGGGCAGCGGGGCGGGCGGGGCGTATTGGGCGGCATCCAGCGTCATGTCGCGCAGCCATTTCAGCACGGTTTTTGCGCCGCCTTTGACGGGGGCTTGCGGCGGGGTTTGGAAGAAGCGGCGCGTGGCGGGGTTGTAGTGGTCGGATGCGGGGAGGATGGGATGGCGTGGCATGGTGGTTCTGTTTTGTTGGCGGCGGGGGTTTCAGGCTGCCTTGGACGGCGGAACGCGTGGGCGGCAAGTGCCTGCTTTTGCCTGAGGTTTGGGGGCAGCCTGAACGGGGGCGGGTTCGGGGTTAAAGCCATTCCTGCAAATCTTTGACGGCGATGTCCCACTCCCATACGCCGTTGCGGCTGATGCCGTCCAGCCCGCGCAGGAAGAGATAGCGGATGTGGATGGTGTCCGGCAGGGCTTGGCGGGCGGCGAGATGGCGGGCGGCGGCAACGGCGTATATCAGGGCTTGCAGGTAATAGTGGTGTCGGGCAACGGCGGTGTCCAGCGCGGCGGGGGGGTAATCGGCGGCGGTTTCGCCCAATCGGTTGGATTTGTAGTCCAGCACAACGGCTTGGCTGCGCGGGGTGAGGGCAAACAGGTCTATAAAGCCGCCGATAAAGCCCTGCACGTTGCGGAACGACAGGTGCTGCGCGGCTTGGACGATGTTTTCGGGCAGGCGGCTTTTTTCGGCGAACCAGCGTTTTAGGGCGGGCAGCCTGAAATGGTCGGTATGCAGCAAAAAGCCCATTTCGGCAACGGTGCATTCGGGTGGCAGCGTGTGCAGCGAGGCGGCGGGCAGCAGCGGGGTGTGCCATGTGTTTTCCGCCATGCGCACGACTGCGCCGGCCCATGCTTCGTCAAAGCCGTGGCGGGCGAGGATGGCGGCGGCGGATTGGCGGCGCGTGCTTTCGGCGGCGGCGGAGCGATATTGTTCCAAAATTTTGTGCAGGCAGATGCCTGCGGCCGCGCCTTGGGGAAAGCGGGCAATGTCTTCCGTGTCTGCGCCGTTCAGGCTGCCTTCGGCGGAAAGTTCCGCTTGTGCCAATCCGCTTGCGTTTCCGTCCGAAGGGCTGCCTGAAAGCGGGGCGGCGGGGGTTTGCTCTTCGGCATCCAGCGTGGGCAGCAGCGCGTCTTCCTGCGGCATGGCGGCGGCGGACTGGCGGGCGAGCGCGGTGAAACTGGTGTGGCTGACGGTGCGGTAGGTGCGCGGCGGGTATCCGGCGGCGCGGTAGGCCGGTGCGGGCGCGGTTTGGGGGATGCCCGAAACGGCGGGGGCAAACTGCGGCGGCGTATATCCCGACTGCCAAACGAAATCTGTGCCGGCGGTGTGCCGCGCCAGAAATTCCTGCCAATGGCAGGCATAGGCGGCGGGGTCTTTGGCGGTGTCTTCGGGGCAGCCTGAAAGATAGGCCAGCGCGGTGCTGCCGCTGCCCGGGCAGCTCGCCAGATAGATATTGAGCTGCTCTTCGGCACGGGTGAGCGCGACATACAGCAGCCGCAAATCTTCGGAAAGCCGTTCGTTAGCGGACTGTGTTTCGTCGTCGGCCGACATCTGCGTTTTGTGAACCAGCTCGCTGCCTGCGGCGGTGTGGATGATGCGCCATCCGTTTTTGTCCGCGCTGCCTGCGCGCCAGGCGAACGGGCAGTAGACGATGGGGTATTGCAGCCCTTTGGATGCGTGCATGGTAACGATTTTGACCAGATTTTCGTCGCTTTCCAGCCGCAGCAGTTTGTCGTCCGCGCCCGTTTTGCCGTCGGCGGCGGCGCGCATCTGCGCTCCGAACCATTGCAGCAGTGCGGCGGGGGCGCGGGCGTTTTCGTCTTCGGCGGCAAGGATTTCCAGCAGTTGGTTGAGGTTGGTGAGCGTGCGCAGGCTGCCTTGTGCCAGCAGCCGCGTTTCGGTGCCGCAGCCGTGCAGAAACTGCGACAGCGCGGCATATGCGCCGAAACGCTGCCAGTTTTGCAGGGCGGCGGCGGCGGCATCGGTCCAGCGGGAAAGCGCGGCTTCGCTTTCGTTTAAGGCGGCGATTTCGGCGGCGGTGCGCCCGAACAGGCAGCCTGAAAGTGCGTAAACCAGATGGCGGGTCTGCTGCGGGTTCAGGAAAAACGACATCAGTGCAAACACCGCCCGCGCTTCTTCTTCGGCAAACACGCTTTCCCGCGAAAGCAGCACGCTCTGCACTCCCAGCGTTTTCAGTTCGCGCTGCATCCGCGTGCCTTCTTTGCGGGTGCGCACCAGCACGGCGATTTGCGCCGCTTCCAGCGGTTTCAGGCTGCCTGTTTCGCCGCGCAGGCCGTAACGCCCCGCTGCGGCTGCGTTGAGGGAGGCGGCGATTTCTTTGGCGCAGAAGTGTGCGGCGCGCGCTTCCAATGTTTCCACGTTTTCTTTATCCGCGCCTTCGTTCAGCCAAGTGAAACGCACGGCGGCGTTGCCCTGCGGCAGGCGGCTTTGGGCGCGGGCGGCGGTTGCCGGTTCAAAGGCGATTTCGGGCAGCACGAACGGGTTGGGGCGTGAAAACAGGGCGTTGGTGCTGTTGACCAGTTTGGCGTGGCTGCGGAAGTTCTGTGTCAGCGTGTAGCGATGTTCCGCATCGCGGGCGGCGGCCAGATAGGCGAAGATGTCTGCGCCGCGAAAGCTGTAAATGGCCTGCTTGGGGTCGCCCACCAGAAACAGGGCGGTGCGCCCGTTCTGTTGCATGAAGGCAGCCTGAAAAACGGCATATTGCAGCGGGTCGGTGTCTTGAAATTCGTCTATCAGCGCGGTTTGCCAGTTGCGCGACAGGGCTTCGGCAAGGGCGGCGGAATCGGCGGAATGTTGGGAGAGCGCGTGGAAAACGTCCAGCAGCAAATCGTCAAAGCTGCGTTCGGGGCTGCGTTTTTTTTCTTCTTCGGCGGCGCGGCGCAGATGGGCGATAAAGCGGTGCGACAAATCTATCAGAACATTCTGTTCCGCTGCGGCAACGGCCTGTGCGGCTTCGCCCAGCGCGCCCAATGTGCCGCCCAGCAGCGGGATGGCGGCGGCCTCATACGGCTCTTTGCCTTCTTTGAACGCTTTTTTGAGCTTGTTTTCCAGCGTGGCCGCGGTAAACAGGTTGGTTGTGTGTTTGCCGTCTGTTAAAAGTTCCCAAACCGTTTCGTGCGCGGGGCAGCCTGAAAACGCGGTCAGCGCGGCAAAGCGTTTGGCAAAGCTTTCTTTGCCGTATGAATTGGCGGGTAACGCGGGATGCAGTTTCCAAAAGGCGGCTTCGGCTTCGGCAAGATGCGCGCGTGCGTGCGCCCAAGCCGCTTCGTATGCCTGTTTGGCGTTTTCCAGCGGCGCGCTTCCCTGATTTTGGGGCTGCCTGAACCGCAGATAGGGGCGGGCGAGATAGGGTTTCAGCGCGGCGGTGAATTCGACGGGCGAAATCTTGTCGTGCGGATAGACGAGTTCGGCGAGTGTGCGGTCGGATGCGATTTCGGTGCGCCAGAAGTCCTGCGCGGCAACGAGCGTTTGCCCGCCGTCTTCTTCCGCCAGCGTGATGCCGAAAGGAACCCGACAGTAAAACGCGAAATCCTGCAAAACCCGCTGGCAGAAGCCGTGTATCGTGTAAATCGCGGCCTTGTCAAAGTGGCTGACGGCAGCGGCCAGGCGCAGCCGCAAGCGCGCCTGCGGTTCTTTGTCCAACGCCTGCCGCAGCAGGTCAAACAAAAAATCGTCGCCGCATTCGGCACGCAGGATTTCAGGCTGCCCTGCGGCATCGGGAACGCGCTTTAATACTTCGGCCGCTTCTTCCAGCCGTGCGCGCAGGCGGGTTTTCAGCTCGGCGGTGGCGGCCTTGGTGAAGGTAACCACCAGTATTTTGTCCACGCTCTGCCGTTCCAGCAGCACCAGACGGGCAAACAGCGCGGCGATGCTGTATGTTTTGCCCGTGCCCGCGCTGGCCTCAATCAGGTTTGTGCCGCAGATGGGGATGGCAAGCGGGGAAAAGGGCAGGGCGGGGGAGAAGGCGGACATGGGGCAGCCTGAAAACGGCGGGCGGACAAAAGCCGCCATGATACCCGAAAACGGCGGCGGCTTTTCAGGCTGCCTTTGCCGTGCGTTTTTCGGTGGGGCAGCCTGAACGGGGTTTGGTGTTAAAGCCGACATACGCAAAGATTGAATGGATACGCGCCATACCGGTTTGCGTAGGATGGGCACTCGCTGCCCACGCGCTCCGTGTTTCAAGGCAGCCTGAAACCAACCGCGCGGGCATACACCCGCCCCACGGCAGCGGAAGCGATGCCGGTTTTTTGGCCGCTTCACGATATAATCGCGCGCTTGTTTACATCCTATTTCCAACAGACAGATAAGGAATTTGCATCATGAAAAAAATCCAGCGTTTTGGCAGCGGCAGCTGCCTGTCCGAAGCAGTAACCGCAGGCGGCTTGGTGTTTTTATCGGGCATGGTTGCCGAAGCAGGCGGCGGCATTGCCGAGCAAACCGCAGATGTGTTGCGCCAGATAGACTGCTGGCTGGCCGAATGCGGCTCGGACAAATCGCATATTTTGGAAGCCGTTATCTGGCTTGCCGATATGGCGGATTACAACGGCATGAACGCCGTTTGGGACGCATGGATAGACGCGGCCAACCCGCCCGCCCGCGCCTGCACGCAAGCCCGTCTTGCCAACCCCGATTGGAAGGTGGAAATCAAAGTTACTGCAATACGCAAAGACTAAATGCGGAAAACGGGTAGCCTGAAACCTTTGCAGAATCCCGTTCTTGGCGCATTTCTCCGCGCCGCGCTTTATTTGTGCGTTCTGCAAGTTATGACCGGCACGCGTAATGCCAGTTTGCGTAGGGTGGGCACTTGCTGCCCACGCGTTCCACATTCCAAGGCAGCCTGAAAACCGCCCGCTATTCCTTGCGCCGCGCCGCCCGATAGTGCTTCCACACCCCCGTTGCCGAAATTGCAATCCAAAAGATTTCAATCACAAACGAACCCAAATTGAAATGCACCAGCAGGCTCAGAATCAGCAGCACCGCCCCCGCGCCGTTGAGCAGGTTGTATGCTAGCGAAGTCGGCTTCCATTTTTCGTTCACCACCAGCCAAAATGCCAGCACCACGCACAGCATGCCTAAAAAACCGACAACGTGTGCCGCCGTGCCGATGATTTCCGCCGTGTCCCCGCCCCAGCGGTTCCAGTCTAAAAAGTTTCCCATTTATATGATTCCTTTTGAATTTTTTGAGTCTTTCAGGCAGCCTGAAAAGCAGTCGGGCAATAAAAAAGCATAGAACCGAAATCTATGCCTGCCCGCAAAAAGGCGGCGATTGTACCGCATCGTGCACCGCCTGCGTAGGCACAGGCAGCCTGAAAACCCCACAGGCACGCTATAGTCGATTAGAATTGCAATGATACGGCGTTGGCTCGCCTTGACGTACTATCTGTACGCCTTACGGCTCGCCGCCTTGTCTCATTTTTATTTTAATCGACTATATAATCCGTGCCTTCTTTAAATCTGCCGCAGAAAGGAAAACCCATGTCCGCCATCGCAGAAATCCGCGCCGCCGCTTTTGATTTGGACGGCACACTTGTTGATTCCATCCCTGACCTTGCCGCTTCCGCCAATGCCATGCGCGTGTCGCTCGGCATGGGCGAACTGCCGCGCGATACCGTGCAGAGCTATGTCGGCGATGGCATCGGCGTACTCGTCCACCGCGCACTGACGGACGATTACCGCGGCCAGGCAGACGAAACCCTGTGGCAGCAGGGTTTCACCGCATTCGTCAAACACTATGGCGCAAACATCGCCAACGCCACTCGCCCCTATCCCCACACCGAAACCGGATTGGAACTCCTGAAAACGCTGGGCATCCCGCTGGCTGTTGTTACCAATAAAAGCGAAGTACTCGCCGTCAAACTATTGAAAGAATTGAATCTTGACCGCTATTTCAGCCTTGTTGTCGGCGGCGACACCCTGCCCGAAAAAAAACCCGCCCCCGAACCCCTGCGCCATACTGCCGAAGTGCTCGGCGTATCCTGCGGGCAAATGCTGATGGTCGGCGATTCGCGCAACGACATTCTCGCCGCCAAAGCCGCAGGCTGCCCCTCGGCCGGTGTTACTTTCGGCTACGGCGACATGGCAGAGCTTTCCCGCGATGATGCCACCCGTCCCGACCTCGTTATCCGCAGCCTGCCCGAAATCTACGAACATCTGCGTCCGCATCTCCCCGCCAACGGTTAAATCCCCCTCCAAAGGCAGCCTGAAAACCATATTTCAGGCTGCCTGAACCGCAACCCAGCCCATGAAACCCGCAAAATCCCTAAAAACCCGCGCACTGGAACTGCTCGCCCGCCGCGAACACAGCCGCCAAGAATTGCAGCGCAAGCTCGCCCCGCATGCCGAAAATCCCGCCGAACTGGAAGAGCTGCTGGACGAACTTGCCCAACACGGCTGGCAGTCGGACGAGCGTTACGCAGAAGTGCTTATCCGCAGCAAAAGCGCCAAACACGGCAGCCTGCGCCTGCAACAGGAACTCGCCGCCAACGGCATCGGCAGCAGCACTGCCAAAAGCCTGCTCCCCTCCCGCGAAGACGAATATGCCAACGCTTGCGCCGTGTTACGCAGAAAGTTCGCAGAACCCGCCGCCGATTTCGCCGAAAAACAGAAACAAATCAGGTTTATGCTTTATCGGGGCTTTGACATGGACACCGTATCCGCCGCCTTAAAAAACGCGTGGGATGACGAAAGCTAAGCCCGCCCCGTCTGCAAACAGGCAGCCTGAACATTCCGCTTGAAATTTTGTAAAAAAATATTTGCGTAATATCCGTTTTCGGCATGCGTTTTGCTAAATCTTTTCGGTTTTTGACTTGATTTAACACAAACCATGCAACCGAAAATATTGTCCGCCCTATCCGCCCTCACCGTGCTTGCCGCCTGTGCCGCACCCGTTCCGCAAGCCCCGCCGCCGCGTCCAACCACCCCGCCGGAAGCCGCCAACGCACAGCAGATGCTGGAAATCATCAACAAAGCCCGCGCCGAAGCCCGCACCTGCGGCGACAAAGAATACGCTGCCGCCCCGCCGCTGAAATGGAATGATGCACTCGCCCGCTCCGCCCAACACCACGCCGAAGACATGGCCGCACACGGCTTTTTCTCGCACGACGGGCAGGACGGGCGCAATCCCTACCAGCGGATGCAGGCAGAAGGCTACCGGTACAGCTTCGCCGCCGAAAACATCGCCCACGGACAGCAGTCCGTTCAGGCCGTGCTGGCAAGCTGGCTCAAAAGCCCCGGCCACTGCCGGAACATCATGAACCGCCACATGACCGAAATCGGCATGGCGGTTGCCCATAACCCCGAAACCCCCGCCGACACCACCACTCCCGCGATTTACTGGGTGCAGAATTTTGCCAGTCCCTTCCGCAGCATAGGCGGCACAAGCCGCCGGATTGCAGACGATGCCGCCCCTTCAATCGCCCAAGCTGCCAAAACGCAGCCTGAAAAAGCCGCAAAAGCCGAAACCGAAGCCGACAAAACAGAAAAAACCGCACAGCGTGCCGCCCAACCGCAGGCCGCCACTCCCGCGCCCGACAAAGCCCCGCCCCCGCAGGCCGCCGCCGCAACCGCCGCGCATAAAGGCTGAATGCGTTTTCAGGCAGCCTGAAAGGAACGACAAGCCCATGAATACCCCGTCCGATTTGGAAGCCGCACGCCAAGCCGTGCTTGCCCGCATCCGCGCCGCAGAAACCGCCGCAGGGCGCGCGCAGGGCAGCGTGAAACTGGTTGCCATCAGCAAAACCTTTCCCGCCGAAGACATCTGCGCGCTGTATGCCCGCGGGCAGCGCGATTTCGGCGAAAATTACATACAGGAATGGGCAGCGAAGGCGGAGGCACTTTCAGGCTGCCCCGAAATCGTGTGGCACATTATCGGGCAGGTGCAGTCCAACAAAAGCCGAGCCGTTGCCGAGCATGCGCACTGGCTGCACACGCTGGATAGGGTCAAACTTGCCGAGCGTTTGAGCGCGCAACGCCCCGCACATCTGCCCGATTTGCAGGTGCTGCTGGAAATCAACATCGCAAACGAAGCCGCAAAACACGGCATCCGCCCCGAGGAAATGCTGCCGCTGGCACGCACCGTTGCCGCCCTGCCGCGCCTGAACCTGCGCGGACTGATGTGCGTGGCACAGGCAGATGCGGACGCAGCGCAATTGGCGCACCAGTTCGGGCGGATGCACGCACTTTTGGCGGAACTGCAAACCGTTGCCCCGCAGGCAGACACACTGTCCATGGGCATGAGTGCGGATATGGAGGCCGCCGTTGCTGCGGGTGCAACCATGGTACGCGTGGGCAGTGCGATTTTCGGATGCAGGGCGAAGCTGCAGCTTTCGGTAAGGTAGGAAGCATTTGTTGTACACGCGTTTGTTTTCTAATAAGGCAGCCTGAAACTGCGTGGGTATAAATGCCACCCTACAAATCAGCATTACGCGTATTAATCTCTATATGTTCGCTATAAAAATATAGTGGATTAAAATCGCAATGATACGGCGTTGGCTCGCCTTGACGTACTATCTGTACGCCTTGCGGCTCGCCGCCTTGTCTCATTTTTATTTTAATCCACTATATAGTAAATTAAAAACAAAATAGTACAATACTCAACTTTGAAGGTCTAACCA
>CAUQSD010000063.1:0-12682 GCA_963520685.1 uncultured Kingella sp. | reverse complement strand
GGTGGTACGTCAAGGCGAGCCAACGCCGTATCATTGCCATTTTAATCCACTATATATATGCAAACTGCCCGCGCGTTTGCAGTTAAAAAAGGCAGCCTGAAAACCGGTAAACGGCTTTCAGGCTGCCTTTTGTCGGCTATATATCCGCACGGTTTCAGGCTGCCCCACCGGCGCAGCCCGTCAGATTTCAAATTCCAAATTATCAATCAGGCGCGTGCCGCCCAGCCGTGCGGCAGCCAGCGCAACCAAATGTCCGTCGTGCGCATCGGGGCGTTTCAGGCTGCCTGCCGTGCGGATTTCCACATAATCCGGCTGCCAGCCGTGCGCGGCAAGTTCGGCGGCGGCGGCACGCTCCAAAGCGGCAAAATCACGGCTGCCCGATTGCACGGCGGCAGCGATGCCTTGAAGCGTGCGATACAGGCGCGGAGCTTCGGCGCGTTCGTCCGAACCGAGATACTGGTTGCGGCTGGACAAAGCCAAACCGTCCGCATCCCGTTCGATGTCCACGGCAATGATGCGGACGGGGAAATTCAAATCGCGCACCATGCCGCGGATAACGGCAACCTGCTGGTAATCTTTTTTGCCGAAGCAGGCAGCGGTGGGCTGCACAATGTTAAACAGCTTCACCACCACCGTTGCCACCCCCCGGAAGTGGATGGGGCGGGTCGCGCCGCAAAGTTCGTGCTGCAAGGCGGGTGGTTCGACGAAATACTGCTGCGCACCGTCGGGATAAAGCTCTGCCTCATCGGGGGCGAACAGGACCGACACACCTGCCACGCGCAGTTTTTCCGCATCCTGTGCCAGCGTGCGGGGGTATCGGTCAAAATCTTCGTTTTCGCCAAACTGGATGCGGTTCACGAAGATGCTGGCAACGGTGTGGGCGGCTTCCCGTTTGGCGCGCGCCACCAGCGACAGATGCCCTGCGTGCAGGTTGCCCATGGTCGGCACAAAGGCGGTATCGGATACGGTTTTGCGCCAATCGCGCAGTTCTCGGATGGTGTGGAAAATTTCCATGTTTGACAGTTTTCCTCAGGTTGGACGGTTTTCAGGCTGCCTCAGCAAAGGGGCAGCCTGAAAGTTTATTCGGCAGAGAGTTTTTCCCCGCCCTGCTCGGTTGGGATTTCGGCGCGCATGGCTTCAATGAAACCGCGCAGCAGCAGGTCGCCGTTTATCTGTGCCAGCCGCTGTTTGACGGCGGGCAGCATTTGGGCGGCATCGGCGGTATCCACGGATTGGACTTCAAAAAGCTGCGGCGTGCCTGCCTGTTCCAGCACAGCATAGGCGGGCTTGCCGTTTTTCGGCACGGCGGCCAAGAACGCGGCATAGGCATCGGGCGCAAACTGCATCTGCATCTGCATCGGCGCAACCTGCTGCGGCTGCGACCATGCGACAACGGGGTTTTTGCCGGCCTGCAATTCTTTGAGCAGGCTGTCTGCCTGCGCGCGGGCAAGACGGCGGCTTTCGGACAGGATATAGGCTTCTTTTACGCGTGCTTTCGCCTGCTCAAAAGTTTCCGTGCCGGCGGGACGGGTTTCGGTGGCGCGCACCACCCAAGAGCCGCCGTCTGCCGAAATCGGCTCGGAACTGTGTTTCTGCACGAACACGCCGTCGCCGAACAGGGCTTCTGCCACATTCTGCGGCACGTTCAGCGCGGCGGCGTTGTCGCGCGTGAGCCATTCGGTTTGGGTTTGCAGCGGCACGCCGAGTTTGTCGGCTGCGGCTTTCAGGCTGCCTTCGGCTTTCAGGGCAAGGTCGGCCATCTCTTTGCGTTTTTCGCTGTATGCCTGTTGGGCTTTTTTCTCTTGCAGGCTGCGGCGGATGCTGTCTTTTTGTGATTCCAGCGTGTTTTCGGTGATGTCGGTTACGCGGACGATGTGGTAGCCGAAGTCGCTTTCCACCACGCCGCTCACTGCGCCTTTTTCCAGTGCGAATGCGGCATCTTCAACGGCTTTGCTGCCCAGTTTGCCGTCTTGCGCAAATTCGCCCAAGTCGCCGCCGTTTTGCGCGGTGCCGGCATCTTGCGAAGACTGTTTGGCCAGTTCGGCAAAGCGTTCGGGGGCAGCTTTGGCTTCGGCGGCGATTTTCTCTGCTTCGGCGCGGGCTTTTTCACGCGTGGCGGCATCGGCGGTTTTGGATGCGGCAATCATGATGTGGGCGATACGGCGTTTCGGTTTCAGGCTGCCTTTGGCTTCGTTGTATGCCTGTTCTATTTCGGCATCGGAAACGGTCTGCTTCTCTGCCAGTGCTTTGGGCGAAAGGACGATGTATTCAAACTTCACGGCCTGAGGCAGGGCAAAATCCTGTTTGTGCGCTTCGTAATATTTTTTCAGTTCGGCATCGGAGGCATCTACCTTATCGGCGAACGCCTGCGGTTCTATGGCAAAACTGCGGACGGTGCGCGGGGCGATGCTGCCGTTGTAAAGCCGCTGCGCTTGGAAATCGGAAGAGACATTGCTGTTGAGCGTCTGCATCAGGGCAAACACTGCCATGTTGCTGCGCTGTTCCTCCATAAACTGCTCTTCGCTCATGTGCAGGTTGGCGATGGCGTTGCGGAACAGGTTTGCATCGAATTTGCCGTTTGCATCGTGAAACTGGGGTGCGTCCACAATGATTTGTTTGATTTGGTCGTCCGACACGGCGATGCCGAGCCGTTTTGCGCCTTCCAGCAGATAGGCGCGGTTTACGAGGTCTTGGAACACGGCTTCCCGCGAGGCCATGCCGCCTGCGGACTCGGTGTTCTGCACGGCGCGGTCCAATGCGGCGGACGTGATGGTTTGGCTGCCGATTTTGACGATATAGGGGTCGGACGAGGGGATTTGGAACGAGGCGAAACCGAAGCCGACAAAGGCAACGGCGATGGCACCGAGCATAATTTGCGCGGGCAGGCGGTATTTTTCTACTGCGTTGAACATGGCGGTTTCTGCTTGGAAATCGGGTTGGTGGGATAAAGGGGCGGATTTTAGCGGGAATGCGCTCTGCTGTCTCTTTCAGGCTGCCCGAACGGGTTAGCGCGGCTGTTTTACGGCGGCTTTTGCGGCCCGCCTGCGCCGTGCTTCTTTGGGGTCGGCAAGAAGCGGGCGGTAAACTTCCACACGGTCGCCTTCTTGCAGCGGGGCATCGTCTTTGACGGCTTTGCCGAAGATGCCCAAAGGGGCGGTTGCGGGGTCTGCTTCGGGGAAATCCCGCAGAATGGGCGCAGCCAGCGCTGCTTGGCGGGCGGTGGCATTTGGGGGCAGCCTGAAACGGTAAAGCCGCTGTTTTTCCGCCGTGCCGTAAGCGACTTCTATTTCAATGTCAGCCATACCGCCGCCCTGCTTCTTTGACGAATGCGTCCACCAGTTTGGTGCTGATGCTGTTGAACACGGGGGCGATGAGCCGCGACAGGATGCCGGACAATTCGTAATCCAGCGAAAACGATACTTGGCAGACATCGTCTCCCAAGGGTTCAAACCGCCACGTGCCGTTCAGGCTTTTGAACGGACCGTCTATCAGCGACATCCGGATTTCGCGGCCGGGAATATTGCGGTTGTGCGTGGCAAACGATTGGCAGATGCCCATGTAGTCCATGTGCAGCCGCGCTTTCAGCTCGGTTTCGCTGCGGGCGATGACTTCGGTTCTGCCATACCACGGCAGGAAGGCGGGGTAATCTTCCACGGTATCAACAAGCCGGTACATCTGTTCCGCGCTGTGCGGGACAAGAACGTTTTTTCGGATTTGGACTTCGGACATGGCGGTTAGGATAAAAGTTGCGGAAACAGGTTTCGCAAACCTGCCGTAATGATTTCCACGGCAACGGCGGCCAGCAGCATCCCCATGATGCGGTTGAGAATGGTGAGGCCCGAATCGCCGAGCAGGCGGCTGATGCGTTCGGCAGCCAACAGCCCCAGATAACAGATTGCGGCAATCAGGCAGCCTGCACCGAGAATGGCGGCAGTGTCCTGCCAATGGCGCACGGCAGAGGCGTGGATGACGATGGTGGAAATCGCGCCCGGCCCCACCATCAGCGGCACGGCCAGCGGCACGACGGCCACGCTGGCAATATCGGCGCGGACGGCGGGTTTCAGCACGATGTCGTGGGCTTCGTCCGTGCCGTAATCGGGCTTGGTGCTGTTGTCTTTGCCCTGCACCATAGACAGGGCGATGACAAACACCAATATCCCGCCGCCAACCTGAAACGCGCCGATGCTGATGCCCAAGCCTTTGAGCAGTGCGCCGCCGCCCAAAGTAAACAGTACGATAAGCAGCAGCACGCTGGCGGAGGCAACCTGTGCGGTGCGGCGGCGTTCGCGGCGGGTGAAGTTGCGCGTCAGCTCCAAAAACAACGGCAGCACCTGCAACGGATTGATGAGGACAATAAAGGCAAGGAAGATTTTGCCTAGTTCAAATTTCATAAATAAGGCAGCCTGAAAAAAGGGATAACAAGGTTTTCAGGCTGCTTTTTGCCGTTGGGGCAGCCTGAAAACGCATCAGCGTTCCCGTTTGCGGTTTTCGTTGGAAATGCCCATCAGCAGGGCGAGGATGAACATTATGGAGAGTGTTGCCGTGCCGCCGTAGCTCACCAGCGGCAGCGGCACGCCCACCACGGGCAGAATGCCGCTGACCATGCCCATGTTTACAAAGGCGTAGCAGAAAAACGTCATGGTAAGCGCGCCGGCGAGCGTGCGGGCATAGAGTGTACGCGCCTGTGAAGCAATGTACAGCCCGCGCATCAGGATAACGAGATACACGGCCAAAAGCAGCAGGTTGCCAATCAGCCCGAACTCTTCACCGTATACGGCAAAGATGAAATCGGTGGTGGATTCGGGGATATAGTCCAAATGTGTCTGCGTGCCGTTGAGCCAGCCCTTGCCCCAAATGCCGCCCGAACCGATGGCAATCTGGGATTGCAGAATGTGATAGCCCGCGCCCAAGGGGTCACGCGAAGGGTCTATCAGTGTAAGCACGCGCATTTTTTGGTAATCGTGCAGCCCATATTGCCAAATGAGCGGCAGTGCGGCGGCAAAGGCGACAACGGCGGCAAACAGGGCTTTCCACGGCAGCCCCGCAAAGAAAATCACAAACATGCCTGAAGCCATAATCAGCGTTGCCGTGCCCAAATCGGGCTGTTTCAGAATCAGCGCACCCGGTATCGCAATCAGTGCGAGCGCGGCAAGGTAATGAAACCACGACAGGTTGTTTTCAAAACGTTGGAAAAACCACGCCACCGTCATCGGCAGCCCGATTTTCATGATTTCCGAAGGTTGAAGACGCACGAAGCCCAAATTCAGCCAGCGGGTGGAACCGTTTACGGTTACACCGAAAAAATGCACGCCCAAAAGCAGCAGCACGCCGAGAACATAAATCGGCAGGGCAAACTGGCTGAGTATCTGCGGACGGATGCGCGAAAACACGAGCAGCAGCCCCACACCGATGAAGGTATGCAGCGTTTTGTTTTCCAACCGCCCGATATCCTGCCCGTCTGCGGAATAAAGCAGGAACATGCTCATCAGGTAAACAGCCAGCATGGCGTAAAAAAGATAGGGGTCAAGCGGATTCCAGAATAGCCTTTTGGCTTTGATTAACAGGTTGTCTTGTTGTTGCATGGTCAGTGTCTCGCAGAGGGCGCAGCGGCTTGTGAGGCAGCCTGAACGGGGGTGGAAGCATCGGAGGCAGCCTGAAAATGTGCGGCTTTTTCCTGTGCGGCCGCTTCAAACGCCGCCAGCACGCCGCTGCCTTTTTTCGGCGGCTGCACATTCTGCGGCAAAAGCGGATTGGCGGTTTTGCGCATCCCTTTCACGTCGTCGGACACCTGCCCCGTTTTCAGGCGAAGGAGGTAGTAATCAATCAGGTTACGGGCAACAGGGGCGGCATTTGCGCCCCAGCCTGCGTTTTCCAAAATCACGGCAACGGCAATCTGCGGCTTGTCGGCAGGTGCGAAAGCGATAAACCACGCATGGTCGCGGTGCTGCACGCGCAAGGCGGCGGCGTTATAGCTTTTGCCCTGTGCGATTTGTACCACCTGCGCCGTTCCCGTTTTGCCGCCCATGCTGTATTTCAGCCCCACGCCGATTTTGCGTGCCGTGCCGCCCGGCTGCAAAACGCGCTGCATCGCCTGCTTGATGTAGTTGAAGTTGGTGCGTTTGTAGGGCAACACACGCTCGGGCTTCGGATCTATCACGGTAATCTGACGGTTTTCGTGGTCCAAGAGTTCCCTAACCAAATGCGGACGGTAAACCGTGCCGTCGTTGGCCAGCGTTGCCAGTGCGTGCGCCATCTGCAAGGGCGTGTAGGTGTTGTAACCCTGCCCCACGCTGACGGGCACCATTTCGGCAGGATTCCAATGCCGCTGCTTTTCGGTGCCTTTCGCCCAACGCTTGGCCTTCCATTCCGGGCTGGGCAGCACGCCCCTGTATTCGTTTGGCAAATCTATACCCGTGCGCTCGCCAAAGCCAAATGCCGCCAGATACGGCAGCGCGCGGTTGATGCCCAGCTCATAGCCCATGCGGTAGAAAAACGTGTCGGACGACACTTGGATGGCACGCATCAGGTTGATTGCACCATGCCCGCCGCGTGCCGCATCACGGAACTGGTGCTTGAAACCCGGAATGCTCCATGCACCGGGTGCCGGCACAATACTGTGCTGGGTGAGCTTGCCGCTTTCCAAGAGTGCCATCGCCATAAACGGTTTGAAGGTGGAACCGGGCGGATACAACCCTTGGGTTACGCGGTTGATAAGCGGCCGCTGCCAATCTTCGTTCAGAGCTTTCCAAGTATCGCTGTCTATGCCGTCTATGAAGACGTTGGGGTCAAAATTCGGTTTGGAGACGAAGGCGAGAACGCCGCCCGTCTGCGGGTCTATCGCCACCAATGCACCGCGCCGGTTCGCCATCAGGCGGTCGGCTTCCTGCTGCATCCGGATGTCCATGGAAAGCCGCAGGGTCTGACCTGTTTTCGGCGGGTCGGAACGGATGATGCGGACGATGTTGCCTGCCGCATCTTTTTCCACTTCCTCATAGCCGGGCGCGCCGTGGAGGGCTTCTTCGTAATAATCTTCCAGACCTGATTTGCCGATGTGGGTGGTGCCGCGATAGGCGGCGGAGCGGTTGCCTTCTTCCAGCTTTTTCTGGTCGCTGTCGCTGATGCGGCCGATATAACCCAGAAAATGCGCAGTCAGCGGACCGAACGGGTATTCGCGGAAGGTGCGCGCATTGATTTCCACGCCTTTAAAACGATAAAGCTGCGCAGCAAGACGAGAGGCTTCGTCCGGCGTGAGTTTCAGTTTCAACGGAACTTTTTCATACGAGCGGTAATCGGCGCGGAATTTTCGGAAGCGGCGCAGGTCAGTTTCGTCTATCGGTACATAGGCTTTCAGAGCTTCAATCAGGTCCTCAACCTTGCCTTCAACCTTATTCGGGATGATTTCCAACGAATAGGCGGGATAATTCTGCGCCAGCACCACACCGTTTACATCGGTGATTTCGCCGCGTATCGGCGGAGTGGGGATAAGCGTGATGCGGTTGGTGGCGGCTTGGGCAACATAGTCTTTGTGCTTATATACCTGCAAATTCACGAATTGCGCCGCCAGTGCGGAGAAAAATATCAGGATAAAAACAAAAGCGGCCGCCAAGCGCAGGAGAAAATCGCGCTGGCGGTTGTTGTTTTGTTTGGGGTATCTGGCTTGGCGGCGGCGTGTTCTCATCGGCGCAGATAGCGGAAATTCAGAATGGAAACCATGATTTTGTTTAATAGCGGCCACAACAGTGCACCAACCACGGGCGCCAGAAACACCGTCCAACCGTTGAAATGCTGGGTAAAGCGCAAACGCGCCAAAGTCAGAATGATTTCACTACACATCAGCGCGGCAAACACCATAACAGATTGAATACCGTAATGATACAGCACGAGCTGGCGGCGGTTCTGCACAATGATGTAGGCAGCAAAGATATAGGCCAGCGCGTGTTCGCCCAACGGTGCTGCCGTGCCGATGTCCAGTAACAACCCCAGCACAAACGCCGTACCGATGCCGACGTGCTGGGGGCGGTTGATAATCCAAAACATCAGCATCATTGCCGTAAACTCGGGCAGCCAATGGAAAAACTGCCCGGGCAGTGGAATAAAATCCAGTGCAATGGCTATAACAAAACTGGTATAAATGAAGCGTTTGGAAGTTTTGCTGTAAAAAGATTCTAATTCCATTATGGACGCTTGGTTGGGGTGCTGCCGGCAACCGAGGCAGCCTGAAAGACCTCCGCATCGGATTGCGGCAGCACTAAAACATATTTACTCACGCGCAGGGCGGCAAGTGGCCTGATGTCGGCACGATAGAATGGCGTACCTGCGTTGCGGCTGGTTTGGACAACTTTGGCAACGGGGATGCCCATCGGATAAACACTATCCAAACCCGAAGTAACCAGCACGTCATTGGGCTGTAAATCCGCATCGGTGGGAAAATAACGCAGTTCCACACCGCCGCTGCCGCCATAGAGCAACGTCCGCACACCCGTGCGCGCAACCATAACGGGGATGGCGGCATTGCTATCAGTCAGCAGACTGACTTCCGATGTGAGCGGATGCACATGTGTTACCTGCCCCAAAAGACCTCCGTCGTCCACCACCGCATCACCTGCGCGGACACCGCTGCTACTGCCTTTATTGATAATAATCCTGCTGCCGGACGGTTCTTTGTCGTTGGAGATAATCTCAGCAGCAGTAGTTATCTGCAAACCGTGGTTTTTCAAAGAAAACAGGGTCTTGAGTTCATCAAGCTGCCTGCTTTGAATTTCAGTCTGCACTGCCTGCAAACGCAGACGGGTGTTTTCCTGCAAAAGCCGCTGGTTTTCACCGAGCAGATAGGTTTGGGATTGCAGCATGGAGCTGCCATATTCATACCATTCCACTGGTTTGTTGGCTATCCATTGCAGAGGATAGAGCGCAGTGGAAATGTAGTTTTTGGCAGTCTGTACGGCGGCGAAGCGGCTGTCCAGCATCATCAGGGCAACCGATGCCAAGGTGAGGCAAATCAGTTTGTTTACGGGTCGCACGCCGCGCTGCGTGAAAGACAGGGAACTATCGGACATCGTGGAGAGTTTTCAGGCAGCCTGAAATCAAAATTCGCGGACGAATACGGAATTCATCTTACCGATTAATTCCAACGCTTTGCCGCTGCCGCGTGCCACACAGGTCAGTGCGTCTTCGGCAATCAGCACCGGCAGGCCGGTTTCTTCTGCCAACAAACGATCCAACCCTTTTAGCAGTGCGCCGCCGCCCGTCAGCACCAAACCGCGTTCGGCGATGTCTGCCCCCAATTCGGGCGGCGTCTGTTCCAATGCGCTGCGGACAGCCTGCACAATTTGGCTCAGCGGGTCTGCCAAAGCTTCCAAGACTTCGTTGGAAGTAATGGTGAACGAGCGCGGGATACCCTCGGCCAAATTGCGGCCTTTAACTTCCATTTCGGAAACTTCGGTGCTAGGGAATGCCGAGCCGATGCGCTTTTTGATTTCTTCGGCGGAAGCCTCGCCAATCAGCATGCCGTAGTTGCGGCGAACATATTGGATGATGGCTTCGTCAAAAGTATCGCCACCGACGCGGATGGAGTGGGAATACACCACTCCCGACAATGAAATGACACCGACTTCTGTTGTGCCACCGCCGATGTCCACCACCATGGAACCTGTGGGTTCGTCAATCGGCAGACCCGCGCCGATTGCAGCCGCCATCGGCTCTTCAATCAGGTGCACGGCAGATGCGCCCGCTTCACGCGCAGAGTCTTTGATTGCTTTGCGCTCCACCAGCGTTGCACCGCACGGCACACAGATAACCACGCGCGGCGCGGCAGACCATTTGCTGCTGTTTACTTTGCGGATGAAGGCTTTGAGCATTTTACCAGTGATAACGAAATCGGCAATGACGCCGTCTTTGAGCGGACGGATGGCTCGGATGCTGCCCGGCGTGCGTCCCAGCATTTTTTTTGCTTCCGTACCCACCGCCAATGTTTCATCCCTTCCCATGCTGTCGGCCTGCACGGCGACTACCGAGGGTTCGTCCAAAACAATGCCTTTGCCCTTTATATAAATGAGCGTATTGGCCGTACCCAAATCGATAGCGATGTCATTGGAGAAATAACGGGTGAGGAAAGACAGCATAAAAATTCCTGAGTTTGTTGGTTACAGACAGCGTGCAGAACGGAGAAGAGGGCTGTTCGGGCAGCCTGAAACGCCACGCCTGCGGGTATGTTTTCGGCTATAATCGCGCGCTTGGCGGACGAAAGAACGCGCAATGATACCCTAATTTACCGAATAACCAAACCCAATTTTAAGGATTTTAACTATGGCTCTTACCCTTGCCGATGTTGAAAAAATAGCCCGTCTCTCCCGCATTTCCCTGACCGATGAAGAGAAACCTGCCGTGTTGGAAAAACTGGATGCGGTGTTCGCGCTGGTGGAAAAAATGCAGGCGGTAAATACCGATGGCGTAGAACCCATGGCGCACCCGCATGATGTGGCACTGCGCCTGCGTGCCGACCAAGTAACGGAAACCGACCATGCCGCCGAATATCAGGCCTGCGCCCCCGAAGTGCGTGAACGGCTGTATATCGTGCCGCAGGTGATTGAGGAATAGTTTTCAGGCTGCCTGAAACCTCAAAAAAAGAGCCCGCACCAGCACACTAAAAAGCAAACAAATTTCCGGAACGGTCATATTTTGGCAGATTCCTCTCCCAGCAGAAAAGGGATGAGGAAAGCGCGACAAAGCGCAAACAGCCTATTGATAACCGCCACCGTCAAGACTTTCAGACAGTCTGCAACAAACAAAATTAAAGAAGTCCCATGACCCCGTTAAATCTCGACACCCCAAAAGTTTTCGAGCCCGTCATCACCCACCTTGCCGACCGCATCCGCGCGTTCCGGCAGAAAACGGGCTGCACCAAAGCCTTTGCATGGCTGTTTGTACACGGCTGCGAAGAAGGCGCGAGTTTTGAACTCGGCATCGGTGAAGCCTTAGCCGACCCTCAGGCTTTTATGGCAGATGTTGCCGACTGCCAAGAAGAATGCTGGGATTACGCCGACGATTGGGAAAACGGTGAATGCACAGAAGGCATCCGTGGCGAGGCAGAATTGGCACAAATCGGCGACTGGTATCAGGCATGGTATGCCGCTGACGAAGGCGAAACCGACCTGCCGCCGCCCCTACAATACTGGGACTGGCAAATCGTACCGCTGGCAGACGGCGAAGCCGAGTTGGTCGGATTTGATGTGGAAAGCGAATTTGAAAACGTATTCATCCAGCGCATCTACCGCGACATTTTGGACGAAACCCTGAAACGCTATCCCAATGAAATACAGGGATTTGTTTTGGAAATGCACGACAGCGCACTGCCCGCAGAATGGATTGGCGGGCAGGATTAGCTTTCAGGCAGCCTGAAAATATCGGATTTACCAATAAATAGCACGAAACTGTGTTCGAATTCTTTACTTATATAGAATATATCTACCTGAATGACGGATTAAAACCACTTAATAAATAAATATTGGAACATATGATGAAAGTGATTAGTTATGTTGTCGCATATGATTATGGATTTGCCCCTAACCCATTTCATGGATTCTTAACGCTGGCAACTTGTAAACCTCAAATAAGGCGAAGCAGGAATACAAAAGTTGGTGATATTTTGTTGGGTAAGAAATCTAAACAAAATAAACTGATTTATGTTGGCATTATTTCTGAAATTATCAGCATTGAGGAATATTCAACCAACCCTAGATTCGAAGATAAAAAGCCAAAACCAATTAAAAATACAAATGACATCAATAAATTCGGCGATAATATGTATTATCTAGAAAATGGCCGCTGGAACCATTTGAAAGGTTGGCATACGGAACAGGAGCAATGGAGTGAAGATATAGCTGGAAAAAATGTTTTAATTTGCGAGAAATTTTGGTACTTTGGCGATAAGGCTCCTGACATTCCAGTAGAATTTCTATCATTTATCTGTCGAGGTAGAGGCATGAAACATTCGAAACCACAAGACCAATATGCTGTTGAAAATTTTATGAAATGGTTGGAAAACAAGTTTCCCAACAGCGGTATGATTGGCAACCCAAGTACAAAATAAAAAGCACTGCCCCTGAAAAAGCAGCCTGCACCCCACTAACCCCTTAAAATCCATCTATTTTTCAATTCCAACCGAAAGACCCGAAAATGACCCGATACACCCTCAAACAAGCCAACCAACTGCTGCAATCCAAACGAATCTCCGCCGTCGAACTGGCAACCGAATACCTCGCCGCCATTGCTGCGCAGAACCCGGCCATCAACGGCTACATCACCTTCGACCAAGACAAAACCCTCGCCGAAGCCCGTGCCGCCGACGCGCGCATCGCGCAAGGCAACGCCACTGCGCTTACCGGTGTACCCATCGCCTACAAAGACATTTTCTGTCAAACAGGTTGGCGCAGTGCGTGCAGCTCCAAAATGCTGGACAACTTTGTCTCCCCCTACACTGCCACCGTCGTCCAAAACCTGCTTAATGAAGGCATGGTAACGCTCGGCCGTACCAATATGGACGAGTTTGCCATGGGCTCGACCAATGAGACCTCGTTCTACGGCGCGACTAAAAATCCGTGGAATCCCGAACACGTTCCCGGCGGTTCATCCGGCGGTTCCGCAGCCGTCGTTGCCGCACGCCTTGCCCCTGCCGCGCTCGGTT
>CAUQSD010000062.1:0-12737 GCA_963520685.1 uncultured Kingella sp. | reverse complement strand
GCTAAAAATCTTGCGGGTTTGGTGTGGAATTTAGGGCTAATCTAGTACAGCCCCAAATAAAAAACTCAGACCTAAAGGTATTCCTATAAGCCATATATTAAATTTTTTTATAAGATTTGAATCTAAATCTTTTTTAGAAATTCTTTTATTCACAATAATTATCCAAAAAATTAAAGAATTGAGCTAACAATTTTCAAAGTTGTTACTCGAGTATAATTTTTATTATTTAGTAATACTCAGTAATCTTATGCAGATATCAAGGGCTTGGAAGAAATCGAACGTAATGCCGAAGATAACCTTGTCATTTAGAGTTATCATTTTAGGATCGCAAGCCCATACTTTCTATGACGCTATTTAGTACTATTATTTTGTGAAAACATACGTTTATACGTAAATTTCAGGCAGCCTAAAAATATTCAAGTATGAAAACCGCGAATATTCCCCTTGAATCACTATCGATTCCTACTTAATTGATAGGCTAACTCCGCATTCAAGGTTTTTTCAAGATAGTCAAATATTTTTAACTTTTTTTAAAGCAATAAAATACGTTTGTATTTATCCGTTTTGGGCTGCTTGAAACAGGTTCTATGTCCATACACGGACATGTAGACAGTTTTCCTTGTCATTTTGGTTGCTCGTCATCAGTAATGATACTCTACATCCTCTCTTAAAAAATCGTCAAGAACTGTTATCAATCTTTAAAGTCTTTTTTAAACAAATATATATATACGTTTCAGGCTGTCTGAAACACAAAAAATGATGTTACCCGACCGTGACAGAGTCGGGGCAGCCGGTACCTTAACCCTGCACCTTAACCCTGTGCCTTAACGGTATGCAGGAGGCATGATAGGTGCGAGGCATCCGCATCTATCTTGATTCCTAAGCCGTTTTACCTTCCTGAAACGAGAACTTTTCCATACTTTCCCTTTACAATTCCTGTATATATCCTTACAATGCGTTCTGCTGTTTTATTTATATATTTCTTCCTACTTAGATATATTCTTTTTCCAGACAGCCGTTATCCACATCCAATCTAACATATATTTTATTTATGCCTACCGTACCCACACCGCTCCCCGCCCTTTCCGCCCTCATCATCCTCGCCCATTACCACGGCATTGCCGCCAATCCTGCCGATATACAGCATGAGTTCTGTGCTTCCGCACAAAGCGATTTGAACGAAACACAATGGCTTTTGGCCACCAAATCTTTGGGATTGAAGGCAAAGGTAGTACGCCAGCCTGTCAAACGTTTGGCTATGGCGACTTTACCTGCATTGGTATGGTGTGATGACGGCAACCATTTTATTCTGGCTAAAACAGACGGTGAAGGTGAGAATGCCCAATATCTCATACAGGATTTGATTACGAATAAGTCTGCGGTATTGTCTTTTACCGAATTTTCTAACCGATATTCGGGCAAACTGATATTGGTTGCTTCCCGCGCTTCGGTATTGGGCAGTTTGGCAAAGTTTGACTTTACCTGGTTTATTCCGGCGGTAATCAAATACCGCCGGTTGTTTTTTGAAGTGTTGGTGGTTTCGGTGGTGTTGCAGCTGTTTGCACTGGTTACACCTCTGTTTTTCCAGGTGGTGATGGACAAGGTGCTGGTGCATCGGGGATTCTCTACTTTGGATGTGGTGGCGGTGGCTTTGTTGGTGGTGTCGCTGTTTGAGATTGTGTTGGGCGGTTTGCGGACGTATCTGTTTGCACATACCACTTCGCGTATTGATGTGGAATTGGGCGCGCGTCTGTTCCGGCATCTGCTTTCTTTGCCTTTATCCTATTTCGAGCACAGACGGGTGGGGGATACGGTGGCCCGGGTGCGGGAATTGGAGCAGATTCGCAATTTCCTGACCGGTCAGGCGCTGACTTCGGTGTTGGATTTGGCGTTTTCGTTTATTTTTCTGGCGGTGATGTGGTATTACAGCTCCACACTGACTTGGGTGGTGTTGGCTTCGTTGCCTGCCTATGCGTTTTGGTCGGCATTTATCAGTCCGATACTGCGGACGCGTCTGAACGATAAGTTTGCGCGCAATGCAGACAACCAGTCGTTTTTGGTGGAAAGTATCACTGCGGTGGGTACGGTAAAGGCGATGGCGGTGGAGCCGCAGATGACGCAGCGTTGGGATAACCAGTTGGCGGCTTATGTGGCTTCGGGATTTCGGGTAACGAAGCTGGCGGTGGTCGGCCAGCAGGGGGTGCAGCTGATTCAGAAGCTGGTGACGGTGGCGACGTTGTGGATTGGCGCAAGACTGGTGATTGAGGGCAAGCTGACGGTGGGGCAGCTGATTGCGTTCAATATGCTCTCGGGGCAGGTGGCTGCGCCTGTGATTCGGCTGGCGCAGCTTTGGCAGGATTTCCAGCAGGTGGGGATTTCGGTGGCGCGTCTGGGGGATATTCTGAATGCGCCGACCGAGAACGCGTCTTCGCGTTTGACACTGCCCGATATCCGAGGGGAGATTACGTTCGAACATGTCGATTTCCGCTATAAGGCGGACGGCAGGCTGATTCTGCAGGATTTGAACCTGCGGATTCGGGCGGGAGAAGTGCTGGGGATTGTGGGACGTTCGGGGTCGGGCAAATCCACACTTACCAAATTGGTGCAGCGTCTGTATGTGCCGGAGCAGGGACGGGTGTTGGTGGACGGCAACGATTTGGCTTTGGCCGCTCCTGCTTGGCTGCGGCGGCAGGTGGGTGTGGTCTTGCAGGAGAATGTGCTGCTCAACCGCAGTATACGCGACAATATCGCGCTGACGGATACGGGTATGCCGCTGGAACGTATTATCGAAGCGGCCAAACTGGCGGGTGCACACGAGTTTATTATGGAGCTGCCGGAAGGCTACGACACCGTGGTGGGCGAACAAGGGGCAGGCTTGTCGGGCGGACAGCGGCAGCGCATTGCGATTGCCCGCGCGTTAATCACCAATCCGCGCATTCTGATTTTTGACGAAGCCACCAGTGCGCTGGATTATGAAAGTGAACGGGCGATTATGCAGAATATGCAGGCCATTTGCGCTAACCGGACGGTGCTGATTATTGCCCACCGTCTGTCCACCGTTAAAACGGCACACCGGATTATTGCCATGGACAAAGGCAGGATTGTGGAAGCGGGAACGCAGCAGGAATTGCTGGCGAAGCCGAACGGATATTACCGCTATCTGTATGAACTGCAGAACGGGTAAAGGCGGGGCACTCGGGAACACACTTTCCTTCTTTCGTGTACCAAGCCGGTTGTCCAGATGGCTTGGCGGTGGTAGGGAAACAGGTGTAGTTGTATGTGTTTGTATTGAGGTATTTCGCAAAAAAATACCGTAAACAATGCTTTGGATTTCTATAAAACAGTTATGCCATATTGTTGCTTGCAGTCTTATTCAGAACTCTCGTCTAAGTTCCGGCGGGGGACACGGTAGCAGTTATTGGAAATTTCACTATATAATCCACACGGCTCAGTTCCGGCTGCATGGCCGGAGCTTTTTTTCTGCATCCGTTTACCAAAAAGGACAAACACCATGGCAAACATCCTCATCCTCCCCACCTGCGCACACGCCGATGCCGCAGCCGCCGCCCAAGCCGTCGCCGCCGCATTGCCCGATGCCGCCGTACTGAACCCGCTGGCAGACGCGGCCCGCGCCGAAGCCCTGATTGCGCAGGGCAAAGCAGACGACTGGTTGGACGCATTGGTCGGCGAAGCCGCCGCCCTCGGCAAAAAAACCACCGTTATCCAAGGCATCAAAGCCGATGGCGAAAACGCCTTTTTGGCAGCGCAGAACGTTGCGCTGGCCACTTCGTTCAATGCAAAAGTGGTATTGGTATCTTCCGATGAAGCGGGCGCGGACAAACGCATTGCGCTGGCGGTGCAGGCGTTTTCCGGTTCTTCCGTGGATTTTGCCGGTGTAATCGGCAATGCCGCAGCCGCCCAAGCCTGCGGCCTGCCCGACTTGGGTGCGCAGGGCAGCCTGAATGCAGCCGCACTGGCCGCCGCTGCCGCAGCCGCCACCGACCGCCTTTCGCCCGCCCAATTCCGCTTCAACATGATGCAGGCCGCCCGCAAGGCCGGTAAACGCATTGTGCTGCCCGAAGGCGCAGAACCGCGTACCGTCCGTGCCGCCGCCATCTGCCATGAAAAGGGTATTGCCCGCTGCGTGCTGCTTGCCCCGAAAGCCGAAGTGGAAGCCGTTGCCAAAGACTTGGGCATTGCTTTGCCGGAAAGTCTGGAAATCATTGACCCGGCCACACTGGTGGAACAATACGTCGCCCCGATGTGCGAGTTGCGCAAATCCAAAGGCATGACTCCCGAGCAGGCGCGCGAGCAGCTTCAAGACACCGTTGTGCTCGGCACGATGATGATGGCGCAAAACGATGTGGACGGTCTGGTGTCTGGTGCGGTACACACCACCGCCAACACCATCCGCCCCGCCTTGCAGCTTATCAAAACCGCTCCGGGCGAGAGCATTGTGTCCAGCGTGTTCTTCATGCTGCTACCCGGACAGGTGGTTGTGTACGGCGACTGCGCGGTGAACCCCAATCCCACCGCCGAACAGCTTGCCGAAATCGCCATCCAGTCGGCCAAGTCTGCCAAAGCCTTCGGCATTGAACCGCGCGTGGCGATGATTTCCTATTCCACCATCAATTCCGGCAGCGGCCCCGATGTGGATTTGGTGGTGGAAGCTACGCGGCTGGTTAAAGAAAAAGCGCCGGATTTGGCGGTGGACGGTCCGCTGCAATACGATGCGGCAGTGGTGGAAAGCGTGGCCAAATCCAAAGCGCCGAACAGCCCTGTTGCCGGTAAAGCCAACGTGTTTATTTTCCCCAATCTGACCACGGGCAACTGTACTTATAAGGCCGTGCAGCGCAATGCCAATGTGCTGAGCGTGGGACCGATGCTGCAAGGGCTGCGCAAACCCGTGAACGATTTGTCGCGCGGTGCGCTGGTGGAAGACATTGTGTACACCATCGCGCTGACGGCGATACAGGCAACGCAGAAATAGTCTGCCGACACAGGCATAAAAGGCAGCCTGAAAACGTGGGAAAGCGTTTTCAGGCTGCCTTTGTGTTGGGGTAGGGTGATGCGCGCATAGACATGGGTACGCGCAACGCTGGTTTCCGTTTCAGGCTGCCTTGGAACAACGCGTGGGCAGCGGGAGTGTCCACCCTACGGAATGTATTGCGGGGCAGCCTGAAAACCCTATATGCCCATATCGGTTTCGTGGGGCGGATGCTTACGCGTTTTCAGGCAGCCTGAAAAACGGAAACCCTGCATCGGCAGGGTTTCGGGGGCGGGCGGTATTCAGCCGCGTTTGGTATAGACTGCTTCCAGGCGGGCGCGCTGCGGTTCAAGGTTGATGTTGGCAAGCTGGGCGGCCTTAATCAGGCTGTTTACTTCCACGCCGCGCCGCGCTTGGTTGAGTGCCCACAGCATGGATGAGCGAGTGCCGCTGCGGCAGTATGCCAGAATCGGTGCGGGCGATTTGGCGACGGTTTCTTGGAAGTTGTTCAGCACGGCATCGTCTATGGCGTCCATCACCACGGGCATATAGACAACGTTTTCAATGCCGTGGCGGTGCAGCCATTCTTCCACTTGTTTGAAGTCGGGCTGGCCGGGTTCTTCGCCGTCCGGGCGGTTGCAGATGACGGTTTTGATGCCGTATGCGGCGGCGCGTTTGGCGAACCGCTCGTCTTTCAGTTGGGCGGACACATACAGGTAGTCCGCTATTTTTTCAAACATTTTCTGAATCCTGTTGTTGTGTTTTTGAAGAGGGGAAAGCGCGGTATTTTAACCGTTTTTCAGGCTGCCTGAAAGCGTGGGGCAGCCTGAAAGCGGCGTGGCGTGCGGGTTTAGATGCCCAGCCAGCGTGCCAGTCTGCCGGCATCGGCAATCCGCAGGTAGGCGGTGTCTGTGGCGGCGGGCTGTATGATGAGTTCGGTTTCGTGCAATACGCCGTGGCGGAAATAATGCAGGGTGTGGCGGTCGCCTGCGCGGGTTTCGGCCTGTGCGGCAAAATCGGTGCAGGCAAACCGGTTTACGGCGATGATGGTGTCGCCTGCTTTCAGTCCTGCCCGTTCGGCTGCGCCGCCGTTGGCAACGTGGCTGATGAGGGCGCGCCCGTCCTGCTGCTTGAAGCGGCAGCCTGAATCGGGGGCGGGCATGTTGTCGGGGAAGGCGGAAACCAGCCGTCCTGTGTCGGTGCGTGCGGCGGGCTGCCATTGCAGTTCCACGCCTGCGGTTTTCAGGCAGCCTGAAAGCGGCAAGTCTTCGGTGCTGTATAGGGCAGCTTGAAAGAAGTCGTGCAAATCCAGTCCGGTGATTTCCTGTGCCCGCGCCTGCCATTGCTGCTCGGGAATGCCGCGCTGTGTGTCCAGCCAGTCTTGGTAGAGTTGGTGCATCACGGTGTTCAAACTTGTTGTGCCGCTGCTTTTTTCGCGGATTAGCAAATCTAGGCACAAGGCTGCCAGTGCACCTTTTTGGTAATAGCTGGTGATGGCGTTGGGGCTGTTTTCGTCCTGCTTGTAATACTTGTGCCATGCGGCGAAGCTGGATTCTGCCAGTGTCTGCTGTTTTCGCCCTGCGTTTCGGTGTACGCGGGTGATGTTTTGTGCCAGCAGGTTGAGATAGGCTTCGGGGGTGATGGTGCGGCTGCGTACCAATGCCAAATCGTCGTAATAGGAGGTGATGCCTTCAAATGCCCAAAGCTGTTCGGTGTAGGCTTCTTTGTCCAAGTCATACGGGCAGAACGCCTGCGGTTTGATGGATTTAACGTTCCATGCGTGGAAATATTCGTGCGAAATCAGGCCTAAAAGTTGGGTATAGGCGGTATCGGCTTCGCGCATTCCGTGGCGGGGCAGGACGTTGCGGTCGGCGTGCAGGGCGGTGGATGAGGTGTGTTCCAAGCCGCCGTAAATGCCGTCGCCGACGTGCAGCAGGAATAGGTATTCGGAAAACGGTGCGGGCTGGGGGAACAGCGACAGTTCGTAGCTGCATATGGCTTGGCAGTCGTTTAGCAGGCGGGTGCGGTCAAAATCGGCGCGGTGTCCGCTGAGGGCAATGCGGTGCGGGATGCCGCAGGCGGTGAAATGCAGGGTTTCTATGTTTGCGCCCATTTCTATCGGGCAGTCGGTGAGTTCTGCGTATGAGGCAGCCTGAAAAACATTGGGCGCGGCGTTTTCAGGCTGCCTTAATGCGGTTTCTATGCGCCAGTTTTCAGGCAGCCCTTCAAAACGCACTTCGCATGTTTCGCCCCGCCGCTCGGGCAGGTATAGGAACAGGCACGCGCCGTCTATAAAGCCGCGCTCCGTATCCAGCAGGCTGGCGCGCACCGACAAGTCGTCGGCATAGACGGTATAGCGGATTTGGTAATGCCCGCGCTTGGGCGGCGTGTGCCATTCGTTTTTGGCGGTTTGTACCAGTTCGGCCGCTTCGCCGCCGCAGGCAGCCTGAATGCGGACGATGTGGCGTGCAAAATCGCGAATCATGTAACTGCCTGCCACCCAGTTTGCCAGTTTCAGTGTTTGCGGCACATCGCTGTTGTGCTCAAAAGACAGGGTGATGTGCCACAGATGGCTTTCCGGTTGGGGGGAGACGGTGTAATGCAGCATGAAGGTTGTCCTTTGGTTTTACCAATAACTATTTTAGGGAAAATTTATTTATTTATTTGCGGTGGATTGTTTAAAACTAATAAGGTAAGATTACGAAAGTTTAAATAACCTTACGATATTCGGGGTTTTGAAACATTATCCGTGTATATTTTAACGGTATCAAACGCGGGTTTCATCTCCGAAACAATAAAACAGGCGGTGCAGACCGCCTGTGCGAAAAAATTTCAATGTAAATGGAGTTTTTCCCATGGAAACGCAAACTTACGGCGGTGCGGCAGGCAGCATCCCCGTGCAGAAAGCAGCCGCAGAACCGCAAACCTACAACTATCATGTGGTGCGCCAGTTCGCCGTGATGACGGTGGTTTGGGGGTTGGTCGGGATGTTTGTCGGCGTGTATGCCGCTGCCGAACTGTTCTGGCCCGCACTCAACCTTTCCGAAATCGGCCCTTGGTTCGCCTTCGGGCGCATCCGTCCGCTGCATACCAACGCCGTGATTTTCGCCTTCGGCGGCTGCGGGCTTATCGGCACGTCTTATTATGTTGTGCAGCGCACCTGTAACGCGCGCCTTTTCGGCGGCTGGCTGCCCGCGTTCACCTTCTGGGGTTGGCAGGCAGTTATCGTGCTGGCCGCCATTACCCTGCCGCTGGGCTACACCCAGGGTAAGGAATATGCCGAGCTGGAATGGCCGATTGATATTTTGATTACCGCCGTGTGGGTGGCCTATGCCGTCGTATTCTTCGGCACGATTGCCAAACGCAAAATGAAGCATATTTATGTTGCCAACTGGTTTTACGGCGGCTTCATCCTTGCCGTTGCACTGCTGCACATCGTGAACAACATTTCCATTCCTGCAGGTGCGTTCAAATCCTATTCCGTCTATTACGGCGCGATTGATGCCATGGTGCAGTGGTGGTACGGGCACAACGCCGTGGGCTTCTTCCTGACCGCCGGCTTCTTGGGCATGATGTATTACTTCGTACCCAAACAGGCAGGCCGTCCCGTGTATTCCTACCGCCTGTCCGTGGTGCACTTTTGGGCACTGATTTTTACCTATATGTGGGCGGGCCCCCACCATCTGCACTACACCTCTCTGCCCGACTGGACGCAGACTTTGGGCATGGTATTGTCGCTTATCCTGTTTGCACCTTCTTGGGGCGGCATGATTAACGGCATCATGACCCTTTCGGGCGCATGGGACAAACTGCGTACCGACCCGATTCTGAAATTCCTGATTGTGTCGCTGTCGTTCTACGGCATGTCCACGTTTGAAGGGCCGATGATGTCCATCAAAACCGTGAATATGTTGAGCCACTACACCGACTGGACGGTGGGGCATGTGCATTCCGGCGCGCTGGGCTGGGTGGGCTTTGTTACCATCGGCTCGCTGTATTACATGATTCCGCGTTTATACGGCCGCAAAGAGATGTACAGCGTCAAACTGATTGAAGCGCATTTCTGGATTGCCACCTTGGGCGTGGTGCTCTATATCACCTCCATGTGGGCTTCCGGCGTGATGCAGGGCATGATGTGGAGTGCAATGCAGCCCGACGGCACGCTGACGCACAAATTCATCGCCTCGGTAAGCCGCTCCATGCCGTTTTACTTCGTCCGCTTTTTGGGCGGCACGCTCTACCTGAGCGGCATGGTTATCATGGCATACAACACATACCGCACCATCGCGGCAGGCCGTCCGGCCGAAGCGGAAATCCCCGCGCTGCCGCAGGCACAGAACCATTGAATATAACAAGGTGCTGAACATGAAATTGCAACAATTGGCAGAAGAAAAAGTAGGTTTCCTGATTGTCTTCACCCTATTGGTGGTGAGCATCGGGCTGTTGGTGGAAGTTGTTCCCCTGTTTGCGCAGAAAGAAGTCATCACGCCCGCCAAAGGCGTGAAACCCTACACCGCGCTGCAAGTGGCCGGGCGCGACATCTATGTGCGCGAGGGCTGCTACAACTGCCACTCGCAGCAAATCCGCCCGTTCCGCGCAGAAACCGAACGCTACGGACATTATTCCGTGGCAGGCGAATCAGTGTACGACCATCCCTTCCAATGGGGTTCCAAACGCACCGGTCCCGATTTGGCGCGTGTGGGCGGACGCTATTCCGACGAATGGCACCGCCGCCACCTGAACGACCCGCGCAGTGTCGTCCCCGAATCCAATATGCCCGCCTTCCCGTTTTTGGGGCGCAAAATGGTGGATGCAGACGAAGTGGTGCGCCACATGAAAGCCTTGGAGAAAATCGGCGTGCCCTATACTGCGGAAGATTTTGCCAACGCCCCCAAAGAGTTGGAAGACAAATCCGAGCTGGACGCACTGGTTGCCTACCTGCAAGGCTTGGGCTTGGCATTGAAAAACAAAAGGTAAAAAACCATGAACTTGGCTTGGGCAAACAGCATCTTTACCGTCTGCATCGGCATCAGCTTTGCACTGGTGGTATTCATCGTGCTCAACAAACGCAACAAACGCAATTACGATGAAGCCGCACAGAGCATTATTGACGATAACGATACGCCTGATGGCGGCAGCCGCCCCAGCCAAGGCAACGGAGCATAACTATGGAATCACAATTCACTTCCCCCTTTTGGCATTACTACATCGTCGCCATCGTCGCCGCCAGTATTGTCTATGTTACCTGTCTGTTGCTTTCGCAGAGCAAGCGCAGCGGCAGGCGTAACGAAAAAGGCGAAATAGACACCACGGGACACTCGTGGGACGGCATACAGGAATACGACAATCCGCTGCCGCGCTGGTGGTTTTGGATGTTCGTCTTCATCATCATATTCTGCGTGGGTTATCTCACGTTCTATCCCGGCATGGGCGACTTCAAAGGCATCGGCTTCAACGGCAAGCCTTGGAGCAGCCACGGCCAGTATGAAGAAGAAATGAAAGCGGGCGAAAAGCAGAGCGGTGCGCTGTATGCCAAATTCAAAGGCATGAAAATAGAAGATGTCGCCAAAAATCCGCAGGCGGTGAAAATCGGCCAAAACCTGTTTGATACCTACTGCATCCAGTGCCACGGTTCGGATGCCAAGGGCGCAATCGGTTTCCCCGACCTGACCGATGCCGACTGGATATACGGCGGCACGCCCGAAAAAATCAAAGAAACCATTGCCAACGGCCGTACCGGCATGATGGCACCTTGGGGACCGCAATTTGGCGAAGAGGGCGTGAAAGACGTAGCGAATTTTGTGCTGTCGCTTTCCGGCCGGCCGCACGACAATGTCCGCGCCGCACGCGGCAAAGGCATCTTCCAAGCCAACTGCATTGCCTGCCACGGCGCACAGGGGCAGGGCACTATGGGCATCGCCCCCAATCTGAGCGATGACGTGTGGCTGTGGGGACGCAGCGAAAAAGCGGTGGTTGAAACCATCACCAGCGGCCGCCACAACCAAATGCCCGCATGGAAAGACTTTCTGAGCGACGAGAAAATCCACCTGCTCACCGCATTCGTGTGGGGCAAATCGCATCCGAAAAACCAGCCGCTGCCCACAGACGGCAAGCACGAACCGAGCAAAACCGCACAGGCCGCGTTCAAATAACCTTTCAGGCTGCCTTTTACGCGGGGCAGCCTGAAACTGCGTGATAGCTTTTTTATAGTGGATTAAAATAAAAATGAGACAAGGCGGCGAGCCGCAAGGCGTACAGGTAGTACGTCAAGGCGAGCCAACGCCGTATCATTGCAATTTTAATCCACTATATGAAAAACACACCTCCGACCGATACGTGGGTGTGTTCTTTTTTCAGGCTGCCTTATCCGGTTCGCAACAGCCGGTTTAGGCAGCCTGAAAAGCCGCAAACCCGATATATCATTTTTTAATTTAATCTCCACTATAATCACCGTCTTCCCAACCCGTTTCACGTTCTCTCCCATGCACACGCCCGCCGCACACACGAAATCCCGCAACGCTTCCTATCTCATCGCCGCCGCCGCGCTTCTCGGCATCCTGTATTACCAATTCTTGCCGCTGCTGCTCTCGGTTTTGCTGACTTATGTGTTCATCACCAAAACCAACGGACTGATTTTGTGGCTGCGCCGCCTGCTGCCGCGCGGCGCGTTTTTGCGCAGGCTGCTCAACGCGCACAGCACCAATCTGGTGTCGTCCTTGCTGACCGTGGGGTTGGTGCTGCTGGCGGTTGTGCTGCTGTCGCTGGGCGCATACCACATGATTAGCGGCGGCAAAATCGCCGTGATGCTGGACAGGCTGGCGATGATTCTGGAAAACACCAAAAGCACCAGCACCCTGCCGCCTGCGCTGCTGGATTTGCTGCCCGGCAATCTGGCGGAAATCAAAACCGCGTTTTCCGAACTGGTGCGCGAATACGGCAGCACGCTTACCAACATCAGCAAAAGCGGCATCAAATCGTTCGTGCATATTATCATCGGCATTGTGGTCGGCACCATGCTCAGCTTCCACCGTTTGAACCACCGTCGTGTGCGCAGCCAGATGCCTGCCTTTAAGGCGGAGCTTTTGCGCCGCATTGATTTGTTTCAAGACAGTTTTGAGCGCGTTTTCTTGGCGCAGGCGAAGATTTCGCTGGTGAATACGCTGCTGACGGGTCTGTATCTCTATGTTGCGCTGCCGATTTTCGGCGTGTCGCTGCCGTTTCGGATGACGGTGTTGGCAACCGTGTTTGTGCTGGGATTGGTGCCTGTGGCGGGTAATCTGATTTCCAACGCCGTTATTGTTATATTGAGCTTGGGTGTGTCGCTTTATGTGGCGGCGGCATCGTTGGTGTTTTTGGTGGTTATCCACAAACTCGAATATTTCCTGAACGCAAAAATCATCGGCGCGCAGATTGAATCTTCGGCGTGGGAGCTATTGCTGGCAATGGTGGTGTGCGAGCGGATTTTCGGCATAGGCGGCATTGTGATTGCCCCTGTGTATTATGCTTACCTGAAGAACGAGCTTAAACGGCTGCGGCTGATTTGAGCGCGGCAGACGGAGAAGAAAAGGCAGCCTGAAAACGCGGTTATCCGTTTTCAGGCTGCCTTTTTATTGCGGGACGGCTCAGTGATGGCTGCAGCCGCCGTGCCCTTGTCCTTCCAGCACGTCTTTCGCCTGCATGTCGGCGTGATATGAGCTGCGCACCATTGCGCCAATGGCGGCGTTGGTAAAGCCCATGGCGTAGGCTTCTT
>CAUQSD010000061.1:0-13804 GCA_963520685.1 uncultured Kingella sp. | reverse complement strand
CGATGACGTTGCCTTCGGATTTGGACATTTTTTTGCCTTCGTGGTCGCGCACGATACCGTGGATATAGACATCGCGGAACGGCACTTTGCCGACAATGTGGGTGGTCATCATAATCATGCGCGCCACCCAGAAGAAGATGATTTCGTAGCCCGTTACCAGTACGCTGGACGGGATAAACGCTTTCATGGCGTCGGTGTCGGGTTCGCCGTCTTTCCAGCCCAATGTGGAGAACGGCACGAGTGCGGAGGAGAACCAGGTGTCCAGTACGTCTTCGTCGCGCGTGAGCCGTATGCCTTGCGGTTCGATATAAGTCCTAACAATATCGTCAAGTAGTTCTTTTAGGTAGCCTTCTCGTTCGATGCGGTATTCGGCGGTTAGATTGGGCTTTGACCAAGTTTCCTGCTCTTGGCGAATAACTTGGTTCAGATACATCGCTATCGCGCCCAACGTATTGGTATTACCACCATTGGACAAATAATATTCAACAGCTTTCAGGTATGCCTGTGCTTCGCTACGGGCAACGTAAACATTGCCTGCTTCGTCATACCACGCGGGGATTTGGTGTCCCCACCACAGTTGGCGCGAAATGCACCAGTCTTGGATGTTGTTCATCCATTGGTTGTAGGTATTGACCCAGTTTTCAGGGATGAAGCGCACCGCGCCGCTGTCCACGGCGTGTTTGGCCTTCTGCGCCAGGCTCATGCCTTTGAATTCGGATTCGGGTTCGCCGCCGTTTGGTGTGGCAGACATGGCGACAAACCATTGGTCGGTCAGATAGGGTTCAATAACCGTACCCGTGCGGTCGCCTCGCGGGCGCATGAGTTTGTGCGGCTCAATTTTTTCCAGCAAACCGCTTTCTTTCAAATCTTCAATGATTTTGTCCCGCGCCACGAAACGGTCTAACCCGCGATATTTTTCGGGGGCGTTTTCGTTCATTATTGCTTTCGGCGTGAACAGATTAATCACTTCCATTTCATGCCGTTGTCCGACTGCATAGTCGTTAAAGTCGTGTGCGGGGGTGATTTTGACGCAGCCTGTACCAAATTCTTTATCCACATATTCGTCTTCAATAATCGGAATGACGCGATCGGTCATGGGAACATGGACTTTTTTGCCGACCAAATGCGCGTAACGCTCGTCATTGGGGGCAACGGCCAATGCGCCGTCGGCCAAAATTGTTTCGGGACGTGTGGTTGCAATCAGCATAAACCGGCCGTCCAACCCCTGCCCTGCGACAAACGGATAGCGGACGTAATACATAAACCCTTGTTCTTCCATATTTTCCACTTCCAAATCGGAAACGGCCGTGCCCAAAACGGGGTCCCAGTTCACCAAACGTTTGCCGCGGTAAATCAGCCCTTGGTTATAGAGCTTCACAAACACGGCGGTAACGGCTTCAGCGCGGGTGTCGTCCATGGTGAAATATTCGCGTGACCAGTCGGCGGAGCAGCCCACACGGCGCATCTGCTGCGTAATCGTGCCGCCGGACACTTCTTTCCATTCCCACACTTTTTCCAAAAATTTCTCGCGCCCCAAGTCATGGCGGGACACGTTTTGCGCGGCAAGCTGGCGTTCCACCACAATCTGCGTGGCGATGCCGGCGTGGTCGGTGCCGGGAATCCAGCAGGTGTTGCGCCCTTTCATGCGGTAATAGCGCGCCAAGCCGTCCATAATGGTTTGGTTGAAGGCGTGGCCCATGTGCAGTGTGCCTGTTACATTGGGCGGCGGAAGCTGGATAGAAAAGGCTTCGGCGCGGGCAAAATCGGCGGCGAAGTAGCCTTGGTTTTCCCAGTTTTGATAGTGTTTGGATTCGATTTCGGCGGGGGAGTATTTGTTGAGCATGATGTGGCTGTGATGAAAAGGGCAAGATTATAACAAAAGCAGCCTGAAAACCGTGGATTGGTTTTCAGGCTGCGTGCGGCGGTGGGATTATTGCGCCGCAGGAGTTTCGGCTGCGGGCGTGTTTACCACGGGAGTGCTTTCAGCGGCTTGGTCTTTTGAACCAAAAGAAGAGCAAGCAGACAACGCGATAGCGGCGAAAACGGCGAGCAATGCAGATTTTTTCATAATATAAACTCCTGTATGTATTGAAAAAAAACAGCACAACCGAAGTTGCGCTGCGGGGCATTATGACGGCGTAATTTAATTTCGTGGCGCGGTTTTACGTTTTTTTTACGGGCAAAATGGGCAAAAATTTTGATGTGAAATCAAAGGGAAAGTGGTATGGTTAGCGGGATTGGGCAGCCTGAAAAGGTTAAATTGGGTTGCGCGGCGGACAACATGATTTAACAATAGGCAGCCTGAAAACCATAAGGAGCGATGATGCAAAATTATTTTAAACAAGCCGATACCATTTCCGATAACCCCGCGCCGTTTGAAGCACTCGCGTTTCTGCGCCAATTTCTTGCGCCCGTTACCCTAGCTGCCAACCAAGTGCGCCTAGACCCGCTTGCCTTGCAACACGAAGCGGGGCTGCGCCAAGCGGTGCAGGATGGCGAGCTGTGGAAGCTGCTGTTTACCAGCGCGCCCGCGCCCGACCAAGTGGCGCAGTATATTCAGGCTGCCTTAAACACGCGCATGGCGTTTGCGGTGGTGGATGAAACCACGGGCGAAATCGTGGGCACAACCGCGTTTTACCAGCCCGATGCCGACATCCGCCGCGTGTATATTGGCTACACTTGGTATCGCCAATCGGCATGGCGCACGCGCATCAACAGCACTTGCAAATATTTGCTGCTCGCGCACGCCTTTGAAACGCTGGATTGCCGCGTGGTGTGCTGGCAAACGGATATTCTGAACACGCGCTCGCAGGCGGCGATTGAACGCTTGGGCGCGAAAAAAGACGGCGTGCTGCGCTGCGACAAAGTCCGCAAAGACGGCACGCTGCGCGATACGGTGGCATACAGCATGCTGCGCGAAGAATGGGCGGCGGCGAAACGGGCGTTGGCGGAGAAGTTGGCAATAGAGTAGGGGCAGCCTGAAAATGGAAAGGCAGCCTGAAAACGCACTTTGCCCCATTTCAGGCTGCCTATGTCGTACAACTCAAATAATAGTAATCCAAAATAAAAATGGCACAGGTAGGGTGTATGGCTTTGCCACGCACCATTAAGCATCGTTAAACGGTGCGTGAGCAAGCTCACACACCCTACATACTGATTGAATTAGATATTTCTTGATTTGTTCCACTATAAACGGAGTAAAAAATGTCATCCCAAAACCCAAAAGCCGCGCAAACCATCCACCAAGTGAAACACGATTTAACCGCCGAGCAGCGCGTGCAAGGCTGGCAGCAGGCGCGGGCGCAGCAGGGGTTGAGCGGCGAATTTGCCGTGTCTGCCAAGCTGGGCGAGCAGGCGGTTACCGATGAGCAAATCAAGTGGATTGCGGATATGTACGGGCGGTAGCGGTTTGAGGCCTTTGCAAAACCGTCATCTCTGCACTGTTCTTTGCCATGCGCTTGGCGATGCTGCTGTTTTGAACTGTGCCCCAAGCCGGGGGGTGCAAAGCCCTCGGTTTGTTTGTATAGTCGATTAAAATTGCAATGATACGGCGTTGGCTCGCCTTGACGTACTACCTGTACGCCTTGCGGCTCGCCGCCTTGTCTCATTTTTATTTTAATCGACTATAAACCGAGGGTAGCCTGAAACGGCGCGGGTATTGGTTTGCCTTGCGAACCTGCGTTGCGCGTGGTCAGCCAAACAATGTGCCCTGCCGTTCGGCGAGCAGCTTTGCCAGCGGTTTGGGCAGGCCGTAATCCGCCAAATCCTGCGGCAGAACCCACGCGCCCGCTGCGTTTTCAGGCTGCCTTCGGGCGCGGGCGCAGAAGGGCGAAACCAGCAGCAGGCGGTGGGTGAGCCGGTGGGTGAGGGCGGGCAGTTCGTGCAAATCGCCGTCGTCTATGCCGAAGTCCGCTGCCGTTGCGTACAGGGCGGCTGTGCTTTCCAGGCACGGCACGCAGTAGAGCCCGCCCCAAATTCCTTTTTCCGCCCGTTTTTCCAGCCATAACGCGCCGTCCGTGCGCCGCACCAGCAGCCAATACAGCGGCAGGGTTTCCACACGCGCCGCTGTTTTTTTGCGCGGCAGCTCGGCGGTGCGGTTCTGTTGTTTGGCTTGGCAGATGTCTGCCATCGGGCAGGAGGCGCACTGCGGTTTGCTGCGGCGGCACACGGTTGCGCCCAAATCCATCAGCCCCTGCGTGTAAGCGGGCATGTCGGCGTTGTCGGGCGGCAGCAGGCTTTCGGCCAGCGTCCACAGTTGTTTTTCAAACGTTTTGTCTGCCAAATCGCCATCCAGTGCGAACACGCGGCACAGGACGCGTTTAACGTTGCCGTCCAAAATGGTTTCGCGGCGCAGAAAGGCAAAGGCGGCAATGGCTGCCGCCGTGCTGCGCCCCACGCCGCAGAGGGTTTCCAATTGAAGGCGCGTGTCGGGAAAATGTCCGCCGAAGTTGTCCATCACCTGCCGGGCGGCTTTGTACAGGTTGCGGGCGCGGCTGTAATAGCCCAAGCCCTGCCATAATGCCAGCACGTCGTCCTGCTTGGCTGCGGCCAAATCCGCCACGGTTGGAAAGGCTGCGGTGAAACGCGGGTAGTATTCGGCAACGGTGGCGACTTGGGTTTGTTGCAGCATGATTTCCGACAGCCATACGCGGTAGGGGTCGCGCGTTTGCCAGGGCAGGTTGTGGCGGCCGTGCTGTTTCTGCCAGCGGATAAGGCGGCGGGCGAAGGTAGTTTGGGGCATGGGAAGCGGTTTGGTTTGGCGGAGGGACAGGGCGGGATTCTGAAACCGTGCAGGCATGAATGCCCGCCCTGTGAAACTTGAATATAGTCGATTAAAATAAAAATGAGACAAGGCGGCGAGCCGCAAGGCGTACAGGTAGTACGTCAAGGCGAGCCAACGCCGTATCATTGCAATTTTAATCGACTATAACGGGTGTTTGCTGCCCGTGCGTTCTGCGCACGAAGGCAGCCTGAAACGGGATTCACATGGCCAGATTCATCTGGATGCTTTCCACATACGGGTTTCCCCTGTCCCAAGCGTAGCCTGCCAGCACGGAACAGAACATTTCGCGGGTTTCTATGTCCTGCCACGGGTCAAACATCCAGTCTTGCAGTGTGCCGTTGTACCAATTGTCTATGCAGCTTCGGAATACGCGCGCGCCGTATGCTTGCCGGTCGGCGTAGTCGCGCTGCCAATCCACACGTTCGCCGCCGAGCTGGCGGGTAACGCATTCGGCGGCGAGCTTGGCGGAGTGCATGGCGGTGGTGATGCCGGATGAGAAGACGGGGTCGAGAAATTCGGCGGCGTTGCCCAACAGTGCGAAACCTTTGCCGTGCACGGCTTTTACGCTGCCGGCGAAGCTGGGCAGATACAGATACGGGAAGCCGTTGTCCCATTGCGCATGACGCAGCAGGCGGGCAAACATGGGGATTTCCAGCGCAAAGGTTTTCAGGATGTGGGCGGCACTTTCCAGATGGTTGCTGCGGTGTTTGAAGCGTTCGGGTTCGCCCACCAGTCCGATGGAGCTTTTGCCGTCGGCGAAGGGTATCAGCCACAGCCACACGTCGCGGTAGTCGGGATGCACGGCAATCAGGCTTTTGTTGCGGTCGTAGTCGGGAGATTTGATGTTGTCGTCTATTTGGGTGTAATACACGTTGCGCTGTTTTAGGTCGGGCTTCATTTCCCAGCCCAGCAGGCGCGGCACGGCGCGGAAATAGCCGCTGGCATCCAGCACGAATTTGGCGCGCAGGCTGTACTTTTCGCCGTTTTCGCGTTTTACGTCCAAGAGTATCGGCAAGTCGCTGTTGTCCATATTGGTTACGGTTTCGCCGAAGCGCACTTGTACGCCCTGTTTTTGAGCCTGCCGTATCAACACATGGTCAAAGCGGTCGCGCTGAACCTGCAGGGCGGATTCGCGCCCGATGCCGTATTGTTTGCGGAAGTCAAACTCGGTGTGCAGCTCGCCTTTGGTAAAGCCGATGCCGTTTTTGTATTGGAAGTTTTCCGCTTCCACCGCGTCCAGCATCCTTGCTTCTTCCAAGATGTCCATGCCTTGGGGCAGCAGGCTTTCGCCGATGACGAAGCGTGGGAAATGCTGTTTTTCTATCACGCAGACTTTAAAGCCTTTTCTGTTTAATAACGCGGAGGCGATGGAGCCGGAGGGGCCTGCGCCGATGATGACGATGTCAAACTGTTCCGACATGCGTGTTTCCCTTGATAAACCGTTTCTTAAATTTGCCTATCTTAACATTTCCTGCGTTTTCAGGCTGCCTGAAACGGTGCGGCGGCAGCGCGGCTGTTGTATTTGCGGTTATTCGCGGTGGTACGGATGGTTGTTGAGAATGGAATAGGCGCGGTAGAGCTGTTCTGCCAGCAGCACGCGTACCATGCCGTGCGGCAGCGTGAGGTTGGACAGGCGCAGCAGCAGGCGGGCTTTTTGTTTGAGCGAGTCGGTCATGCCGTCTGCACCGCCAATCACAAAACAGGGATGTGCGCCGTCTTGCTGCCATTGCCGCAGCATTTGGGCCAGTTCCACCGATGTCGGTGCTTTGCCGCGTTCGTCCAGCGCGATGAGATAGGCATCGGCGGGCAGTGCTTCCACAATGCGCCGCTCTTCTGCGGCCATGCCCTGTGCGGCAGTAACGCCTGTGCCGCGCTTTTCGGGCTTGATTTCTTTTAGGGCGTAACTGATGCCGTGTCCGAAGCGTTTGGCGTATCCGCTCTCGGCTTCGTCCACCCAGCGCGGCATTTTTGTGCCGACTGCCAAAACGGTGATGTTCATTTTTCAGGCTGCCTTATCTGTGGGAAAACGCCTGATTATATTAGTTGGCTAAAATAAAAACGACGGGGCTGCGGGCAGCACAGCTAACGCGGTTTTCGCAGGGGGCGACTGCCCTGCCTTTGCCTTTTTTCAGCCGTGCCAATCCTGCTATAATCGCGCCGTGGCCAAAATATTACACGCGGCTACATTCCCAATCTCCTCCCCAATCTTCCAGCAAAGGACAAATCTATGGCACTCGTTTCCATGCGCCAATTACTCGACCACGCCGCCGAACACAGCTACGGCTTACCCGCATTCAACGTGAACAACCTGGAACAGATGCGCGCCATCATGGAAGCGGCCGACCAAGTGAACGCACCCGTGATTGTGCAAGCCTCCGCAGGCGCGCGCAAATATGCCGGCGCGCCTTTTTTGCGCCACCTGATTTTGGCGGCGGTGGAAGAATTTCCGCACATCCCCGTGGTGATGCACCAAGACCACGGCGCGTCGCCCGACGTGTGCCAACGCTCGATTCAGCTTGGTTTCAGCTCCGTGATGATGGACGGCTCGCTGCTGGAAGACGGCAAAACGCCTTCCACTTATGAATACAACGTGGAAGCAACGCGCAAAGTGGTGGAATTTTCCCATGCCTGCGGCGTATCGGTGGAAGGCGAAATCGGCGTGCTGGGCAATTTGGAAACCGGTGAAGCGGGCGAAGAAGACGGCGTGGGCGCAGTGGGCAAATTGAACCACGACCAAATGCTGACCAGCGTGGAAGACGCGCGCCGCTTCGTGCAGGACACCGGCGTGGACGCGCTGGCGATTGCCATCGGCACCAGCCACGGCGCGTATAAATTCACCCGCCCGCCCACCGGCGAAGTGCTGCGCATCGACCGCATTAAGGAAATCCACGAAGCGCTGCCAAACACGCACATCGTGATGCACGGTTCCAGCTCCGTGCCGCAGGAATGGCTGAAAGTGATTAACGAACACGGCGGCGCGATTGGCGAGACCTATGGCGTGCCGGTGGAAGAAATTGTGGAAGGCATCAAATACGGCGTGCGCAAAGTGAACATCGACACCGATCTGCGCTTGGCGTCCACCGGTGCCATCCGCCGCTTTATGGCGGAAAACCCCGCCGAGTTCGACCCGCGCAAATATTTGGCGAAAACGGTGGAAGCGATGAAGCAAATCTGTATCGACCGCTATCTGGCGTTCGGCTGCGAAGGGCAGGCGGACAAAATCAAACCGATTTCGCTGGAAAAAATGGCGGCGCGCTATGCCAAAGGCGAGTTGAAACAGCTGGTGAAATAATAGATGTGCAGGCAGCCTGAAAACCGGATTGGGTTTTCAGGCTGCTTTTTTTGGCAAATGAACAAACTGAGACCTTTGCAAAGGTCTCATCCTGTGTTTGTCTGGTTGGTTGAACAAATGCAATCGCCATGTCGGTTTGCGTGGGGCAGCCTGAAAACCCAATCCGTTTTCAGGCTGCCTTTTTCCCTGCCCAAGCGTGCTGCGCCAGCATGGCCGTCCCCATACATAGGCACACGGGCAGCCAGTACGCGGTAGAGAGGCGCGACAGTTCCAGCATAAACACGATGGCGGTAACGCGCATGTTCTGCGCCAGCCCGAGAAACGCCGCCGCTCCCGCAAATGCCGCCGCTCCTGCGGACACGGGCAGGGCGGGGAAGGCTGCGTTCCAAGCCGCCGCCGTGAGAAAGGCCAGCAGCCCGCCGAACATCATGGACGGCGTAATCCGTCCGCCGTATGCGCCGGCCAGCGTGGCGAGCAGCACGGCGAGCCATTTCGCCACCAGCAGACCGGCTGCGTCTGCCGCATCCAAGTTGTCGGCGAAGCTGAGCTGGTTGCCCGCCTTGCCGTTGCCCAAAATTTCGGGATAGCGCACCGAAAGCGCGCCGATAACGGCAAACGAGGCCAAGGCGAGCGGCAGCATCGTCCAGCGTTTTTTGTCGGGCTTGGGCAGGCAGGCGTTGCAGCGGGCGAACGCATCTGCGCCGAAACCGACCAGCAAGCCCGCCACGGCGGACACGGCCAGCAGCGGCGCGCCGATTTCGGCGTTTTCCAAATTCGGCAGATGTGCGTACTGCACCGTGTCGCCCAATCCCAGCCGCACCGTCAGCACCGCCGTGCCGCAGGCGAGCAGTGCGGCCAGCAGCGCGGCGGCATCCCACGAGAGCAGCAGTGTTTCCAGCACGAATACGGCGGCAGCCAGCGGCACGTTGTAAACCGCCGCCAGCCCCGCGCCCGAAGCGCACGCCAGCAGCACGCTTTTTTGTTCGGGCGGGAGTTTCAGGCAGCCTGAAAGCGGGGTGGCCAGCGCAACGCTCATCTCGCGCGGGGCAACTTCCCGCCCCAGCGGCGAACCCATGCCCACGGTAACAATCTGCAAAACGGCGTGGCAGGCGGTTGTTTTCACGGGCATGTTTTTTTCAGGCTGCCTGACGGCGGCTTTCACTTCCAAAAGCGGCGCGCCGTATTTTTGCAGCAGCGTCCACAGAATGCCGACCACCGCCCCGCAGGCGAGCAGGGCGGCAAAACGGCGTTCGGGCGAAGCCTGCCGTACCAAATCGCCGAACGGAATATGCCCGTCTGCCCAATGCCCGAGAAACACGAGCTGCTGCACGGCATGCAGAAGGTGGGTGAAACCGATGCCGACCAAGCCGGCGGCGATGCCTGTGCCGATGAGTGCGGCGGTGAATTTCGGCGTGAAGTGTGATGCGTTCATGACGGGCTTTCCGAATGCGGGAAACCGGTATTTTACCGCCGGTGTTATCGGGAATACGCGATGCCGGTTGGCGGCCGTTTTCCGTTTGCGGAGACCTTTGCAAAACCCCGGATTTGAGCACAGTTCAAAGCAACAGCATCGCAGAACGCGCAGAGAATATTGAAATATTTTCAAGCGTTAGAGAAGCGCATTGCGAAGAAATGTGCCAAAGATGGGGATTTTGCAAAGGTCTCTTGCGGTTTATCGCGAGTCTATAGTTAGGGCAGCCTGAAACCGTGCGGGCATGCCCCGCCCCGTGCAAACCGGCGGCATATATATGAAGGGATGGGAAAGCCGTTTTCAGGCTGCCCCATCCCCGAAGTTTCCGCCGGCTCGCCGCCTTGTATCGTTTTTATTTTAATCCGCTATTGTTTCATTTCGGCGAACACTGCTGCGGCTGCCGAAACGGTGTCGTCCACCAGTTCGGCCGTGTGCGCCGCCGACATAAACGCCGCTTCGTAAGCGGACGGACCGAATGCCACACCGCGTGCGAGCATGCCGTGGAAGAAGGTTTTGAACGCGCCGGTGTCGGTGGCGGCCACGTCGCGGTAGTTCTGCGGCAGGCAGCCTGAAAAGAACATGCCGAACATACCACCCACGCTGTCTGCCGAAAACGCGATGCCTGCGGCTTCGGCGGCACGGTTCAGCCCGTCTGCCAGTTGCGCCGTGCGTGCGGACAGGTTTTCGTAGAAACCCGCGCGCTGGATGATTTCCAGCGTTTTCAGCCCTGCGGCCACTGCCACGGGATTGCCCGAGAGCGTGCCTGCCTGATACACCGCGCCCAAGGGCGAGATGCAGTCCATGATTTCGCGCCGCCCGCCAAACGCCGCCAGCGGCATGCCGCCGCCGATGACTTTGCCCATGGTGGTCAAATCGGGCGTGATGCCGTGCAGCGACTGTGCCCCGCCGAGCGCAACGCGAAAGCCCGTCATCACTTCGTCATAAATCAGCACCGCGCCGTGTTCGGCAGTTAAACCGCGCAGGGCGCGCACAAATTCGGGCGTGGGTTTGACCAGATTCATGTTCCCCGCAACCGGCTCAACAATCACACAGGCGATTTCGCTGCCGGCTTGGGCAAAGGCTTCTTCCAATTGCGCTACGTTGTTGTATTCCAAAACCAAAGTGTGCTTGGTGAAGTCGGCGGGCACGCCGGCGGAAGAGGGGTTGCCGAAAGTCAGAAGCCCGCTGCCCGCCTTCACCAGAAGGCTGTCGGAATGGCCGTGGTAGCAGCCTTCAAATTTGACGATGCGGTCGCGCCCCGTGTAGCCGCGGGCAAGGCGGATGGCGGACATGGTGGCCTCCGTGCCGCTGCTGGTGAGCCGCAGCCGCTCCACGCTGGGCACAAGGCGGCAGATTTCTTCGGCAATCAGGATTTCGGCTTCGGTGGGCGCGCCGAACGAAAGCCCGCCCAAAGCCGCTTCGCGCACCGCTTCCAGCACTTCGGGATGGGCGTGGCCCACGATGGCGGGTCCCCACGAGCCGACATAATCTGTGTAGCGCGTGCCGTTTTCGTCCCACACATAGGCACCTTGGGCCTTTTTGATGAAGCGCGGCACGCCGCCAACGCTGCCGAAGGCGCGCACGGGCGAGTTCACGCCGCCAGGGATAACGGTTTTGGCGCGGGTGAAGAGTTGTTCGTTGCGGTCTGTCATGGCAAATCCTTTCGGAGGAGGGAAAAGGGTGGATTTTAGCGGTTTTCGGCGGGGGGAGCTGCCTGCAAAATAGGGCAGCCTGAAAACGGGGGCAGACGGTTTTTCAGGCTGCCCGAACGGTGGTTTGCTATATAATCCGCCGCCCTTATCGCGCGATTGGTGTCTCCCAACCATGAAAATCCTGCTTGTCCGCCTGTCTAGCATGGGCGACCTCGTCCATACGCTGCCTGCCGTTTCCGATTTGGCGCGCCACTGTCCCGATATTGAGCTGCATTGGTTGTGCGAAGCAGCATTTGCCGATATTGCGCGGCTGCATCCGTTTGTGCGCCGTGTGGAAACGATGCAGTGGCGCAAATGGCGCAAACATTTGTTTCAGGCTGCCGTCCGCCGCGAAATAGGCAGCCTGAAAACCGTTTTGCGTGCCGAGGGCTATGATGCCGTGCTGGACAGCCAGGGGCTGTTGAAATCCGCGTTGTTTGCCCGTTTTGCCGCTGCCCCCGTGCGCGGGCTGGATTGGTATTCGGCGCGCGAGCCGGCCGCTTCGCTGTTTTACGGCACAACGTTCGCCGTAGAAAAAAACAAAGATGCCGTGTGGCGCAACCGCACGCTGTTTGCGCAGGCGTTCGGCTATTGCTTTGAAGGCGCGCCCGATTTCGGCATCGCCGTTCCCGAAGCGGTTTCAGGCAGCCTGAAACACGTGCTGCCGCCGCAATACCGCGTTGCCCTGCACGCCGCCAGCCGCGACAGCAAACTGTGGCCGGAAGGCAATTGGATTTCGCTGCTCTCCCGCCCGTATGCAGCGGACGGATTGCCCGTGCTGCTGCCTTGGGGCAGCGAAGCCGAACGCGAGCGCGCCGAACGTCTTGCCAAATCCCTGCCCGCCGCACAGGTCTGCCCCCGGCTCACGCTGGCAGAAGCCGCCGAAATGATGCGGCACGCAAAATCCGTTATCGGCGTGGATACCGGTCTGCTGCATCTGGCAAACGCCGCCAACCGCCCGCTTGTCGGCATCTACACCGCCAGCGACCCTGCCAAAACAGGCGTGCAGCAAAACGCATGGTCACGCAGCATCGGCGGTATCGGCGAAATGCCCGACGTGGAAACCGTGTACCGAACGCTGGCGCAATGCGAAATGGCAAGGCAGCCTGAAAACCGCTCCCATTCCAAATAAGGCAGCCTGAAAAGCCGAAAATGAAAAAAAACGCCAATCCCAAACACCGCAACCAAGTCCGCATCACCGGCGGCAGCCTGCGCGGACGCAAAATCACCTTCGCCCAAGCCGAAGGACTGCGTCCCACCCCCGACAGCGTACGCGAACGCCTGTTCAACTGGCTGGGGCAGGACTTGACCGGCCAAGACGTGTTAGACCTCTTCGCAGGCAGCGGCGCGCTCGGCTTTGAAGCCCTGTCCCGCAACGCCCGCCGCGCGTGGCTGTGCGATAACGCCCGCCAAACCGTCCGCCACCTTACCGCCGCCGCCCAAGAATTCGGCATCGCCGAAAAAACACAAATCGCACAACAAGACGGCATCACCTTTCTCAGCAACACCCCGCAAACCTTCCACACCGTATTCCTCGACCCCCCATTCTCATGGCAGGATTGGGACACCCTGTTCGCCGCCCTCCGTCCAAGGCTTAATTCCGAAGCATTCGTCTATGTGGAAGCAGGTACACTGCCCAACCTGCCAGACTGGCTTGCCGCCCACCGCGAAGGCAGGGCAGGGCAGAGCCGCTTTCTACTGCTCCGATACGGGCAACCTGCTGATTAAAAATATATTTAATAACTATTATCACAAAGTAAAGACCAGCCGTGCAGCCGGCCTGAACCGTAAAACATGCTATAATTTCGCCCGCCCAAAATACAACACATACACATTATCCAAGGGATTGAAAATGTCATTATTCATTACTGACGAATGCATCAACTGCGATGTCTGCGAGCCCGAATGCCCCAATAGCGCCATTTCGCAAGGCGAAGAAATCTATGAAATCAACCCAAACCTGTGCACCCAATGCGTCGGACACTATGACGAACCCCAGTGCCAGCAGGTCTGCCCCGTAGACTGCATCCTGATAGACGAAGAACACCCCGAAACCCACGAACAGCTCATGGCGAAGTACTATCGCATCATAGAAGAAAAATAAAACCATTCCAAACAACAAAATAAACAAAATTTAAAACAAACTGCTTGACTCAAAAGGCAGCAGCGTTGTATATTCTGCAATCTCTTTTGGTGGGATTCCCGAGCGGTCAAAGGGAGCAGACTGTAAATCTGCCACGAAAGTTTCGAAGGTTCGAATCCTTCTCCCACCACCATAAATTCTTTATGTGTTTGGAGCCAAAGAATAAGCGGGTGTAGCTCAATGGTAGAGCAGAAGCCTTCCAAGCTTACGGTGAGGGTTCGATTCCCTTCACCCGCTCCAAATTGAGCCCATGTAGCTCAGGGGTAGAGCACTCCCTTGGTAAGGGAGAGGTCGGCAGTTCAAATCTGCCCATGGGCACCAATTCTTTAAGATTCCATTCGTTTCAGTAACTTTATTTAGTATAGGAATTTTGCCATGGCAAAGGAAAAATTTGAACGTAGCAAACCGCACGTAAACGTTGGCA
>CAUQSD010000060.1:0-13979 GCA_963520685.1 uncultured Kingella sp. | reverse complement strand
TAGTACGTCAAGGCGAGCCAACGCCGTATCATTGCAATTTTAATCGACTATACAAGGCAGCCTGAAACCTTTGCGATAGTCTTTGACACATTTCTTCGCACCGCACTTCCCTGCGTATTTGCAATGTCATGACCGGCATACATAAAAATTGATATACGCCATACCGGTTTACGCAGGGCGGACACCCGCTGCCCGTGCGTTATTCCAAGGCAGCCTGAAAACGTATGGGCAACAAGAATCCGCCCTACAAACATATCTGTTTTCATGTCCATCGGCCCTATCGCTTTGAACGGTGTCCCAATCCAAGGTTGGCAAAGGTTTCAGTCTAAAACCGCGTGGGCAGCAAGTGCCCGCCCTGCGCAAACCGGCGTTGCGCGTATCGTTTTCTATGTATGTCGGCCACATCCGAAGGAGTAACACCATGCACACACAAAATCTGATTATCGGCTTTGGCAAAGCAGGCAAAACGCTGGCTGCCGATTTGGCCAAACGCGGGCAGAGCGTCATCCTCGCCGAGCAGGACGCACAGATGTACGGCGGCACCTGCATCAACGTCGGCTGCATTCCCAGCAAAAAACTGCTGGTTGAAGGCGAACAGCGCCGGCACGAAGCCGACAAAGCCGCCGTGTTTCAGGCTGCCCTATCCGCCAAAGACACGCTGATACCCAAACTGCGTGCCGCCAATTTTGCCAAACTGGACGGCATGGACGGCGTGCGTGTCATCCGCGCCCAAGCCCGTTTCAAAGACGAACACACCGTGATACTGGCAACGGATGAAGGCGAACTTGAAATCACCGCCGAGCGCATTTTCATCAACACAGGCGCATCGTCCAACCGCCTGAACGTCCCCACCGCACAAGATGCGCGCGTGTATTACAGCACCGAAGCCCTGTCGCCCGCCGAACGCCCCGAGCGGCTGGTAATTGTGGGCGGCGGCTACATCGCGCTGGAATTTGCGTTTATGTACAGCGGCTTCGGCAGCAGCGTAACCGTGTTGGACAACAGCGCGGTGTTCCTGCCCCGCGAAGACCGCGACATCGCCGAAGAAATGCTGCGCGTGCTGGCAGCGCGCGGCATCAGCGTTTTGCAGGGCGTGGAAGTGTCCGCCATCGGCAGCCGTGCGGGCGCGAGCATCGTGGAAACCAATCAAGGCGCATTTGCTGCCGATGCCGTGCTCGTTGCCATCGGGCGGCACGCCGCCACGGCAGGGCTGGATTTGGCCAACGCAGGCATCGCCACCGACGCGCGCGGCTGCATCATCACCGACAGCCGCCTGCGCGCACAGGGCAAAAACCACATCTGGGCAATGGGCGATGTGGCGGGCAGCCCCATGTTTACCTATATCTCACTGGATGACTACCGCATCGTGCGCGACCAGCTTTTCGGCAGCGGCACGCGCAGCAGGGACGACCGCACCGTGTTTCCCACCACAGTCTTCACCGAGCCGCCCCTGTCGCACATCGGCATGACCGAAACCGCCGCCGCCCAATCCGGCCGTGCATACCGCGTGCTGAAACTCAAAGCCGAAGCCATCCCGAAAGCCAAAATCCTGAACCATACGGAAGGCCTGCTCAAAGCCGTTGTGGACAGCGAAACCGATGAAATCTTGGGCGTAACCCTGTTCTGCGCCGAATCACAGGAAACCATCAACCTGTTCAAAATGGCGATAGACCACAAAATCCCCGCCAGTTATGTGCGCAACCAGATATTCACCCATCCCACCATGTCTGAGGCTCTGAACGACTTGTTCGCACAATAAAAACAGGTAACGCAGATTCGGGATAAGGCTGCCAAAGCCGGTTCCATCGGGTGGGCACGCGCTGCCCACGCGTTTTGCATCCGAAGATACTGTAATGTTTCAACACACAGCCGCCTGAAGGCGGCTGGAACAGGATTTGGGCAGTGGTTCTACCGACACCCGGTTTCAACACACAGCCGCCCGAAGGCGGCTGCGCCCCGGAAACAGTTCGTGTAACGGCTTGTCGAGTTTCAACACACAGCCGCCCGAAGGCGGCTGACACGCCCCACTCAACTTGAAGTCAATTAACCCCGAGTTTCAACACACAGCCGCCTGAAGGCGGCTGGGAAGACCCCATCCGCAAACGCAAGTTGGAAGGCGTTTCAACACACAGCCGCCTGAAGGCGGCTGGTCTGCACCCAAACAGCAATCGCGTTACCGTGTTTGTGTTTCAACACACAGCCGCCTGAAGGCGGCTGGGACGTACAAATTTATCCAGATGCCCGATGCGCCAGTTTCAACACACAGCCGCCTGAAGGCGGCTGGGTTATGCTTCGCGTCAAAATTGCGTCTATTGGGCGGTTTCAACACACAGCCGCCTGAAGGCGGCTGGTTGTGGTGTTTGATATACCGCACCACATCCGCCTTAGTTTCAACACACAGCCGCCTGAAGGCGGCTGGGCCAGTTCGGGTCTGCCGCCAATCCCGCAAAACACGTTTCAACACACAGCCGCCTGAAGGCGGCTGGGTAAGACTATTAATGCTCCAATGATGCCGCGCGGTTTCAACACACAGCCGCCTGAAGGCGGCTGGGATGAGTGATGTCATTGACCGGGCCTGTGAAGCCGTTTCAACACACAGCCGCCTGAAGGCGGCTGGCGGTTATCGGCTGGCAGGCATACAAGGGCAGCCTGTTTCAACACACAGCCGCCTGAAGGCGGCTGGGGCGCGACAACGGCAAATGCCTCTTCCGCTTGGCGTTTCAACACACAGCCGCCTGAAGGCGGCTGGTTCACGATTTTCATAATTTTTTGTCTCCGTTAAGTTTCAACACACAGCCGCCTGAAGGCGGCTGGGTCTTTATATTTCCCGTTGTGTTCCATGTAAGTGGTTTCAACACACAGCCGCCTGAAGGCGGCTGGGCGGCGCGGAACGCGATTTTTACCGGCGCGAAGCGGTTTCAACACACAGCCGCCTGAAGGCGGCTGGTTTGGCCAAATTCTTGACAGTATGATAGGCATTGTTTCAACACACAGCCGCCTGAAGGCGGCTGGTCTGACATCAATTGATGGTCTGAAAACATCTGTTTCGTTTCAACACACAGCCGCCTGAAGGCGGCTGGGCGATATTACTATTGAGCAGCTTGATGCCGAAGGGTTTCAACACACAGCCGCCTGAAGGCGGCTGGCAGGCACATGGGTTCGAAGTTCTTGACTGTGAGAGTTTCAACACACAGCCGCCTGAAGGCGGCTGGCACTCAATAACTTGAACGACGAGCCAAATTTTAAGTGTTTCAACACACAGCCGCCTGAAGGCGGCTGGGATTTAAATGCGGCAGACTGTGCCGCGCGGTTCAGTTTCAACACACAGCCGCCTGAAGGCGGCTGGTTCGCGGCCGAACTTGGATTTCTGAGCCAAATCGTTGTTTCAACACACAGCCGCCTGAAGGCGGCTGGATGTGGCATCATCCATCTCTGAAATAATTTGACTGTTTCAACACACAGCCGCCTGAAGGCGGCTGGGTGCTGGTTCAGTTCAAAAACCGTTTAACACCAAGGTTTCAACACACAGCCGCCTGAAGGCGGCTGGCAGAAGGCTTCTTCTGTACTCTACTAGATTCACTTGTTTCAACACACAGCCGCCTGAAGGCGGCTGGTTATGGTCGCCCATACAGTAACATTGCCGTATTTGGTTTCAACACACAGCCGCCTGAAGGCGGCTGGGCAAGACCACCGTCTATTACTACTACGACGGGCGGGTTTCAACACACAGCCGCCTGAAGGCGGCTGGTCGTGCCCAGCTCCGTGGTGCCATTGCCGTCGTGGTTTCAACACACAGCCGCCTGAAGGCGGCTGGACTTTCGGGCTGCCTGATGTGTTTCAGGCAGCCTGTTTCAACACACAGCCGCCTGAAGGCGGCTGGAGATGATTGAGAATCTCCACAATAGCGGGCTGATTGTTTCAACACACAGCCGCCTGAAGGCGGCTGGTTTCGTATTGTGGATGTGCTAACTTACATGCAGTGTTTCAACACACAGCCGCCTGAAGGCGGCTGGGGGCATCGCCGACGTTATCGGGCTGCCCGCAACAGTTTCAACACACAGCCGCCTGAAGGCGGCTGGATCCGCGAGCAGTTCCACAACGAGCTTATCGGCGGTTTCAACACACAGCCGCCTGAAGGCGGCTGGAATTGTCTTAATCATACGAAGAATCCTTAGAGGTTGTTTCAACACACAGCCGCCTGAAGGCGGCTGGAAAAACGGCTGAAACGTCCATCTGGCATGGCTTAGTTTCAACACACAGCCGCCTGAAGGCGGCTGGGTTCCGACATGTTTTCTCCAGCATAATTTTGAAATTGTTTCAACACACAGCCGCCTGAAGGCGGCTGGCGGTATGAGCAAGACCGTAGGATGTATCTACTCGGGTTTCAACACACAGCCGCCTGAAGGCGGCTGGGAAAAATTATAGAGCCTGCAATCAAGGAATTATCGGTTTCAACACACAGCCGCCTGAAGGCGGCTGGTTGTGGTGCATTAGGGGGCGCAGAAAATGGACAAAGTTTCAACACACAGCCGCCTGAAGGCGGCTGGTGAGGACTATGTTCCGCGGGTTGAGAGCCTGCCTGTTTCAACACACAGCCGCCTGAAGGCGGCTGGTACCGCCTATATGACAACGCGGTAACGGAAACCGTGTTTCAACACACAGCCGCCTGAAGGCGGCTGGCAGCAAAAAATCCTGCCTTTGTGCGGCAGGAATTGGTTTCAACACACAGCCGCCTGAAGGCGGCTGGAATGCTGCTGGGCAAGGTCAAAACGGCGGACTTGGTTTCAACACACAGCCGCCTGAAGGCGGCTGGACACTATGCCGGCACCACTATCCCCGTGGGCAGGTTTCAACACACAGCCGCCTGAAGGCGGCTGGAGGCGCGGAAGAAATCGACCCAAAAACTTATCGGAGTTTCAACACACAGCCGCCTGAAGGCGGCTGGCGCCTTCGTACTCCGTAATATCCTGCCGGTACCGGTTTCAACACACAGCCGCCTGAAGGCGGCTGGTATATTCCTCTGACGACTTATTCATGTTGGCAACTGTTTCAACACACAGCCGCCTGAAGGCGGCTGGACCGAAACGATTGAGGCCGTGATATGGCGCACCATGTTTCAACACACAGCCGCCTGAAGGCGGCTGGATTGTATATCTGTATTAATTCCATCACCTATAAGTTTCAACACACAGCCGCCTGAAGGCGGCTGGTAACCAATATATTAATAAATTGGAAGAAAAAACCGTTTCAACACACAGCCGCCTGAAGGCGGCTGGGCGCGCCGTGGGCTGGTGCTGAGCGACGCGGAAAACGTTTCAACACACAGCCGCCTGAAGGCGGCTGGGGTTGGGTGAATTTGTCGTAAGTTCAAATTATCCGTTTCAACACACAGCCGCCTGAAGGCGGCTGGCAAGGCAGGCTGCGCTTTTTCCTTGTTTAATGTGTTTCAACACACAGCCGCCTGAAGGCGGCTGGTCGTAAAGTTAAATGGAATAAAGGCACAGTTGAAGGTTTCAACACACAGCCGCCTGAAGGCGGCTGGAAATCCCAACCACTCTAAGGCGTTTATACATGGTGTTTCAACACACAGCCGCCTGAAGGCGGCTGGAAATACTTGGCAATGCGCTCAACGATCCATACGCCGTTTCAACACACAGCCGCCTGAAGGCGGCTGGCGCGAAAGGATTATTAGGGCTCAGTCAGATATGGCGTTTCAACACACAGCCGCCTGAAGGCGGCTGGTGATGGTGGTTTTCAGGATTTCTATATCGCTGGTGTTTCAACACACAGCCGCCTGAAGGCGGCTGGCAGGTTTTTGTTCATGGGGTGTCCTCGTGGTGTGTTTCAACACACAGCCGCCTGAAGGCGGCTGGGTTTTGCCGTTTACGTTTTGGTCGGTCAGTTTTTGGGTGTGTTTCAACACACAGCCGCCTGAAGGCGGCTGGCTTTAACCATATCTATGGTTTTTTTGTTGATTGTGGTTTCAACACACAGCCGCCTGAAGGCGGCTGGGTGCTTATCAACCCTTGCGCGTTTATTACTAACAGGTTTCAACACACAGCCGCCTGAAGGCGGCTGGGTGCTTATCAACCCTTGCGCGTTTATTACTAACAGGTTTCAACACACAGCCGCCTGAAGGCGGCTGGATCTCAAAATTCAACTGATGAAGATTTTGAAGACGTTTCAACACACAGCCGCCTGAAGGCGGCTGGTTGCCAGCCTGCTCAGTCTGAAAACTTACAGCCTGTTTCAACACACAGCCGCCTGAAGGCGGCTGGGTACAAGGGCGCGGATGAAGCTCAATCGAGTTTGGTTTCAACACACAGCCGCCCGAAGGCGGCTGGTTGTGCGGTTCGATTGACTGTATCACCATTGGGGTTTCAACACACAGCCGCCCGAAGGCGGCTGGCGAAGACGAACGCGGCAACACGGCGGAAGACGGAATGTTTCAACACACAGCCGCCCGAAGGCGGCTGGGTATCAAAGTCGGCGACCGCGTCGCCCTAAGCCGTGTTTCAACACACAGCCGCCCGAAGGCGGCTGGGGTGGCACCAATCAAACCAAAATCGGCACAAAGGTTTCAACACACAGCCGCCCGAAGGCGGCTGGTCCATAATATCTTGTTTTTATTGTCCCGACGGTATGGTTTCAACACACAGCCGCCCGAAGGCGGCTGGGTCCTGTCAGTTAAGCAAAAACCCCGAAAGGATTAGTTTCAACACACAGCCGCCCGAAGGCGGCTGGGGCGAAAATGGCCGTTCCATTTTCGTGGATTATGCCGTTTCAACACACAGCCGCCCGAAGGCGGCTGGTTTGATGGTTGGCAGCTCGTCCGTATCTAATCGGTTTCAACACACAGCCGCCCGAAGGCGGCTGGATATCAAATAAATCGGTATTTGTGCTAATATCTTAGTTTCAACACACAGCCGCCCGAAGGCGGCTGGCAAAACAGGGTCATCGGCGGCAACATCGACACCGGTTTCAACACACAGCCGCCCGAAGGCGGCTGGAGCCTCTCTCAAAAGCCTTGCTCCATCAGGTTTCGCAGCCCCAATTTCGCTAAACTCTCAAGAAAAGCGTGAACGCGGGTATAACACAGCCTTTTCCGTTGCACCCGCATTCGCAATATCCTGATTGTTAAAGAACAATCCCAGTTCGCCAACCCTGCCGCATTTTCATGAGAACCGCAGGTTGGCGATTCACATAATCAACGTATCCTTAAACACATCCAACGCCGGTTTTGCGCCGTGGTGTTCCACTTTGCGCCGCCATTTGCTGCCCAGATGGTAAAAGCGCAGGCTGTCGGTTTCGGGGTTGTAGGTTTTCAAAAGTTTGTCCTTTAAAACAACCCACTGGTCGGGTGCGATGTCACATTCGAACACTGAATACTGCACGCGCACGCCGTAGTCAAGACACAATTTCGCCACGCGCCGCAGCCTTGCCTGTCCTTCCGCGTCCTCCAGCGAAATATCGTAAGTAATCAGCATCAGCATTTTATATTCCCATGTGCAGGCTGCTTTAGGGGTCGTCTGAAAACGTCCGACCTGTTTTCAGGCAGCCTGCAAACCTATCTCATCAAAAACGGCGGATATTCCACCAAATCCCCGCGTAAGTGCCGCGCCAGCAGCATTGCCTGAATATACGGCAGTAGCCCGATTTCCACTTCCTCGCCTAAAAACGGATGAACAATCTTTTCCTGCTTTTTCGCCTGCAAAGCTTGGAACAACAGCTTACGCGCATCGGCTTTTAAGCTTACCGCGCCGCTTGCCTCGATAACAAAATCCTGCGGTTTGATTTGCCCGCGGTTAATCAGCGACAACACTAGCCTGTCTGCCCACCACGCGCGGAATTCTTCCAAAATATCCTGCGCCAAACTGTCGCGCCCCGGTCGGTCGGCGTGCAGAAAACCTACCTGCGGATCCAGTCCCACGCCTTGCAGCGCGCCGCTGATGTCCTTGCCCAGAATGCTGTACACAAACGACAACAGCGCATTCACCCCGTCTCTGGGCGGACGGCGGTTGCGCCCGTCAAAAGAAAAGCCGCTTTTTTCGCTCAAAAGCTGCCCGAACACGCCGAAATAACGCGCCGCCGCATCGCCCTCAATGCCGCGCACCACGTCCAGCTCCGCCGCGCCCTTCAACTGCCGCAGTGAAATATTCAAAGCATCGACCGCACTTTGAATCGCCGCATTCTCGCCGTAATTGCGAATCTGCCGCTGAAGCACCCGCTTACTCGCCTGAATCTTCGCCGCAATGATATTGCGCGCAATCGGCACGGGATTTTGCTCCGACACCCGATACTGCGCCCGACGCAACAGCACATTGCCGCTCTGCCGCCCCTGAAGCCGCCCCAAGAAACGTCCGTTTTCGGTAAAAAACGCCAAATTCACATTATTTTCGCCGCAAAACCCCAGCAAAAACGGCGACACCAGCACATTCCCAAAACAGAAAATATGCCCGATGGAATGCACCGGCAACTGCGCCACCTTCTTACGCTCCTGCTCCACCACCAGTGTCTCCCGCTCCTTATGCAGATAGCTGCCTTGGGTGGTGATGTAGAGCGTGTTTTGCAGTTTGCGCATGGGAAATTCCTTAAGGTTTGACTGCAGTTTTGTTTTGAACCGGCTTGTCAATTTAGGCTGTCTAAAAAATCAGACCTGTAGATAGCTTGAAATAAAAAGCAAAGAATCCATCAATATACATGCCCAAATACACACTACGATTTTTAATCAATTTTTATATTACAATTTTTCGCAATACATTTCCCAAATGGAGTTAATGGCTTAATTAACTCATCAAGTTCAGATACATCTATTTTCATAAATTCAATGAACTTAATAAAATCTGGGAAGTCAGTTTTTATATTTTCGTTATTATAATCATTCACACCCAAACCATTACCCAAAAGTTGCAAGATGTTCATCTTATAATATTTATCAGAAAAAACCATATTATTCAAATTAAGCAAATCAATATTTACAGGAGAAGAAATATTTTCCATAAAGAATTTCGAAATATTATTTATATACCTTTTGTAAAAATCTTTTGCCTTTTGTGTTAAATCAGCTTGGAACTCTAGCGAATCAACATTATCTCTAATTATTTGATAAACATTAAAAATATCACTATTGAATTGGTTCTTGCCATAGTGAACTGAAACATAAGGAACGTCTCTAAGATATTCGATGAAACACAAGAAAAACACCTGATCCTTGTTTAAGTATTTTAAATATGATATGGCTTGATTGATCAAATAGTCATCATTATTACTACTTAGTTTATCTATTAACAAATTTGCTAATACCTCATTTAATGAAACATCATTTTTTGTCCCAACTTGGTTAACCATCTCACTAATTAAACTTTGTACTTCAGAAGAAGCGAATCTTTTCTCCATTTCTTCATCAATGCGATCACTTACAGCTTCATCGACAGTTGAATTTAGCTTTTCATGAAATTTAAATGCAAAATCTGCAATGGCTTTATATGATTCAGATCTTGCATCTGCTATCAAGCTAGGCAACTTAGCAGAAAATAGTTTCTCAAATAGATTTTGAATTTCAGAAAATGAAAGCCCAATATTTACATTACCAGTGATTTCCCCTTGATTTTGTAAAGATACAGAATTTTCACCCTGAGATAATGTTAAATTTTTTCCCAAAACCATTTTTCAATCCTTTTTGTTTATTTGATTAATATTTATGTTGCCGTTAATTTTTCCAGAATTTTGAATATTTTGTATATTATCTCCATTTAAATTAGCACTTATATTATTTTTAGCAAATCTATCTCTCATGTAACTAGCTCCAAATAATAACGACAAAGCACCAAATATCATGGACCAGCTATTAGGATTCAATCCCAGAAAAGACTTATCAAAAATATTTGTAATAAAAGCCAAAAGCAACCAAACAATAACGAAAAATATTTTCATATATTCTCCTAAAAATACTAATAAATCAAAAGCATTTACCAAACAACCCCTCCACATACCCCGCACTCCTATCCCGTTTTCCCAGCAACTCCGGCTGGCAAATATCCACCAGCGAGCAGGCTTTGCAGCGTTTGCCGTAGTTGGGCGGCGGGGTTTGGCTGCTATTTAGGAGTTCGCGCACGGCGGCGATGGAGTGGGTATTTTTAACGGGCTTGTGTTCTTTCTCGCGAAATGCTGTGGACAACGCCGAGATGCTCCTAAGGCAGCCTGAAACCGCATGGGCGGCGAGTGTCCATCCTAAGCGAGCGCGTTTATTCTTTCTATACGGACAGCCTGAAAACCGTATCCCGCTTTCAGGCTGCCTTATCCCAATCGCACTATCCTGCCGCCTGCTCCAACGCTGCCACTGCCGGCAGCGTTTTGCCTTCCAGAAATTCCAAAAACGCGCCGCCGCCAGTGGAGATGTAGCCGATTTTGTCGGTGATGCCGAATTGGGCGATGGCGGCCAGTGTGTCGCCGCCGCCCGCAATGGAAAAACCGCTGCTTTGCGCCACTGCGCGGGCAAGTGTTGCCGTGCCGTTTGCGAACTGCGGAAATTCGAACACGCCCACCGGTCCGTTCCACACGATTGTGCCGGCATCATGCAGGATGTCGGCAAGCGCGGCGGCGGATTGCGGGCCGATGTCCAAAATCATGTCGTCTCCGGCGATGTCTTCAATGTTTTTCACAACGGCTTGGGCTTGTGCGGAAAATTCTTTTGCCACCACCACATCGGTGGGCAGGGGGACGCTGCCGCCTTTGGCGGCCATTTTCGCCATAATCCTACGCGCGTCTTCCAAGAGTTCGGGTTCGGCAAGCGATTTGCCGATGGGTTTGCCCGCTGCGAGCAGGAAGGTGTTGGCGATGCCGCCGCCGACAATGAGCTGGTCTACTTTGTCGGCCAGCGATTCGAGGATGGTGAGTTTGGTGGATACTTTGCTGCCTGCCACGATGGCTGCCATCGGGCGGGCGGGGTGGCGCAGGGCTTTGCCGAGTGCGTCCAGCTCGGCGGCGAGCAGAATGCCTGCGCAGGCGGCGGGCGCGGCGGCGGCAACGGCTTCGGTGGAGGCTTGGGCGCGGTGGGCGGTGCCGAATGCGTCGTTGGCGAACAGGTCGCACAGGGCGGCATAGGCTTTGCCCAGTTCGGGGTCGTTTTTCTTTTCGCCTTTGTTGATGCGTACGTTTTGCAACATGACGATTTCGCCGGCTTTGGGTTGCGGTTTGTGTTCGCGCCAGTCGTTTGACACGGTTACGGGTTGTCCGAGCAGGCTGCCCAAGCGTTCGGCAACGGGGGCAACGTCGTCTTCGGGGTTGAATACGCCTTCGGTGGGGCGGCCGAGGTGGATCATCAGGATGACTGCCGCGCCGTTGTCCAGACAGTATCGGATGGAGGGCAGCGAGGCGCGGATGCGGGTGTCGTCGCTGATTTGTCCGTCTTTGAAGGGGACGTTGAGGTCGGCGCGGATGAGGACGGTTTTGCCGTTTACGTTTTGGTCGGTCAGTTTTTGGAAGGTCATGGGGGAGTTCCTTTGTCGGGCGTTGGCGGGAGGGGTTTCAGGCTGCCTGAAACGTGGGCAGTTTAACATATCTTTGCATGAAGAATGGCAGCCTGAAAACGCGGCGGGGCGGTTTTCAGGCTGCCTTTTTGGGATGGATGTGGTCGGTGCGCGGTGGGTAATCAAACATGGATTTTTAGGGTGGACGCTGGTTGCCTAAACGTTGTTCTAGGGCAGCCTGAAAACGCGTGGGCAGCGAGTGCCCACCCTACGGAAAACGGTGTTGTGCGTATCACATTTTATGTATGGCGGTTGCACGTATCCATGCGTTTCAGGCTGCCTTATATATTCGCCCCGATGGGGCCCGGCCGCCTTCAATCCGTACCAGAAAACCAGTCTGGAACCCGCCGCGCCGCATTGCCGTGTCTTTGCGATATAATGCGCGATTTTACGCATGTTTACAGATTCTCCCATGCCCTATTCCGTGTTCCTGCCCGACGAAGCCGCCACACTCGCGCTGGGCGCAAAAGCCGCCGGGCTGCTGAATGCCCCTGCTACCGTATATCTGGAAGGCGGCTTGGGGGCAGGAAAGACCACATTCGCACGCGGGCTGCTGCACGCACTGGGATACGTCGGCTCAGTCAAAAGCCCTACCTATGCCATTGTAGAAAGCTACGTGCTGCCGCAGCTCTGCGTCCGTCATTTTGACCTATACCGCTTCGCCACACCCGAAGAATGGACGGACGCAGGGCTGGACGAAATGCTTTCAGGCTGCCTGTGCCTGATTGAATGGCCGGAAATGGGCGGTCCCTACACTCCACAGGCAGACTTCACCATCACCCTTGCGCCCGAAGCAGGCGGCCGCCGCTGCACCATCCGCGCCTGCAATCCGAAACAGCAGAAAGAATTGGAACTATGGCAAAACTGACCCGCCGCGCACTATTGGCAACTGCCGCAGGTATTTGGATTACCCGCCGCGTCTCCGCCGCCACCGCCAACACCTTCATCGCAGGGCAAATCACACCGGCCAAAAGCGGCACACGTCTCACACTGGAAACCAAAGAGCGGCAGAAATTCACCTATTTCACGCTGGAACACCCGCCCCGTTTGGTGGTGGACATGATAAACACCCCCAGCAATGCCGCCCTTGCCGCCCTGCCCCGCAGCCTGAAAAAAGACGACCCGCTGGTCAAAACCGCAAGGCTCGGTCAAAAAAGCACCGACACCACCAGACTCGTGCTGGATTTAAAACAACCCGCCGAAATCAAAATCATCGCCCTGCCCCCGCAAGGCAGCCTGAAACACCGCGTGCAGATAGACCTCGCCCCAGCCAAAACCACCAGCGCAAACCTTGCCGCCGCACCCGCAGCGGCACAGCAAAACAAACCCGCCCCGCAGAAAACCGTCCAACCCGGCCAACAGCAGGAAGAAGACCCGCTGATGGACCTGCTCAACAAACACCAAAGTACTACGCAAGGGCAGCCTGAAACCCCACCTGCCGCACAAACCAATCCTCCCGCCGCACAAAAAGCCCCCGCACGCCGCGCCATCGTCGTGCTGGATGCAGGACACGGCGGCAAAGACCCTGGTGCAACCGGCGTGGGCGGCATCCGCGAAAAAAACGTCGTATTGGCAACCGCATTGGAAACCAAGCGCAGGCTGGAAGCCAAAGGCTGCACCGTCCATCTCACCCGAAGCGGCGACAGCTTCGTGCCGCTCACCAAACGCCGCCAATACGCCCAGCGGATGAAAGCCGACCTGTTCATCTCCATCCACGCCAACTCATCGCCCAACAGCCAGATACACGGCGCAGAAGTATATGTGTGGGGACGCGCCAACAGCGAAGCCGCCCGCCGTGTTGCCGAAACCGAAAACCAGGCCGACCACATAGACGGGCTGCCCGATGTCGGCAACAAAGATGTAAACGTTATCCTCACCGACATGATGCAGGCGCAAACCAATACCGACAGCGTGCGCTTTGCCAAGCAGCTTTTGGCGCAATTCGGCAAATTTGCCCCGCTGCGCAAAAACACCCCCGAAACCGCCGATTTCGTGGTGCTGCGTTCCATCAACATCCCATCCGTATTAATCGAACTGGGTTATCTGACCAACTCTGCCGAAGAAAAACAACTGGATACCGCTGCCCAACGCCGCCGCTTCGCCGCCGGCATTGCCGATGCAGTGGAGCAGTATTGGAAAACGGCAGCCAGATAAGGTTTCAGGCTGCCTTCCGCCGCCGTTGTTGCAATAAATGCGGATTGGATGATTCAATCCGGTATTTCCAATCAGGTCAATCTGGAAACACTAGAAAGGAATGCGGGCACTTGTTGTCCGCATTCCGTGTTTTAGGCAGCCTGAACGCCACACGGTCATAATACTGCTCTATACAGGAAATCACATCTAAACTTTATGATTCTTTTTTTATTAGGGGCTTAGGAAGCAAAATCACTCAATATACTCAATATAGTGATAAGCTTCTGAAATGAATTTAAAAAATAAGTACCAAAAGTT
>CAUQSD010000059.1:0-14160 GCA_963520685.1 uncultured Kingella sp. | reverse complement strand
AGGTGGTACGTCAAGGCGAGCCAACGCCGTATCATTGCAATTTTAATCGACTATATTTTCAGGCTGCTATGGTGTGTGATACGCAGGCAGCCTGAAAACGGCAGGCAGCGGGTATCTGCCAGATGGCGGAAGGGGTAAAACAGATGCGGCTTTCTTTTTTGCAGAACGCCCTTCGCCTTGGTCGGGCAGATTCTTGTTGCCCACGCGTTTTGTTTCCGAAAGGCAGCCTGAAACCGCGTGGGCGGTAAGCACAAAAAAGCACAGAACACGCGCTCTGTGCTTTTTCTGTTTTCAGGCTGCCCGGCGGATAGGGCAGCCTGAAACTTTAACGCCGCTCCTGCCTGCGTATCAGGTAAACCGCGAGCAGGGCGAACGCGGCGGTGGGCAGCACGGCGGAGACGAAGGCGGGCACGCCGTAAAGCTGGGTGGTGAAGCCGAACAGGCGGCCGGTGAAGAAGAACAGCAGCCCCAGGCATATGCCGCCGAACAGTTTCAGCCCCAGATTGCTGTTGCGCCCCGATGCGGGTGTGAATGCCAGCGCAACCAGTGCCATCACCATGGTGGCGATGGGGTAAACCAGCTTGTTCCACCATGCCACGTCATAGGCCTGCGTCTGCTGGCGGTTTTCTTTCAGATAGCCGATGTAGCGGGTGAGCGCGCTGAACGGCATTTGTTCTGGCTTCACGCGCAGCACGTCCAAAAGCGGCCTGCCGATGTCGGTGGGCCAATCCCGTTCGGGCTGCTGCTGGGGGGTGATGCCGTTGTCGGCAATCAGGCTGCTGTGTGCGTTGATGAGCCGCCATTTGCCGTTTTCCACAACGGCTTTTTCGGCAGAAACGGCTTCGGCAAGGCGGAAGTCGTCGGTGTAGCGCCAGATTTTGATGCCGACCAGTGTGCTGTCGGGCAGCATGGAGGCGACGTTTATCATGCTGCCGGGCTGTTTTATCCATACGCCGTCGCGTATGGCGGCGGTTTGGCCGGAACGGGCGGCGGCTTTCATGGCATCGGCGCGGCGGCTGAGTTCGGGAGCGAGCCATTCGCCCAAAAGCAGGGCGGCAACGGCGAATATCGCGCTGAATTTGAAGATGATGCCGATAAGGCTGCGCGTGCCCAGCCCGCTGGTTTTGATGACGGCAAGCTCGCTGTTGCCGGAAAGTTGGCTCAGCGCCGCCAAGCCGCCGATGAGCGTTGCCAGCGGCATGAGCTGGTAGGCGCGGGCGGGCGACTGCATGGCGGTGTATTTGAAGGCGGTGAGCGTGGTGTATGTGCCTTTGCCGATATTGTTGATTTCGGCCAGCAGGTCGATGAAGCTGTATAGCGCGAGAATGGCGGCCAGGGCGTAGAACGAATACAGGGCAAGGCGGGAGACGAGATAGCGGGAGATGAGTTTCATGGTTGGTTTTCAGGCTGCCTTTTTGCGGCTATTGGGCGGCTTTGAGCGCGGCAACCAGTTCTTTCAGCAGCGTGTTTTCCTGTTCTTTCTGTTGCAGCATTTCTTCTTTGTGGGCAAGGGTGAGTTTTAGGGTTTCTATTTCGTGTGCTGCCTGTTCGTGCGTGCTGTAATAGGTGCAGCCGCCGCTGGCTTGATACAGCACGCTTTTTTTGCCAAGCTGGATTTTGCCGTTAATCATGACGGTTTGCTTGTCGTCAAACTGCATCAGTTCCACTGCGTCTATGCCGAACACTTGGGCAATCTGTTCCAATTTGGGAATGTCTAAGCGGCGTTCGCCGCGCTCTATTTTGGCGTAGCCGTTGGTGGACATGCCGAGCTTGGCTGCCATTTCTTCTTGCGACAATTGGTTGATTTCGCGGAGGCTGCGGACTTTTTCGTTGATTTCCATCGGTTTGTTCTCTTGGTTTCTCTTGGTGCGGCGGGGCGGCATCCAAACATTTTGGGCGGGCGGCAGGGACAATCTGTTGGTGGCGGCGCGGTTGCTGCTGCCTTAACATTCCGCGCTCCATTTTTGGAGATTTTAACCTGATTTAAAAGGAATTAGCTATGTTTGACAAAAAATATGCCCGCTTGGGCAGGGCTGCTGTGCTGTGTGTGCTGGCGGTGTCGCTTTCAGGCTGCTATCTGTCTTTTGGTGGGCGCGGCAAGAAAGACGGAAACGCTTCCCCGGCTAACAATGTGGTGGTGCCGGTGGTTACGCCGGGCATGGGCGGGGGATATGCGCCGCAGCCGTATCCGCAGCAGGGTGTGCAGACTTTGCAGCCGACGAACAGATGACCGAGCAATCTAAGGAGAAAGATATGAAGCATGTGCTGGTAAAAGCGGCGGTTCTGGCTGCCGTGCTGGTGCTTTCAGGCTGCGGTCTGAGCATCGGCTGATTTTTTGAATATTTGAGCATTTCGGAAAACGCTGTCTTGTTGGGGACGGCGTTTTTGTTTTCAGGCTGAGACCTTTGCAAAACCTCAGCTTTGAGCACAGTTCAAAGCAACAGCATCGCAGAACGCGCAGAGAATATGGAAATATTTTCAAGCGTTCGAGAAGCGCGTTGCGAAGAAATGTGCCAAAGATGGGGATTTTGCAAAGGTCTCAGGCTGCCTTGCGTGAAGGTTTTGTGTTTGAAAGGCAGCCTGAAACGGATTATTTGGGGAGTAGGGCGGCTTTGATGCCCTGCCAGAACGGGCGGGCGGGCATGGCGCGCATTCTGAGCAGGACAACGGCGCAGGCGGCGATGAACAGGTGCGGCAGGAAGCCTGCCCAGAACGGGATTTTGCCGCTGCCCACGGCATCGCGCAGCATGGTCAGCCCGTTTTGGTAGAGCAGGAAGAAGCCGACTGCGAGCAGGACGTGGTAGGAACTGCCCGAGCGGGGATTGGAATACGACAGGGGAATGGCGAGCAGGCTCAGCAGCAGCACGGTAATGGGCAGCGAGATGCGCCACAGCAGCTCTGCCTGATATTTGAGGTTGCTGCTGCCGATAAGCTGCATGGTGGGCACGGTGCGCTGGTGGCTGATGGGGTTGATGATTTTTGGGGTGGCGTTGATGACGAGGTTGAGCCGTTCGAATGAGGCGGTGTCAAAATCGCCGCGTCCTGCGATGCCGCTGTAACGGTAGCCGTTGGTCAGCACCAGTGTGCGCAGGTTGCCCGATAGGTCAAAATGCCCTTCTTTGGCGAAGACGACGCTGTCGCGCCCCTGTTCGTCGGTTTCGCGCACGAACAGGTTTTTCATTACGCCGTTTTCGGTGTCGAAGGTTTCCACGAAATACACGCGCCCGCCGCTGCCGCCGATTTCGCGGAACGTGCCGGCTTCCACCAGCGACAGGTTCTGCTTCTGTTTTAGGATTTCGGCAAATTCGCGGCTGCGGTATTCGGCCCACGGCATCACCGCCGTCTGCATCACGGCCACCAGCACCGCCAGCGGTAGGGCAAAGGCCATCACGGGGCGCACCCACCGCCAAAGCCCCAGCCCGCTGGCAAGCCACACGGCCATTTCGCTGCCGCGCCAATAACGGGCGAGCACGGTGATGGTGCTGATGTAGGCGGTGAGCACCAAAAGCAGCGGGGTCATGCCCAGCGTCCAAAAGCCGATGAGCGTGGCAACTGCGTCAATGGCAACGCGGCCGTCTGCGGCGCGGCCGAGCATGTTGATGCCTTGTGTGAATACCAGTATCGCGAGTACGACAAAAAAAATGCCGATTGCGGCCAGCGTGGCTTCTTTGATGAACTGTTTGGAATAAATCATGGGTGGGATGCGGCTGATGGCAAAGAGGGGGTGATTTTACGGCAAAACACGGGCAGGGGCAGCCTGAAAGCTTGGCGATATTCCGGATTTGGGCACGGTTTCAATGATATAGTCGATTAAAATTGCAATGATACGGCGTTGGCTCGCCTTGACGTACTACCTGTACGCCTTGCGGCTCGCCGCCTTGTCTCATTTTTATTTTAATCGACTATATGTTTGCAGGAGGGGTATTGGCTGCCCATGCGTTTTCAGTGCCCCTGCTGCTCAATAATGCGGGGGGATTTCGTCTGCCACATTGTACGGCGTGCCGGACGGTTCGCCCTGCTGTGCGGTGCGGGCATAGAGCAGGCGGAGCTGCTCCTGCTGCAAGTCCAGCGTTTCGCGCATTTTGACGATGGTGTTGTTGAGGGATTCGAGCAAATCGTCTTGCAGGGCGAGGCGGATTTCCAATTCCGCAATGCGGTTTTCCAGGCCGTCCATATCGTTGTCCTTTCCGAAAAGGGTTTCAGGCTGCCCGAAGCGCGCCCGGGCAGCCTGAAAACGGGTTCACAGCACCATTGCCGCGATCCAGCCTGCGATGAACAGGGGGATGTTGTAGTGGATGAAGGTGGGGATAACGCTGTCGCGCATGTGGTCGTGCTGGCCGTCTGCGTTCAGCCCCATGGTGGGGCCCAGCGTGGAATCGGATGCGGGCGAGCCGGCATCGCCCAGTGCGCCTGCCGTGCCGATAATCGCCACGGTTGCCAAGGGCGAAAAACCCAGCCCCGCACACAGCGGCACATAAATTGCCGTGATGATGGGCAGCGTGGAAAACGAGCTGCCGATGCCCATCGTAACCAGCAGGCCGACCATCAGCATGGCAAACGCTGCCGCCGGCTTGCTGCCTGCGAACATGGCCGCGCTGGCTTCCACCAAAGGTTTGATTTGGTCGGTTGCCTTCATCACCTCGGCGAAGCCCTGCGCCGCAATCATGATGAAGCCCACCATCGCCATCATCCGGATGCCTTCGTTGAACACGCTGTCTGCCTCGCTGCGGCGCACCACGCCCAGCATCATAAATACGGCAAAACCCAGCAGCGCGCCCAGCATCAGCGCGTCCTGATACAGAAGCTGGATGGCAAAACACACCAAAATTGCGGCCACCGCCGCCATGCTGCGGTATGACGACATTTGCGGCTCTTTGGCGGCATCTTCCGCAGCGGCGGCATCGGTTTTTTTGTCCAAATAAATGCGCGGCTTGCGGTAATGCACAAATGCCAGCAGCAGCCCCGCCGCCATGCCTGCCGCGGGAATCGCCATCGCGTGCATCACGTTGATGTGCTGCACGTCCATGCCGGCTTTTTCAATGTTGCCCAGCATAATCTGCTTTAAGAAGATTTCGCCGAAGCCATACGGCAGGAACATATAAGTGGTTACCAGCCCGAACGTCATCACGCAGGCGAGCAGGCGGCGGTCTATCTGCAAACGGTTGAACACGGCCAAAAGCGGCGGCACCAGCATGGGGATGAAGGCGATGTGTATCGGCACAACGTTCTGGCTCATGATGCCCATTGCCAAGAGCCCCGCCAGCAGCGCCCATTTGATTCTGCCCGTGCCGGAGGGGATAACGTCTTGCCGCTGCGTGTTGTCTATGCGGCGGATAACCGCGCCCGCCACTTGCTGCGGCAGCCCCGAATGCGTAATCGCCATGGCAAACGCGCCCAGCATGGCATAGGAAAGGGCGATTTTTGCGCCGCCTGCCAGCCCGTTTTGGAAATGCGTCATCACGCCGGTGGTGATGACGTTGCCCGACTGGTCGGCAATGTCTGCCAAAGGCAGCCCCGCCGCCAGCCCGCCCGCAAACGCGCCGATGACCAGGCTCAGCACCACGTGCACGCGCGACACGGATAAAACCAGCATCACCAGCACGCCGACAATTACAGCATTCATCGCAAACCTCCTTGCAGCAGCGTTCAGGCTGCCTGAAAACGTAAAACGGGACACATCATACCTTAACGGGTTTTAACGTGGCAAACGCCGTGCCGCCGCCTTGGGCGTCGCGTGCCGTTTGCGTTTAACTTTATTCCGTTAAAAATCAAAAAACAGCGCAAAAATGCGCAAGGATGTGTTTGACGGCGGCTGCAAGCATCGGTATAGTGCGCGTTTTCGGCGAATTAGCTCAGTCGGTTAGAGCAGAGGAATCATAATCCTTGTGTCCGGGGTTCGAGTCCCTGATTCGCCACCAAATTTCGGGGGTATAGCTCAGTTGGTAGAGCGCTTGCATGGCATGCAAGAGGTCAGCGGTTCGATCCCGCTTACCTCCACCAGATTCAAAAGACCCAATCTTTCCGGATTGGGTCTTTTTTCGTTGTCTGTTATTCCGGTTTCCGTGGGGCGGGTAGGCGCAATGCCGGTTTTTTGTCGGTTGGACGCTGCTGTTTACGCGGTTTCAGGCTGCCTGCGTCAGGCGAAATAGAACATGGCTTTGGCGAGGAAGACGATGGCGAGCATCTGCACCAGCACGGCGGTGTGGATGTATTTTGACCAGGAAACCGTGAGCGTGTGCGTCTTCATCTTATAAACCGCGATGACGAAGTGCGCCAAAATGCCGAACGCCAGCAGGATTTTCAACGCCAGCATCATGGCGAAGCGTCCGTTTGACAACGGGTGCGCCAAGAGCGCGGCATAGCGGTGCGCCATGACCAGTCCCGACAGGAACACGCCCAACACAACCCACGGCATCACGCGCACGGCGCGGTATGACAGCGCGCGCTCGGTTTCGCGGCGGGCTTCGCGTCCCACGCGTTTGGTGTGCAGCACGCTGAGCACCAGCGTTTCAAAAAATACGCCGCCGACAAAGGCGATGGCGCAATACAGATGGATGATGTGGGCAAACGGATAAAGCGATGACATGGCGCGTCCTTGCGGTGATGGGGCAGCCTGAAAACGGGGCGGGCGGTTTTCAGGCTGCCTGTTTCCTGTTTATAGTCGGTTATGGTGTGGCACACGTGGAGAATCGGTATGCGCGATTTTGATTCCGGTAGAGTGGGCACTTGCTGCCCACGCGTTCTGCATTACAAGGCAGCCTGAAACGCGTGGGCAGCAAGTGCCCACCCTACGGATGTGTCTGTTTTTATGTACGTCTATACGGTAAACAGGCGGGCGGCTATAGTCGATTAAAATAAAAATGAGACAAGGCGGCGAGCCGCAAGGCATACAGGTAGTACGTCAAGGCGAGCCAACGCCGTATCATTGAAATTTTAATCGACTATATTTCGGCGGCAGGACGCGGGCGAGATAGGACGGCATATTCCATGCGCCCCCCGCGAAGGATTTGCACTGCGTATCGCCGCTGCGGTTTTGCAGAACGAACCGCTTTCCGTCCCATACATGGCTTTCGCCCGACCAGCAGTCGCCGATTCCGCGCGCTTTGTGGCTGCCTGAAAGCGTGGCTGTGCCGTCCGAATCCACAGAATAGCCGCCGTATCCGCCCAATCTTGCGGGCAATACGCTGATGATGCGGTTCATGCTGCCGTTGAGGACGGCATAGAAAGACGTGCCGTTGTATGGCCCCTGCCAACACGGGGCTTCCAGCAGTTTCCTGTCGCCGCCGAGCGGATATACGCTGATGTCTTTGCTGAAGTAATCCTCCCGTCCGGTGAGCATGGTGCATTCCTGTGCGCGGTAGGGCTTGGCAATCAGCCGCAGCAGGCGGCGGTGCTGTGCGGTTTTTTCCTTGTATTCGTGTTTGGCGGATTCGGGCGGAACGCGGGCGGCGCGGATAACGGGCAGCGGGTGCGGGGCGGGGATGCGTTTCAGGCTGCCTCCTTTTTCTGCCAGTGCGGAACGTGTGCCGGTCCGTCCTTGGAAGCGGTCGGCAAAATGCAGTGCCGCCCATGCGCCGTTGTCCGACAGCCGCCATACCGAATGTGCGCCCGAGCGCAGTTCCACGGTGTTTTGATGCGGCAGGGCAGCCTGAATTTTGGCGCGGGCGGCCTCGGGCAGGACGGCATCGGCGTATCGGTCTGTTTTTGCTTCTGCCAAGAGCTGTCCGCTTGCGGAAAATATCCGCACGGTTTGGTGTTTCAGCGTGTCCGTGTTGCCGTAATCGGCATCGCGTCCGTTCGGGCTGCCGTCCAACCGGTATGCGCCGGAGAGCGAAATTTCGCCTTTTTCTTCCCACGTTTTGTTGCGGAATGTTTCGTCGGACAGCAGCCATGTTTTGCCCGCCGCTTTTATGACAAGCGGCTTGCGGGCGGCGAAGGCGGCAACCAGTGCCTGTGTCTGCGCGTGGGACAGGCGGGCGGAATTTTCTTCCGCAAGATTGGCAAAGCGTACTTCGCCCAAGGATTTGCCGTTGAGAAACAGTATGCCTGCACCGTTTTCCAGTGTGGCGGGCAGTTCTTCGTCCGATGACGAATCAACCAGCGCGAGATGGGCGGACACGGCGGCTTTGGCACCGGCATGGCGCGTGAAGCGGATGGAGAACGGCATGGTGTCTTCGTCGGACTGGTAGCCGGCGATTTGGCATCTGCCGGTGTTGTCGCAGGCGGCTTCCCAGTCGCCGAATGTGAGCGTGCCGCCCGCAAACGGGGATTTGGCGTGGGCGGCGGGCAGGACGGCGAGCAGCAGGAACAGGGATAGGGCGGGTTTCATGGTATGGGAGGGAGGTTTTTTGCGGATTGGGGGGTGGTTTGGCTTTCAGGCTGCCTGAAAAGCGGCATCAGGCGGCTTCGGGGGCTTTCTTCTTCAAGTCGGTTTTGCCGATGGCAAGCGTGGCCTTCTGCGTTTCTTTGTCCCAGTCTATCGCCACCGTGCCGCCTTCGGCCAGTGCGCCGAACAGCAGTTCGTCCGCCAGTGCCTGGCGGATTTCGCTCTGAATCAGCCGCTGCATGGGGCGTGCGCCCATCTGCGGGTCAAAGCCTTTGTCGGCAAGGTGGGCGCGCAGGCTGTCGCCGAAAGTGGCCTGCACGTTTTTGGCGGCAAGCTGGGCGGCAAGCTGCGACAGGAATTTGTCCGCCACGCGCAGGATGATTTCGGGGGTGAGCGGGGCAAACGGCACGACTGCGTCCAGCCGGTTGCGGAATTCGGGCGAGAAGGTTTTTTTGATGTCCGCCATTTCGTCGCCGCGTTCGCGTTTGCCGGTGAAGCCGAAGGTGGGGCGGTTGAGGTTTTCCGCGCCTGCGTTGGTGGTCATAATCAGGATGACGTTGCGGAAATCCGCGCTGCGCCCTGTGTTGTCGGTCAGCTTGCCTGCGTCCATCACTTGCAGCAGCACGTTGTAAATATCGCGGTGGGCTTTTTCTATTTCGTCCAAGAGCAGCACGCAGTGGGGCTGTTTGTTGACGGCTTCGGTCAAAAGGCCGCCTTGGTCGTAGCCGACATAGCCCGGCGGCGCGCCGATGAGGCGGGCAACGGCGTGCGGTTCCATGTATTCGGACATGTCAAACCGTTGCAGCGGCACGCCCAGCGCGGCGGCGAGCTGGCGGGCGACTTCGGTTTTGCCCACGCCGGTGCTGCCTGAAAACAGAAAGCTGCCGATGGGTTTTTCAGGCTGCCCCAAGCCGGAACGGGACATTTTGACGGCGGCCACCAGAATGTCTATCGCTTCGTCCTGTCCGAACACCTGTTTTTTCAGCGTGGCAGCCAGTTCGCGCAGGACTTGGCGGTCGTCGTGCGACACGTTTTGCTCGGGGATGCGGGCGATTTTGGCGACGACGTGTTCTATCTGGCTTTTGCCGATGCGGGTTTGGCGGCTTTCAGGCTGCCTGATGCGTTCGGCTGCGCCGGCTTCGTCGATGATGTCTATCGCTTTGTCGGGCAGGAAGCGTTCGTTGATGTATTTGGCGGAGAGTTCGGCGGCAGCCTGAAAGGCATCGTCTGTGTATTCCACTTCGTGGTGTTCTTCAAACATGGGTTTTAGGCCGTGCAGGATTTGCACGGTTTCGTCCACGCTCGGTTCGGCGATGTCGATTTTTTGGAAGCGGCGGCTCAACGCGTGGTCTTTGCTGAATACGGTGCGGTATTCTTCATAAGTGGTCGCGCCGATGCAGCGCAGAGCACCTTTTGCCAGCGCAGGTTTGAGCAGGTTGGATGCATCCAGCACGCTGCCCTGCGAGCTGCCCGCGCCGATGAGTGTGTGGATTTCGTCTATAAACAATAGGGTGTGCGGGATGGCGGCAAGGGCTTTGAGCACTGCTTTCACGCGCGCTTCAAAGTCGCCGCGGTATTTCGCGCCTGCCAGCAGGGAGCCCATGTCCAGCGAATAGACTTCCGCATCCGCCAGTGCGGCGGGTACGCTGCCTTTTTCAATCAGGTATGCCAATCCTTCCGCCAGTGCGGTTTTGCCCACGCCCGCTTCGCCTACTAGAAGCGGATTGTTTTTGCGGCGGCGGCACAGAACTTGCAGCATCCGCTCCATTTCCGCGCTGCGCCCGATAAGCGGGTCTATCCGCCCCGCGCGTGCCTCGGCGTTCAGGTGCACGGTGTAGGCTTCCAGTGGGTTGTCCGCCAAGGTGTCGTCTTCGTCTTCTTCGTGGCGGTTCAGGCTGCCCGCGCCGCCTGCGTCGGGATGGGAAATCTGCCGCAGCAGCGCGGCGCGTTCCACCGAATGCAGGCGCAGCAGATAGACGGCGGGGCTGTCTTCCTCGTCCAAAAGCGCAACCAGCATGTCTTCAGGCTGCACTTGGCTTTGCGAGGAATGCTGCGCGTGTATCATCGCCCGCTGCATCACGCGCTGGAAACCCAGCGTGGGCTGCGGCTCGCTGCGGCCGTTGTCCAAGTGCACTGCCGGCGTGTTTTCGTCGATGCTCTCTTGAAGCTGCACGGTGAGCAGCGGGATTTCCGCGCCGCAGTGCTGCAAGGCGTTTTTTACCTTGCCCGACCCTTCCACCAGCGCGAGCAGCAGGTGTTCCAATCCCACCATTTCGTGATGCGCTTCCTGCGCTTTGGCATACATGTCCTGCAAAATGTTTTCAAGTTCTTTGGAAATCATGACGATACTTCCTCAATGGTGCACATCAGCGGGTGCCCCGCTTCTGCGGCGAGCGTTAAAACGTGCTGCTGTTTGGTTTCGGCGATGTCGCGGGTATAGACTCCGCAAAGCCCTTTGCCGTTCAGGTGCACTTCCATCATCACGGCATAAGCGCGGTTTTCAGGCTGCCCGAACACTTCCTGTAACACGTCCACCACAAAATCCATCGGCGTGTAGTGGTCGTTGAGCAGGAAAACGCCCCAGCGTTTGGGCGGGGCAAGCCGCTGTTTCTCCCTGACGCGGGTGGTTTGCGTTTTATCCATTTTTTGCAATTTCTGTTGTATTTTTTGCTATTTTAAAGAAAAAAAACAACATTGCCTAAACAAAACTTGACGGTAATCGTTAATATAGGTAAAACGCACACAGCGAATTGGCGCGCGTATGGAAACGCCTGCTGCTGCAAGCTGCTCTTGAACCTGCTCCACTTTGCTGTTTGTTTAATTTTTGTAAGAAAGTAGCACTCTATATGGCAACTGGTACTGTCAAATGGTTCAACGATGCAAAAGGCTTCGGTTTCATCACGCCCGATGAGGGCGGCGAGGATTTGTTCGCGCACTTCTCCGCCATCAACATGGAAGGGTTCAAAACATTGAAAGAAGGCCAGAAGGTTTCTTTTGACGTAACCATCGGTCCCAAAGGCAAGCAGGCCGCGAATATTCAGGCTGCCTGATTTCAGGCGCGGAAATTCCGAAATAGCACAGGCAGATGTTTCAATCTGCCTTTATTTTTGCCCAAGCGTTTTCGTCCCGTGCCGGAGGCAGCCTGAAAACGGCCGCGCGTTAGCCTTGCAGTTTTAATCCACTATAATCGCCCCTTTGCCGAAATACCCGACGCTTATGAAACGCATCCTCTTCTTATTTGCGCTTGCCGCCGCATTTGCCGGCATCTATGCCGCGCTTCTGTTTCTCCCCAAAAACAACGGCGAACCCTACCGCCTCACCGTGGAAAAAGGGCAGGGCATTTCCGCCGTGGCGCGCAAACTGGCGGCAGAAGACAAGATTTTCAGCAGGTATGTGCTGGTGTCGGCGGCCTATGCCGTGGGCGCACACGACAAACTGTCGGGCGGCAGCTACCGCCTTCCCGAGCAGGTGTCGGCGTGGGACATCATCGTGCGGCTGCGGCAGCACAACCCCGACCGCGTAACCGTACGGATTGCCGAAGGCGCACGCTTCTCCCAAATGCGCCGCACCGTCAATGAAACCCAAGGCATCCGCCACGACACGCAGCAGCTTTCCGATGCCGAGCTCTTGGCAAAAATCGCCTCCGAACCCGTTTCGTCCAATCCCGAAGGGCTGTTTTTCCCCGACAGCTACGAAATCAGTGCCGAAAGCAGCGACATCCAGATTTTTCAGGCTGCCTACCGCTCCATGCAGCGCGAATTGGCACAGGCGTGGGAAAACAAACAGCCGAATCTGCCCTATGCCACGCCATACGAACTTTTAACCATGGCCAGCCTGATTGAAAAAGAAACCGGACACGAAGCCGACCGCCGCGACGTGTCCGCCGTATTCCGCAACCGCCTGCAAAAAAACATGCGCCTGCAAACCGACCCATCCGTGATATACGGCATGGGCGATGCCTATCGGGGCAAAATCCGCAAAGCCGATTTGCAGCGCGACACGCCGTACAACACCTACACGCGCAACGGGCTGCCGCCCACGCCCATCGCCCTGCCCGGGCGCGCCGCACTGGAAGCCGCCGCCCAACCGTCCGACAGCGCGTATCTGTATTTCGTCTCCAAAATGGACGACACGGGGCGCAGCCAGTTCAGCAGCACGCTGGACGAACACAACGCCGCCGTGAAGAAATACATCCTGAAAAAGCCGTGATAAAATCCGCGCCTTTACACACCATTACACAAGGAAACACCATGTTGCTGCCCGAACAGGTCAAAGAACTCATCGCCCAAGTAATCCCCTGCGAACAGATAGAAGTGGAGGGGGACGGACACCACTTTTTCGCCCAAATCGTTTCCTCCTCATTTGAAGGCAAAACGCGGCTGGCACGCCACCGCCTGATAAAAGACGGCTTGGCGGAAAAACTGGCAAGCAACGAGCTGCATGCGCTGTCCATTTCCGTTGCCGCCACCCCCGCCGAATGGGCGGCGAAACAGCAGGGCTGATGCGCAAAAAGGCAGCCTGAAACGGCGTGAATGCATATTTGCGCCACCTGTCCGCACCTCGGCAGCAAAAAACACGTTCTGCATTGTTCGCAGAACGTGTTTTTTGTCAGAAGCCATTTTCAGACAGAGACCATGGCCAAAACTCAAATTTGAGCACGGTTCAAAGCAATAGCATCACTATAGTCGATTAAAATTGCAATGATACGGCGTTGGCTCGCCTTGACGTACTACCTTACGCCTTGCGGCTCGCCGCCTTGTCTCATTTTTATTTTAATCGACTATAGATGGGGATTTTGCCAAGGTTTCAGGCTGCCTGAAAATTAGCCGATATGCGCATCCAAAACGAAGTGCGCGCCGTCATCCTGCGCCAGCAGCCGCACCAGTTCGGGCAGCGTGGTACGCATCTGTTCCGCCAACACATAGGGCGGATTGAGCACGAACATACCGCTGCCGTGCATGCCGAAGCCGTCCGCGGCCGGATGGCGGACATGCAGTTCGGCACGCAGATAATTGTTCGGCAGCAGCTTTTGCAGCTTTTCAGGCAGCGTGCGGCTCTCCTCGCGGGTCAGGCAGGGATACCACAGCAGATAGCAGCCTTGCGCAAAACGTTTGAGCGCGGCTTTCAGCGTTTGCACGGCGCGCGTGTAATCCTGTTTTTGTTCATACGGCGGGTCAATCAGGATGACGGCGCGACGCGTCGGCGGCGGCAATAGCGGCAGCAGTCCGGCAAAACCGTCTTCTTGCGCGGCCACGGTGCGTTTGGCGCAACCTGTCGCCCGTATATTGTCCGACAGCAGCCTGAAATCGGCAGGGTGCAGTTCAAACAACCGCATTTTGTCCGATGCGCGCAGCAGCCGTGCCGCCAACAGGGGGGAGCCGCAATAAAGCGGCGTTTCAGGCTGCCCTGCCGCTTTGGCGCAGCAGTGCGCAAAATCCGCAAACGTCGCCAGATGCCCGAAAAGCCCGTCCGCCGCCCACAGCCGCGCAATGCCGTCCCGATATTCGCCGATTTTTTCTGCGCGTTCGTCGGTCAGGCTGTAAAGCCCCGCGCCCGCATGCGTGTCTATATACCAATAGGGCTTGTCTTTGCGGTTGAAGTAGTCCGACACCAAATAAAGCATCAGGTGTTTGAGCACATCGGCATGATTGCCGGCGTGGAAGGCATGGCGGTAGCTGAGCATGGCAGGCAGCCTGAAAAACGGATACGGAAAAACCGGCTGCTCGCGAAAACAGCCGGTTGGAATTTGGTGCCCAGAAGAAGACTCGAACTTCCACGTCCTTACGGACACTAGTACCTGAAACTAGCGCGTCTACCAATTCCGCCATCTGGGC
>CAUQSD010000058.1:0-14185 GCA_963520685.1 uncultured Kingella sp. | reverse complement strand
TGGGAATTTTGCAATCAAAATAAATATCCATTTATTACAATTAATAATATTGATAGGAATTTTAATGAAATATTTTTTGATATAACTAATATAAGCAATAAATTAGAAGAAGTTTCTAATTCCATAAAAGAAATATCCTATTGTTATAATAATTTTTTTATAATCCCTGACTATATATCAGAACGATATGAATCCCAATATTATTACTTTGAATTTCCTGTTATAAATACTCACTCTGAACTTATTGCAAACCAGCTATTTGATTATTTACTTGACAACATAAGCTAGAGCCTATTCTTGCAGCAGATCACAAGGCCATCTGAAAGACAAAGAAGTTTCAGATAGCCTCGAAGATGCCACCCGCTTCGTTTGGGACGGCAGCCATCTGCTGCAAGAAGTCCACTCGGACGGCAGGTATACTTATATCTACACCGATCCGAGCAGCTATGAACCGCACGCGTGGGCAACGAGTGCCCACCCTACCTTACCGAGAGCGTGTTTCTGCAAAAAACAGAAGAGGGCGGTTTACAGGCAACCCGAACAGGAACAGATACGCACAACTTGGCTTCTCCGTAGGGTGGGCATTTATGCCCACGCGTTTTCAGGCTGCCTGTGAATGTGCAACGCGTGGGCAACGAGTGCCCACCCTACCTTACTCAAACGCAGCCAAAGTAGTTGCTGGAGTGGGAATAGGATATTTAATATATCGAGGAATAAGGCTACTTCCTTCATTATTACCTCCACTTTGGTGGACACTCCCTTACAATGCTGTAACTCCATAAAATTTAACTGTTAAGGATGATTTCTATGTGTAATGACACTTATCATAATGATGATTTTTTACAAGCTAGTTATTTTCTTGAACATGAAGATTATCAAAAAGCTTTTTATTTTTTGAAGAACGGAGCTTTGCAAGGAGATGTTAATTGTTATAATAATTTAGCAGCTTTATATGATCTTGGATATGGGGTTCAAAAAAATCCACTTTTGGCGCTTAAATGGTATAGAAAAAGTTGGCAATATGAAGGGAAAAGTGGTGGGGTATGTTCTAATATTGCATCACTTTATGCCGGTTTAGGTAATATAAGGCAGGCTAAATTTTGGTGGAATAAAGCAATATTAGAATTAAATGATGGAGATGCAGCTCTTGATTATGCAAAATTCTTAATTAATAGGAAAAACAAGAGGGATTATCATAAGATAATAGAATTACTTAAGTTTGCTATCAAGAGCGATTATATTACTGAAATCTCTAAGGAGGAGGCTAGTCGTTTATTAAAAAATCTAGAAAATAAATAATTTAAATAAGTTAAGTTTTCAGGCTGCCTGTAAATGCGCAACGCGTGGGCAACGAGTGCCCACCCTACCTTGCCGAAAAATGTTTGGATGTTTTTTCAGGTAGCCTTTGGGGGACGGAGGCAGCCTGAAAGCCGCGTGCGTGCGTTCCGCACACACCCTACCACGCGGGCTACGCTTGCTACCATATATATATTTATTTCGAGATAATTGGTTCGATTTCTATATCACCAAGCCAAGTGAAGAATGTATATTTACCACTTAGTATAGAATCATCCCAATAATACCCTTTTAATTCTCTTTTTAATCTTTCTGATGATTCCCATTTGGAATGTTGCGGTAGTTTCATTCCTTTGTTATAAATAGATGCAATATATTTTTTTAGTTTTATACCTATATTTTTTGCCCATATACTTTCTCTTGGATTCCAAGTGAAGACAGTAATGTTTATATGATCTATCTGGTTATTTTTTACTTGTTGAACGGAGATAGCATTTTCCTCAAAATCTAAAACATAATTTTTATCATTATCAATTTTAAAATCTGAATTAACCATTTTAATATTGAATTGAACCTCTGATGAAACAAAATATTCCATATTAATAGAATCAAGTAGAATTTGATTATAGAAGTCAAAGAATAATAAATTATTCATCTTTACAAAATTATTTAATTGTTCTATTAGTATTTTTGGAGTTGTTGCCACGATAATACGCATAATAATACCCCTAGCATGGTTTTTTAGAACACTTAGTGTTGCTATACGATCGAAATTGTGTTCTTCCTTTCAAGTTTTGTTTTTTTCTATAGTTGTTTAAATCCTGCATTGCTTCAATTTCTCTTTTTACAGGTCTACCTTTTTTGTTTGTTCTACCTACATTTCCATAGTTTATATTTCCTAAATTATCTTTCCAGATAATATCTGGTCTTCTACCAGTCTTGTGACCATTTAAAATAGTAAGTAATATTTCTTTTGCTACTCCTCCACCTGCGATGATAGCGTTATTCCCAAAACAATTAATAATTTCCTGACCCCACTCACGAATAGCTTTATTATGAGGTGCATTAGGGTCTGTTTTAGGTCCGCGTTTAGTAAGACCTAAAACATCAACCTACATCAATGCATTATCTGCAAATTGATACAGGTGTTCTCCACCCAACAACCCAATCGGATCCTGATTCACAAACCGTCCGCAGTTCGGGTCGTAATAGCGCATCAGGTTGTAATGCAACCCCGTCTCTGCATCAAAGTACTGGTTCTGCAACCGGAACGGCTGATGTGCGTTCGGGTAGATTTGCTCTTCCCGTTGCAGGCTGCCCCAAGCATCATACTCCCCCGTTCACAGCAGGTTGCCGAATTAATCCGTTTGTTCTCGTGGGATGCCAATCTGATCCGTATGGTAATACGTTAAATACAGCTTCTCGTCTTTATGATTCAGGAACACATGCGCCAGGGGGTCGTAGCTGTCCTGGTCGGTGTAGATATTAGGTGTAGGTGCCTTTGTAGTTGTACTCCTGCACCAGTTTCGAGCCGTCCCAGATAAACACCGTCCTCTTCGGCTAGGTGGATTTCAGGCTGCCTTTGTCGATGTATTTTTTCAGGTAGCCTTTAAGAGGGCTATGAGGAACGTTTTGCCAAGAACGGTAGGCGTTCAAAAGGCAGCCTGAAAAACCGAAAACCGCGTTTCAGGCTGCCTTTCCGATGTGCGGCTATGCCGACAAAAACAGTTTGTACGCCGCATTGTCCGTATGCTCTTCAAACGCATAACCCAAGTTTTGCAGGAAAGATTCAAACGCGTCCGCATCGCCCGGCGGCACGTCCACCCCCGCCAGCACGCGCCCGTAATCCGCACCGTGGTTGCGGTAGTGGAACAGCGTGATATTCCAGTCGGTTTGCAGGCTGTTTAAGAATTTGGACAGCGCGCCGGGCCGTTCGGGAAACTCAAAGCTGACCAGCCGCTCGTTATGCACTTTGTGCGTGCGTCCGCCCACCATATAGCGCAGATGCACTTTCGCCATTTCGTCCGAACTCAAATCAATGCTGTGCAGTCCGGCGGCGGCAAATTCGGTTTGGATTTGGGCGATGTCTTTCGCTCCGGCGGTTTGGATGCCCACAAAAATATGCGCCTCCCTGTCGTCGCCGTAGCGGTAGTTGAACTCGGTGATGTTGCGCGCGCCCAGCACGTTGATAAATTCGCGGAAGCTGCCGGCGCGTTCGGGAATGGTTACGGCGAAAATGGCTTCGTTGCCCTCGCCCAGCTCGCTGCGCTCCGACACATGGCGCAGGCGGTGGAAGTTCATGTTCGCGCCGCTGCACACGGCCACCAGCGTTTCGCCTGCCAAACCCTTTTGCGCGATATAGCTTTTCAGCCCCGCCAGTGCCAGCGCGCCCGAAGGCTCGCAAATGCTGCGGGTGTCGTCAAAAATATCTTTCAGCGCGCCGCACACGGCATCGGTGTCCACCGTGATGATGCCGTCCAGCAAATCGCGGCACATGGCAAAGGTTTCCTCGCCCACCAGCTTTACCGCCGTGCCGTCGGCAAACAGTCCTACGTCTTTCAATGCCACACGCTCTCCCGCCGCCACGGAAACCTTCATCGCGCAACTGTCGTTGGTTTGCACGCCGATAACTTTGATTTCGGGACGCACCTGTTTGATAAACGCCGCCACGCCCGCCGCCAGCCCGCCGCCGCCAATGGGAACGAACACGGCGTGGATGGGCTTGGCGTGCTGGCGCACGATTTCCATGCCGATGGTGCCTTGTCCCGCAATCACGTCGGGGTCGTCAAACGGGGGGATGTAGGTCAGGCCGCTTTCGGCAACCAGCTTCATGGCGTGGTCGTAGGCATCGTTGTAGGACACGCCCGCCAGCACCACGTTGCCGCCGCGCGCCCGCACCGCATCCACCTTGATTTTAGGCGTGGTTTCGGGCATCACAATCGTGGCGGCGCACCCCAGTTTCTGCGCGGCCAGTGCCACCCCCTGCGCATGGTTGCCCGCGCTGGCGGTAATCACGCCCTGTTTGAGCAGGTTTTCGGGCAGCTTGGCCATTTTGTTGTATGCGCCGCGCAGCTTGAACGAAAACACGGGCTGCAAATCTTCGCGTTTGAGCAGGATTTTGTTGCCGAGGCGGCGCGACAGGTTGGCGGCTTCGTCAAGCGGCGATTCGATGGCGACATCGTAAACGGCGGAGGTGAGGATGCGGGTCAGATAATTGCGATAGGGACTGTATCGGTCGGCAGACATGGGGCAGTTTGTCAATTGTAAAAAAAGCGTAACCATAACGCCGCGATTGTGTAAACGCAAGTTAATTTTCCGCCGGAAAGGCTTTTCAGACAGCCCGATGCCTTTACAAAACCTCAGATTTGAGCGCATTTCAAAAATAGCATCGCAGAATGCGTAGACAATATTTGAAATATTTTCAAGCGTTAGAGAAGCGTATTGCGCAGAAATGTGCCAAAGATGGGGATTTTGCAAAGGTCTCAGCCTGAAAACAGGGTAGGGCGGGCTTTTGCGGGTATAATCGCGCCCCTTTGCACCGCCTGCCGCTGCGGCATGTCCGAAAGACTGCCGCGCTTTTTTCAGGCAGCCTGAAAACACACAAGCGAGTATCCGTTATGAAAAAAATCATCTCTGTTCTGACAATCGGCGCGCTGCTCGGGCAGGCCGCGCCCGTTTGGGCGAAAAAAACGGCGAAACCCGCGCGCTCTGCCGCCGCACAGGCTTCCGCACCTGCCGCAGCCTCTGCCGCATCCGCACCTGCCGCCGATGCAGGCATGGTTGCCGCCGCAGCCATGCAGCCGCCCGAAATTGCCGCCACCGCCTATTTGGTGCGCGATTTGCAGAGCGGGCAAACGCTTGCCGAAAAAAATACCGAGCAGCAGATAGAACCTGCTTCGCTCACCAAGCTGATGACCGCCTACCTCGTCTTCAAAGCCTTGGAAGAAGGGAAATTGAAGCCGGACCAGAAACTTCCCGTGTCTGAAAAAGCCTGGAAAACCGAGGGTTCGCGGATGTTCTTAAAGCCGCACACCGAGGTGAGCGTTCAGGATTTGCTGCGCGGGCTGATTGTGGTGTCGGGTAACGACGCATCCGTTGCGCTGGCAGAAGGCTTGGCGGGCAGCGAAGAAAATTTTGCCAAACTGATGAACGAAGAAGCCGCGCGGCTGGGCATGAAACACACGTTTTTTGAAAATTCCACCGGTCTGCCCGGCGCAAAACACCTGACCACGGTTAGCGACTTGGCCATTTTGTCCGCCGCTATGATTCGCGACCTCCCCCCCAAGTATTACGAAGTATATTCATACAAATCATTTACCTATAACAACATCACGCAGGAAAACCGCAACCTGCTGCTGTTTCGCGACGACAGCGTGGACGGTTTGAAAACAGGCCACACTTCCAGCGCAGGCTATAACCTGATTGCCACCAGCAAGCGCAACGGCCGCCGCGTGGTCAGCATCGTGGTCGGCACCGCCAGCCCCGAAGCGCGTGCCACCGAAAGCAGCAAACTGCTGAACTATGCGCTGCAAGGTTTTGACACCCCCAGACTCTATCGGGCAGGGCAGGTGGTGGAAAAAGTGAAAATCTACAAAGGCGCGCAAAATGAAGCGGAAGTCGGCTTCTTGGACGATGCCTACATCACGCTGCCGCACGGGCAGGAAGGGCGCGTGAAACCCGTGCTGGAAACCACCCAGCCCGTGGTTGCACCGATTCAGGCAGGGCAGCAGCTCGGCGTGCTGAAACTGACGGACGGAGACAAAGTGCTGGCGGAAAAACCCGTAGTCGCGCTCAAAGCCGTGGAAGAAGCAGGCTTCTTCGGACGGCTTTGGGACAGTATCGTGCTGTGGTTCAAATCCATGTTCTCCGATTGAGCGGCACACAAAGGCAGCCTGAAAACGCAACGCAGCTTTTCAGGCTGCCTTTTGCTAACGGCAAACTGCACGCATCCCAACAGAAGGATGGCGCGCGGTTTTGCGTTTCAGGCTGCCCCCCCCATTTTTACAACCCTTAACACAAACGGTAAAATACCGCTCGTTTTGCCTATTCCACAGAAAGAACCCGAAAATGACCGTTAAAACCCGTTTCGCCCCCAGCCCCACGGGCTACCTGCACATCGGCGGCGTGCGCACCGCGCTGTATTCCTGGGCGTTTGCCAAGCACCACGGCGGCGAATTCCTGCTGCGCATTGAAGACACCGATTTGGAACGTTCCACCCAAGAATCCGTGGATATCATCTTGCAGGGCATGGACTGGGTCGGCCTGCACGCCGACAACCGCAGCAACATCGTGTACCAATCCAAAAACTTCCCGCGCTACAAAGCCCTCATCCAACAACTGCTGGACGAAGGCCACGCCTACCACTGCTATTGCAGCAAAGAAGAATTGGAAGAAATGCGCGAAAAAGCCGAGCGCGAAGGCACGGCCACATACGACCGCCGCTGGCGGCCGGAAATCGGCAAAACACTGCCCCCAATCCCCGACGGCGTAGAACCCGTCGTCCGCTTCAAAATGCCGATTGACGGCGTTACCCGCTGGAACGATTTGGTGAAAGGCGAAATCAGCATTCCCAACGCCGCGCTGGACGACCTCATTATCGCCCGCGCCGACGGCACGCCCACCTACAACTTCTGCGTGGTGGTGGACGATATGGACATGGGCATCACCCACGTGATTCGCGGCGATGACCATGTGAACAACACGCCCAAACAAATCAACATCTTAAAAGCCCTCGGCGCCACCCTGCCCGAATACGCCCACCTGCCGATGATTCTGAACGAGCAGGGCAAAAAAATCTCTAAACGCAGCGGCGACACCGTGGCGGTTACCGAATACGAAGACATGGGCATCCTGCCCGAAGCCCTGCTGAACTATCTGGCGCGGCTGGGCTGGGCGCACGGCGACGACGAATTCTTCACCATGCCGCAATTTGTGCAATGGTTTGATTTGGAACACGTTTCTGCCAGCCCCAGCCGCATGGACGGCAAAAAACTGATGTGGATTAACGCCGAACACATCAAAGCCGCCGACAATGCCGCACTGGCCAAACTGGTGCTGCCGCGCCTGCAACAACAAGGCATTGCCGTTTCAGGCAGCCTGCAACTGGAAGACGTGCTGGCATTGGTGAAAGACCGCGCTCACGATTTGAACGCGCTGGCCGCCGAATGCGCCTATTTCTACCGCAAAGCCGTGCCGCAGGAAGCCGACGTGGCCAAACATTGGGATGCGGAAACCCCCGCGCGGATGCAGCGTTTCGCCGCCAAATTGACCGAGCTGCCTGAACATGACTGGACGGCGGAAAACATCCACGCCCTGTTCGCACCGTTCTGCGAAGCCGAAGGCATCAAAATGGGCAAACTGGGCATGCCGCTGCGGCTGGCGGTGTGCGGCACGGCCAAAACGCCGAGCGTGGATGCCGTGCTGGCTTTGATGGGCAAAGAAGAAGTGTTGAAACGCTTGGCGCAGTAAACGAAAAGGCAGCCTGAAAACGAGATGCTTCCGTTTTCAGGCTGCCTTTGTATCTGTAATGCGTGGGCGGCAGGGAGGCTTTATTTTGGGGTTTGCGATGGGATGTGCGGACAGCTTTTCAGGCTGCCTGAAAATGTGCCCCGCCCATTCCATTGTTTTCGCGGCGGTATGGGCACCGCAGCCGTGTTCGGCAAGATAGGGAAACAGGGGGTGGGTTCATGTTCAGGCTGCCTTCAATCCGCCGCAAATCTCCGATTGCCGACCTGTGCCGCTTTCCCCACCGTTTCGCCGTACACACAAAAAAACTAATCTTAACGCTTCCTTTACAACTGAAAAGCAGATAACATTTCAGGCTGCCTGCGCGAACATCCGTCAGGCAGCCTGAAAAACTTTTCAAAACAAGAAAGCACAACATGAAACAGCCATCCTTATTCGGCGGCGCAATGGTTATCGCCGGCACGATTATCGGCGCGGGCATGCTCGCCAATCCCACCGCCACTTCGGGCGTGTGGTTTGTCGGTTCGCTTGCCGTTCTGCTCTATACTTGGTTTTCCATGCTCGCGTCCGGGCTGATGATTTTGGAAGCCAACACGCATTATCCCAGCGGCGTGCATTTTGATACACTGGTGCGCAACCTGTTGGGGCAGGGCTGGAACGTCGTCAATGGCGTGGCGGTTGCCTTCGTGCTTTATCTTTTGACTTATGCCTATTATTTCGTCGGCGGCGGGCTGACCGCCCAAGCCATGGGCGATGCGCCGCTGTGGGTGGGGCAGCTTGTGTTTTTCTTTGTGTTCGCCGGTTGCGTATGGTGGTCGGCCAAAGCGGTGGACAGGCTTTCCAGCATACTGCTCGGCGGCATGGTCATCGCCTTTTTCTGGGCAACGGGCGGGCTGCTCGGCACGGTGAAGCTGCCCGTGCTGTTGGACGAGGCTGCGCCTTCCGGCACCCGCTATTGGATTTATGTCGGCACCGCGCTGCCCGTGTGTTTGGCATCGTTCGGTTTTCACGGCAATGTGTCCAGCCTGTTCAAATACTTTAACGGCGACGGCGCAAAAGTGGCACGCGCACTGAAAATCGGCACACTGGTTGCGCTGGCGGTGTACACGCTCTGGCAGCTTGTAATACACGGCAACCTGCCGCGCGAAGCATTCGCCCCTGTGATTGCGGCAGACGGCGAAGTCGGCGTGTTGATTGCCGAGTTGTCCAAATTTGTGTCCACGGACAGCATGGCGCGGATTTTGGGCTTTTTCTCGTATATGGCGGTTGCCACTTCGTTTCTGGGGGTAACGCTGGGGTTGTTTGACTACCTGAGCGACCTGCTCGGATTTGACGATTCGCGCAAGGGGCGCAGCAAAGCCGCCGCCATCACGTTCCTGCCGCCGCTTGTCATCTGCATGCTGTACCCTACTGGTTTTGTTACTGCCATCGGCTATGTCGGGCTGGCCGCCGCGTTGTGGACAGGCATCGTGCCTGCGCTGATGCTGCGTGCATCGCGCAAAAAACACGGATTGGGCAAGGGATACCGCGTTTGCGGCGGACGTTTCGGCTTTGCGCTCACCGTGTGGGTGCTTGCGTTCGGCATCATCAACATCGCCGCCCAACTGCTGAGCCGTGCGGGCATCCTGCCCGTGTTTAAAGGATAAGACCGCAGGATGGGGCAGCCTGAACGCCCCTGCAATCAGGTATAATCCTGCTTCTGCCACACAACCGACACACGGAATAACCGCATGAAACAACAACGCAACGGCTATGCTCGGATAGACCGCGTCAAAGAACAGATACTGCGCGAACTGGCCGAACTCGTCCGCAACAGCCTCAAAGACCCGCGCGCAGGCCTCATCACACTCAGTGATGTGGAAGTTGCCCGCGACTATTCCCACGCCACCGTCTATTACACCGTACTCAACGGCGACCGTGCCGCCAGCGCCGAAGCCTTGGAACACGCCAAAGGCTTTTTAAGAAGTGAACTTTCCAAACGCATCCGCGTTTTCCGCACCCCCGAACTGCATTTCAAATACGACGAATCGCTGGAACGCGGCATGAATTTGGACAGCCTGATTGCCCAAGCCGCCGCAGAACCCAAAGTGCAGGACTGACTTTCAGGCTGCCCGTTCGTCTTTCCGCCAATCCCAACTGTTGAAAATAAATTGTGGACCAACCTGTTTCCCCAAAAATTCTCAGTATCGGTATAGTTGGTTTCAGTCGTAACCAATTCGACAAGGCTCAGGCGCGCTCTATTTTGGCCGGGCAATACGAAAATCTTAAAAATGAATTCGGATACGTGGAAATCGTCAGTGGCTACACCAATAGCGGCGTACCCAAAATTGCCTATGAATTGGCAGGCCGATTCGGTTTCCGTACTATAGGATTTTCAGCTCGTCAGGCACTGAAAGTGAGATGCGGTCTGTATCCCGTTGATGATGTCAGATTGGTCGGCAGCCGTTTCGGTGATGAGAGTGAAGCCTTTGTCCGCTATATAGACCGCCTCATCCGTGTTGGCGGCGGACCGCAAAGTCGGCACGAAGTAGAACTGTTCAAACAATTGAAGCCTGAAAACCAAGCCACACCCAATCTGTACGAATTTGAAGTGGACTGGTTCGGCAGATGATTGGGTCGTTTCCGATTTCCCACATTTTCAGGCTGCTTTACCGCAGACACTTTCAAAACCATATCAAGCCCCTTTCAGACAACCCTGAGCAATTATTACGAGCCTTCCATGCACACCAACGCCACCCAAATCACCGAACGCGGCATTGCCGCCCTTGCTGCCGCTGCCGACCAACAGGCTCTCGAACTCGCCAAAGCCCAATACCTCGGCAAAACCGGCGAGCTCAACGCCCTGTTGAAACAGCTCGGCCAAATGTCTCCCGAAGAGCGCAAAACCGTCGGTGCATACATCAATGAATGCAAAACCCGCTTTCAGGCTGCCTACGAAGCCAAACGCGCCCAACTTGCCGAAGCCAAACTCCAAGCACAGCTCGCCGCCGAAGCCTTAGACATAACCCTGCCCGCCCGTACCCAATCCGCCGGCGGCCTGCACCCCGTAACCCTTACCCTGCAACGCGTGGTCGAACTTTTCCGCAGCATCGGCTTTGAAGTGGCAGACGGTCCCGAAATCGAAGACGATTTCCACAACTTCCAAGCCCTGAATATCCCGCAAAACCATCCCGCCCGCGCCATGCAGGACACGTTCTATGTTGAAAACGGCGATGTTTTGCGCACCCACACCTCCCCCATCCAAATCCGCTACATGCTGGAAAAAAAACACCCCCCCATCCGCATCATTGCCCCCGGCCGCGTTTATCGCGTGGACAGCGATGCCACCCACTCGCCCATGTTCCACCAAGCCGAAGGTTTGTGGGTGGAAGAAGGCGTAACCTTCGCCGATTTGAAAGCCGTGTTCACCGACTTTATCCGCCGCTTCTTTGAACGCAACGATTTGCAGGTGCGCTTCCGCCCCTCTTTCTTCCCGTTCACCGAGCCGTCCGCCGAAATCGACATCATGGGCGAAAACGGCAAATGGCTGGAAGTTGGCGGTTGCGGCATGGTGCATCCCAACGTATTGGAAAACGTGAATATTGACCCTGAAAAATACACCGGCTTCGCCTTCGGCATCGGTCTCGACCGCTTCGCCATGCTGCGTTACAACGTAAACGATTTGCGCCTGTTTTTTGACAACGACCTGAATTTCCTGAAACAGTTTGCAGACTAAATCTGTCTATACAGCCACACATAACACGATTTTCCTAGGGGGGACATTTATCCTCACGCTGTTTTTAAGTTTATAGAAATGGAATGCGTAACCAATCGGCACGCCGCCTGCCTTATGGCACAACCTGAGACCTTTGCAAAATCCCCATCTTTGGCACATTTCTACGCAATGCGCTTCTCTAACGCTTGAAAATATTTCAATATTATCTGCGCGTTTTGCGATGCTATTGCTTTGAACTGTGCTCAAAGCTGAGGTTTTACAAAGGTCTCAACCTATTTAACCGCATTAAAAAGGCAGCCTGAAAACCTACACCAGGGGTTTTCAGGCTGCCTTTTTAAGTAGGTATCCGCCGATGCACATCAAAACGGCTACACATCAATTCCAGTTTTGTCGGGCGGGCATTATAACAGCGAATCCCGTCCTGAGACCTTTGCAAAATCCTCATCTTTGGCCCATTTCTTCGCCATGCGCTTCTCTAATGCTTGAAAATATTTCAATATTATCTGCGCATTATGCGATGCTATTGCTTTGAACTGTGCTCAAATCTGAGGTTTTGCAAAGGTCTCGTCCTACAAAAATTGGCAGAGTACCTATCAAGTTTGATGGTCCAGAATCTGCCTCAAATCTGCATGTATAGTGGATTAAAATAAAAATGAGACAAGGCGGCGAGCCGCAAGGCGTACAGGTAGTACGTCAAGGCGAGCCAACGCCGTATCATTGCGATTTTAATCCACTATATAAAAAGGCTGAATCATGATAGATTCAGCCTTTCCTCTATGCTGCTATTTTATCCGGCTTACCATTGGTAGCCTGCGCCGACAGTAGCGCCGAAGCGTCCTTTGCTGTTGCCGCTGGCAGAACCTTTGATAATCCAGTTTCCGCTGTCGGTAATCGCAGAGAAGCCGACCGCATAGCCTTGTTTACCGCGATAGGTGCTGCCTGCAACAGCCACCATGCTCTTACCGGGCAGGTAAGCCTGCGGCAGACCGGCGGTTGCCATTGCTGCTGCAGTACCTGCATCGGCATCATCGGCCACCTTGTTGATACGGTTATTCACCTGGTTCAACTGGTTCACGTTTACTGCATCCGTACCCTGAACGCCCGGAGCAACATTGTGGAGGGTTACCGGTGCGTTCGTATCTGCACCGACCAGAGTTACATTGTTGCTCGGCGCGCCGCCACCCTGAGTCGGGTTGTTAGCGTTAGAGTACTGGACGATACCTGCACCGCCGTTTTTAACAGATTCAATGGCTTTGTTAGTGTAGTAAAGCTGGCTGCCATTCACCGCATCGGTGGAATCAGCAGCAATCACACCGGCTGCCACGCCTTGAATCTGACGGGTTGAGGTTGCGTTGCCTACGCTCACCACGCCGGCAGCATTATTCACACCCGCAACGTTGGCATCATTTTCACCTTTATAGGTGTAGTTGCTGCTGCCGCTGACGGCGGTATGTACACCGTTGTTGCCGCTACCGTTTTGCGTGAAGCTGGCGGAGTTATCGCCCAAGAACACGGAGTTGGCGGAAGTTGTGCTGATGTTGCTACCCAAGGCAAACGTGTTATTGGTGGAAATAACATTGTTGTTACCGATTGAGTAGGCATCGTTACCGGTTACCACAGAAGGATCACCGATTGCACCCGAACGGCTGCCGCTGACTTGGTTGCCCGTGCCGATAGAGATGCTGTTTGTACCAGATGCCTGCGCCCCTTTACCGAACGCTATTGCATTTTCGCCATCGGCTTTGGCTTGGTAGCCCACGGCCGCACCGTAGTTACCTGCGGCAGAAGAATCTTCCGGATGCGAGGTCATCCCTGCGGTGTTTTGGTTGCCCGTGCCATCGTTCACGTGGAAGAACTTGATACCGCCGGTGTTCATGTTGTTGATGGCGGAAACGATTGTGTTATCCGTTTTCGCTTCGTTGCCATGAACGTTATAGGTAATCAAATTCGGAGCAGTTGTGCCGATGATGTTGGTTACATTGGTCAGGCTGCCTTGTGCGTTGCGGAGCTGGCGGACATTAACCGCATCGGTATCGTTCACACCATCTGCCACGTTGGTGATGGTATTGCCACCGTTGTTCAGACCGCTGTTGGTCAGGGATACCGGACCGTTCGCACCGCCGTTTACGGTTACACCGGCGTTATCTACTTTGGTGTTGCCGGTGGTCAGGCTATCCGCAGTCAGATTTTTGGCCAATGCAAATTTCACGGTGTTGTCGGTTGCATCTTTGCTGACGGTAATGTTGTTGTCGGTGCTGCGCAGATCCACCGTGGCGCCACCCGTAACGGTAGAACCGTTTGCACCCTGTGCAGTCAGTGTGAAGCTGCTTGGACGCGCCACTTGCTGTGCGACAGCTTTAAGTTGGTCTTCCGTTGCCGCCTGTCCGCTGACAATGTTGTTCACATCAAACGTTTTGTTGGTCAAACCGCCGATTGTGCCTGCATTGCCATTGATGGTAACGCGGTTACCGCCGGTTGCCGGACCGATATTGACGATATTGTTCAACGCGAAACCGATGCCTTGATTGGCGACAGTCGTCAGAACATTACCGTCTGTACCTTTAATTGTGTACGGTACAGTCGGGTCAATATTGTTGGTTTCGCCCGTGCCGGAATTGCCTTCCAGTTTGATGTTTGGTACGGAAGCCGCAGCAGCGGTTGCATAAAGCTTACCGTTGGCATCCACTTTGATGGTGCTGCCGTCCACAT
>CAUQSD010000057.1:0-14429 GCA_963520685.1 uncultured Kingella sp. | reverse complement strand
CGCCGCCGTGGTCGCGCCGGCGGTGCACCCAGCCTTTCACGGTTACGGTTTGGTCTAAGTATTGCTCGCTAATTAGGCCGCAGTAGTTGGTACGCATATTATTGGTTTCCTTGTTGAGAATTGATTTCGGGTTATTTGGGTATGGTTTATATTTTATTTGAAGTGGGTTAAGTCAATATCAAAATAAGGCTTCAAAATTTCTTGTTCAAAAAGGTCATACTCATGGGCTGGGACTTGGAAAAAAGTTGAGTTCTGATTAGGTGTCCAGCCATGTTTTGAACCCGTGTATTCTTTAACTAGGTTTTTTGCGAATTTAATTAAGCGAAAAGAACGTTCGATATAGCCATCATCAGAAAATTTATTGAAATAATTTGCTGCCCCAGTAAATTGACCAAGCAAATAAATACCCTCATTACCGTGCGTCAGATAAAAATAATCGCCAATTTTTGCATTAACAAAATGTTCAGCTTGTGTAACGGAAGAGTTACCTATTCCCCCAGTATTCATACCTATGTACACTACTTTCTCATTAATACACTCTAATATATCTTTAAACAAAAAACCGTTGTTAATGCGGCTTTGTGATAATTTCCAAAACACGGGGGAAAATTTCTTATTCATATTCAATCCTATATATTTTTTAAATCAAATCTCAAATTTGGTTTTGTGTTAGATCGGCAATCTTATTTGTTGTCAGGCGTCTGAAAGGTCATCGACCGAAGCAGCTTATCGGATGGTAAAGGTGGTGATGCTCGGGCGGTGTTCTCCCCAGCCCGTCCAAAATTCTTTGAGTTTCACGGTTCTGCCGTTGACGCTGACCACTTGGTAAACAAAATTCCGTGGCGGCATTTTTTCATCGCTGCGTTCGGTTTCGGTCAGTACAAGATTGTCGTTGTCCAGCCATTGCACGCGCCAGCGGCTTTTGTAATCGCCTGCCGTGCCGGCGCAATCTCCTTCGTTGCGCCAGTCGGCGAATCTGCCTGATGGATCGAATGTCCAGCCTGCGCAGGCTGCATTTTCCAAAATTAAGCGTTTGCCTTTTAATTGCGGTGCAAAATTCTCAGCCGAAGCGTGAGTGCAACACAACACTAGTGCGAGTGATAGGAATAGTTTTTTCATGGTGTTTCGTCCTTTTCAAAGTCTGGTGCAGGCTGCCTGAAAATCCAAGCGGCGAATGCGGTTATTGCGACCACTCTTTGCGCCATGCTGACTTCAGAAAATTTAATTCTGCTTCCGTGGGCTTACCGTAAATGTAGATTTGATCCGGATTGTCTGCAGAAAAGGAGTCATCATTTTTATAAACAACATGATAAGCAGCGATATGTTGCTTGTCAGTCAGAATATACATGTTGTTGCCTCCGCAGTTATGCGGTTGGCACATGGTGGTGTAGTAGTAGGTTTTGCCGCCGATGTTCACGCGCTCCAGCGGCGGCATGGGGCCGGCCATTTGGCGTACCCAGTTGTGCATGGGGGCTTTGGGTGCATGTTTGCCGATTTGTTCGCGCCAAAGTTTTCTGAATGCAGGCTGCTGCTTGTGCCAGTCGAACAGGAACACTTCTTCGCCTTTCGCATTGGTGACGGGCGCGGCGAAGGCGGTGGCGGATAGGGCGAGTGCGAGAAGTAGGGCGGGGAGGGTTTTCATGGTATTTCCCGATAAATTAAATGTGCAGGCTGCTTTTGAACGGCTGTTTATTCGAACCGCGCCGCTAATATTGTCCTGCATTCGGCAAATTCGGGTTGCGTGCTGTCTTCCAACGCAAGGCAGATTTCGCTGTCGATTTCTTGTTGGCACAACAGGCGTTTCAGTTCGGGTATTACGGCGGTTTCGCCACGGCGGATAAGGCTGGCGGCGATGTCGCTGCGGAAGGGGTCGTGCACGGGTGTTCGGTCAAGCAGGCGAAGCAGCAGCGGGGTAATGGCGGCGGCTTCGTAACGCGGTTCGTGATTATCGAGCGAAAACAATGCCCACGATGCCTGTGCCGTGTCGGGTTTATCCAGTTGACGGATAAGGAATTGTTTTATTTCATCATGCGCGGGGAAACGCCATGCGCTTTGACACAATGCGTTTTGCAATGGCGGGCTGCCGTGCGCGGCAGCGAGTATGTCTGTTTGCAGGCTGCCTGAAAAATCGTTTTCGGTCAGATGGCCGTTGCCGAACAGGTGTCCCAATGCCGCCAGTGCACAACTTCGCACCGTATCGTTTCCTTCGTGCAGCAACCGGGTCAGGTTGGCTTTTATTTCGGGCAGATATGCCTGAAACGGGTGCTGCGGCTGTGCCATTAGTGCGGCGGCAGTTTCCTGTCCGTAACGCGAACCATCCGTTAATTTGCGCCGCCAAATATCGGCCAATTCGCCTGTCGGGGCAAAATGAAGCCGCATCACGGCGGCTTGGCGCAGTGCTTCGTCATCGCTGTCGAGCCATTGTTCGAGTTGTGCCGCGACGGCATTTCGGCATTGGATGTAGTGGTGGTCGGACACGGATTTCCTTTGCTCAGGCAGCCTGCACTTCAACTTTGTTTGCGCCGTTCGGTAACGCTTTTTCCGCCGATGCCCCAGTTGTCCATGTCCACTTCGTCAATCACGACCACGGTGGTTTCGGGATTTTTGTTCAGTACGCGCGCCAGCAAATCGGTTACGCCGGCGATGAGTTCGGCTTTTTGTTCCGCGCTTGGGGCTTCGCGGCCGCCAGTCACTTTAATATTTACATAAGGCATAGGGTTTCCTGTTCGTGGTTAGGGTGCAGGCTGCTTTTGCACCTGCGCGTCGTCGGGCATGACCATGCCGAGCGAAATCACGTATTTCAATGCTTCGTCCACGGTCATGTCCAGCTCGCGGATATCGCTTTGTCTGACGAAGATGTAGTAGCCGCCGGTGGGGTTGGGCGTGGTGGGGACGTAGACGGAAACGTATTCCCCTTTTTCGGGTAGGCTGTTTGCCAGCCTGTGGGGAAGGCTGCCTGAAACGAAAGCAATCGTCCAAATATCGGGCTGCGGAAAAGGCACGAGCACGGGGGTTTTGAACGAGCGGCTGTTGTCGGAAAACAGGCTTTCGGAAATCTTTTTTGCGCCGGAATAGATGGATTTGACGATGGGGATGCGCCCGAGCAGGCTGTCCCATGCTTCCAGAAATTTGCGGCCGAGTACGTTGGCGGCAAATATACCTGTGGCGAGCAGCACAATGAGGGCGATGACGAAACCTTGACCGGGCAGGTTGAAGCCGAGATAGGTTTCAGGCTGCCATTGCTGGGGAATCAGCGCGTTGAGGCGGTCGGCCGCTCCGATGATGTAGCCGACCAGCCAAATGGTTACGGCAATGGGCAGCCAGAACAGAAGTCCGGCAATCAGGTATTTTTTCAGGTATTTTCCCAAGCTTTTTTTGGTGGCTTCTGCCATGCTGCGGGTGTCCGTGTATGCAAAACGCAAAGCGCGCGATTATACGCGCTTTACATGGGGCGTGTGGCGGGGCGGTGTTTTCAGGCTACCTGAACGGGTGTTTACAGCGCGTCCCAGTCGTTAAACAGGATGCCCAGCCCTAAGGCTTTTTGTTTGTGGTTATAGTCCAGCAGGCTTTCGCCGTAGCCGTAGAAACCTTGAACATAGCCTTTGAGTTTGCCTTTGATGGGGAAGGTGTAGTTCATCTGTACCGCGCCCTTGCCGGTTTTGGGGTTGTAGCGCAGCAGGGAGGATAGGCTGTGCCGGTTATCAAACCGGTAGGCAATGCGCAGGTCGCCATAGCCCATGTAGTCGGTGATATCGGGGTTGTCGTCTTTGTCGCCGTCGGGGTCCAGCCGCACCCACAGGCGCGGGACAACGGTGAGCTTGTTCCACTCCATGCCTGCCATGGCGTAAATCCTGTTCCACGAGCGCGACATCGGGCGGCTGCGTCCGTTGGACTGGTGGACATAGCCCGCACCGAGCATTCTCAGCCTGCCGCCAAAGGGCAGATTGGCACGGATGGGCTGGGTAATGAAGATTTCGGGCATGTAGTCGCTATTGCGGAAGGGGGCGGATTTTTTGCCGCGGTTGTATACCTGCCAGTTGGATTGCTGCGTGTAGCCTGCCCATAAATCGGCGCGTGTGCCGAACAGGTCTTCCATTACCTTGGTTTTCAAGGAAATCTGCATTTTGGTTTCTATGTGTTTCTGCTGCGACTGCACGTCGTCTGTCGCGATGCCGCGCGTGGGCGAGGAGGGCGCGTAGTTCGGGGTGGTGCGATACCACGCGGGCAGGAGATACATGGGTTCGTGTTCGCGGATACTGAACGTGCCGCTCGGGTTGTTGCTGTCCAAATCGTATTGCTGCGACAGTGGGGTGTAGGCCTCTGCTGCGGGCGCGGGTTCGGCAAACACGATGGTTGCCGCCTGCTCGGATTTGCTGGCGGCGATGGTTCCGCCCAAATCTATGCTTTTGGAGACGGGCGCGTTTTGCCCCTGCGTGGAAAAGGCTTTATCAAAGCAGGCAAGGCGCGCGGCGGCATCGCCGATGGCGGTGCAGCTTTGTGCGGTATGGTTTTCAGGCTGCGTTTGTGCCTGTGTTTGCGGGACGGGCGGCATCTGCTCCTGCGCAAGCAGCGTGTATCCCTCGGCTGCGGCAAGCCGAGGCAGGGCGGCGAGCAGGGCAAGGGCGGACAGTTTCGCTTTCATGTTTTCTTTACACGGATTGAAAAAACGGCGGGGTATTTTAACCGATTCCTAACATGTTTTGCAGCGGGGCAGCCTGAAAGTGGCCTTTGAAAACTTCAGATTTGCATACGGTTCAAAGCAATGGCATCCAACGCGTGCAGAAGAGAAACACGTTCTCACGCATGACGTGCGGAGTTCATGCTGCCCTGCTACCCATCGGCGGACAAAAAAAGAGAGGCTATTGGGAAATAGCCTCTGTTGAACTGGTGCCGGCGGCAGGAATCGAACTCGCGACCCCCTGATTACAAGTCAGGTGCTCTACCAACTGAGCTACACCGGCAGCAAACTAGGAGAGTAATGAACAAACAACAAAAGAAATTTTTGGTGCCGGCGGCAGGAATCGAACTCGCGACCCCCTGATTACAAGTCAGGTGCTCTACCAACTGAGCTACACCGGCAACAAAGCCGAGCATTATGCTGTGTTTGCCAAACTTGGGCAAGCATTGTTTTGCGTTTCTGTTCTATTGATGTGATTTATAAAGAAAAATATTTTTCAGGCTGCCTGAAACGGGGAAAGCCTGCCATCCTGAACGGTTAAAACGCGCTGGAAGCGGGCAGCCAGCTCATCGTCGTGGGTAACGACAATCAGGGCGGTGCCCAGCTCGGCTTGCAGTTCCAGCATCAGGTCTAAGGCTAGGCGGGCATTTTTGCGGTCCAGATTGCCGGTGGGTTCGTCTGCCAGCAGGCATTTGGGGCGGTTTGCCAGTGCGCGGGCAATGGCGGCGCGCTGCCTTTCGCCGCCGGAAAGTTCGGCGGGGCGGTGGCGGATGCGTTGCGCCAGCCCGACTTTTGCAAGCATGTCGGCGGCTTGGGCTTCGGCTTCACGACGCGGGATTTTGCCGATTAAAAGCGGCATCATGACGTTTTCCAATGCGCTGAATTCGGCAAGCAGATGGTGGAACTGGTAAACGAAACCCAGATTTTTATTGCGCAGTGCGCCAAGCTGGGACTGGCTTAACGCTGCCAAATCTTTGCCCATGATTTTCAGGCTGCCTGAATCGGGTTTGTCCAACCCGCCCAAAAGGTGCAGCAGGGTGGACTTGCCGCTGCCGGACGAGCCGATGATGCTGACGCTTTCACCTTCGGCGATGCTGAAATCGAGGTTTTTCAAGACTTCTACGTTCAGGCCGCCGTCATGATAGGTTTTGGCGATGTTTTGGGCATGGATGACGGGGTTATTCATAGCGCAGTGCCTCTGCGGGCTGGGTGCGGGCGGCGCGCCAGCTCGGATATAAAGTTGCGATAAATGAGAGGAGCAGGGAGATGAAGACAACCATGATGACGTCGCCGGCACGGATGTCGCTGGGCAGGTAGTCTATAAAATAGACTTTGGCGGAAATCAGGTGCGTGCCGGTTCGGGTTTCTATGAATTTGATGATTGCGCCGATTTTCCATGCCAGCAGCAGCCCAAGCACTGCGCCGGTGAGTGTGCCCAATACGCCTGCCACCATGCCTTGCACGACAAATATCTTCATCACGCCGCGCGGGGGCAGCCCGAGGGTGCGGAGAATGGCGATGTCGGCCTGTTTTTCGGTTACCGCCATCACGAGGGAGGAGACAAGATTGAAAGCGGCAACGATGATGATGCAGGTTAAAAGCAGCGACAGCATCCGTTTTTCCATTTCTACTGCGTTGAAATAGCTGCGGTTGTTGTCGGTCCAGTCTTGAACCCACAAACCGGCGCGCTCGTTTTCGGGAATGGCGCGGCGCATAACGGCGGGAGCGTTTTGCGGGTCGCTCAGGCGCAAACGCAGCGGGATGGCGGCATCGTCGGTGCGGAACAATTTTTGCGCGTCTTCCAGATTAATCATCGCCATGCTGTTGTCGGCTTCTTCCACACCTGTTTTGACGATGCCTGCCACGTTAAACTGCTTCAAACGCGGCACAACGCCGGCAGGGGTTACATTGCCTTCGGGCGTGATGACGGTTACTTTGTTGCCGACTTCCGCGCCGATATTTTCCGCCAGCCCTGCGCCGAGGATGATGTTGAACTCGTCCGGTTTTAAATCGTTCAGGCTGCCTGAATGGATTTTGTCGGCGTAGTCTATAACTTTGCGTTCCTGTTCGGGCAGGATGCCGCGCAGCATGACACCGCGTACTTCGCCGGAGTTGGCAAGCAGGGCCTGCCCGGGGATATAGGGGGCGGAAGCAAGAATGCCGGAGCGGCCAGACAGGCGCTGCTGCAATGCCTGCCATGTTTGTCCGGCAATGGGTTCGGGCGTGTACGCATAGCCGACTTCGGCGTGCGGGGCGATGTTGAGAAGCTGCCCGCGTATTTCTTTTTGGAAGCCGTTTACCACCGATAAAACAACGATGAGGGCAATCACGCCCAATGCGATGCCGATGATGGAAATCATGGAGATGAACGACATGAAGCCGCTGCGTTTTTTGGCGCGCAGATAGCGCAGCCCAATCCAGGTTTCTAGTGATGCCATAAGTTTTCCAGGCTGCCTTAACGGACGCGGCCTGCGGATGGAGGAAAGACGCGATTGTATCATCAAAGGCAGGCGGGACGGGGTTTCAGGCTGCCCGTTTTCTCCAATCGCGGGGAAAATGGACACCTGCTGCCCAACTTAATTCTGCGTCCTGAGGCAGCCTGAAACCGCATCCACATAAATCCGCCCTATCCAAAACCGCCATCCCGCGTATCAATTTCCATATATACCGGCTATATAATGCGCGCTTTCTGTGCACCCGCCGAACCATATGTCCAACCGAATCAACCAGCAGCCCGTTTTCCTGTTGTCCGCCCGCCCGTGGCGCGAAAACAGCCTGCGTGTAGAAGCGTTCAGCCGCGATTACGGGCGCGTGTCGCTTTTGGCACGCAGCGCACGCACCCGCGGTTCGGAGCTGCGCGGCGTGCTGCTGCCGTTTGTGCCCGTGTCGGCATCGTGGTACGGCAGGGAGGAACTGAAAACGCTGCACCGTGCCGAATGGCTGGGCGGCTGGATGCAGCCTGTGGGCATGGCGCTGATGAGCGCGCTTTACGTGAACGAATTGGTGCAGAAGCTGACCGCACGCGAAGACCCGCAGCCCGAACTGTTTGCCGCATTATCGGACATACTGCGCCAAATCTGCACCGGCACGCGCCATGCCGCCGCATTACGCTGCTTTGAATGGCGGCTGCTCGCACTGTCAGGCTTTGCACCCGACTGGCAGACAGACGGGCAGCTTCATCCGGTGCAGCCTGAAAAATGGTATGCCGTCCGCCCCGAATCGCCCGTTTACGAAACGGCGGCAGATTGGGACGCACCCGAAGATGCGGCAAAGGTACAGGGCAGCGTGCTTTTGGCATTGGGGCAGAACCGGGCCGATGCCGATGCCGATTGGACAGCCGCTCTCAGGCTCACCCGCCTGCTGCTGGATTTCAGGCTGCCCGAAGGCGTACACAGCCGCAAGGTGCTGCAACAAATGGGCGCTTTGAAACAGCGATTTCAGGCAGCCTGAAACATAAAACGCCGAAATTTTGGCGTTTCAGACTTTTTTATTGCGCAAAACTGGCGGATTATTGCTTTTCAGGCTGCCTGAAAACCCATGTGTAAATTTACGTTATAATCGCCGCTTTTCCGCAACGGCCAACATAAAGGACACCGCCATGTATTCCAAAAGCCTCACCATCGCCAAATACGACCCCGAACTCGCCGCCGCCATCGCCGCCGAAAACCAACGCCAGCAAGACCACATCGAACTGATTGCTTCGGAAAACTATGTGAGCTGCGCCGTGATGGAAGCCCAAGGCAGCCAACTGACCAACAAATACGCCGAAGGCTATCCCAACAAACGCTATTACGGCGGTTGCGAACATGTGGACGTTGCCGAACAACTGGCGATTGACCGCTGCAAAAAACTCTTCGGCGCGGAATATGTGAATGTGCAGCCGCATTCGGGCAGCCAGGCCAACCAAGCGGTGTACGCCAGCGTGCTGAAACCGGGCGACACCATTTTGGGCATGAGCCTCGCCCACGGCGGCCACCTGACCCACGGCGCGAGCGTGAACATTTCCGGCAAACTCTATCACGCCGTGACCTACGGCCTGGACGAAAACGAAGTGTTGGATTATGCCGAAGTGGAACGCTTGGCATTGGAACACAAACCCAAAATGATTGTGGCGGGCGCATCGGCCTACGCGCTGCAAATCGACTGGGCGAAATTCCGCGAAATCGCCGACAAAGTGGGCGCGTACCTGTTTGTCGATATGGCGCACTATGCCGGCCTGATTGCGGGCGGCGAATATCCCAACCCCGTGCCGTTTGCCGACTTTGTGACCACCACCACCCACAAAACCCTGCGCGGCCCGCGCGGCGGCGTGATTATGTGCCGCGACAACACGCACGAAAAAGCCCTCAATTCCGCCATTTTCCCCAGCCTGCAAGGCGGCCCGCTGATGCACGTGATTGCGGCCAAAGCGGTGGCGTTCAAAGAAGCCTTGGAACCCGAGTTCAAACAATACGCCAAACAGGTCAAAATCAACGCGGCGGCGATGGCGGAAGAATTGGTGAAACGCGGCCTGCGTATTGTTTCCGGCCGCACCGAAAGCCATGTGTTCCTGGTCGATTTGCGTCCGAAAAACATCACCGGCAAAGCGGCGGAAGAAGCCTTGGGCAAAGCGCACATCACCATTAACAAAAACGCCATCCCGAACGACCCCGAAAAACCGTTCGTAACCAGCGGCATCCGTGTCGGCGCGGCGGCGATTACCACACGCGGTTTCAGCGAAGCCGATGCCCGCGAGCTGGCCAACCTGGTGGCGGACGTGTTGGACAATCCGACCGACGAAGCCAATCTGGCACAGGTGGCGGCCAAAGCCAAAGCCCTGTGCGACAAAAACCCCGTGTATGGTGCGTAATCCGGCTTAACACATTCGGGCAGCCTGAAAAAAGCAGCAGCGGATTTTCAGGCTGAAATTTTTTTAAAACTCCGGATTTGCGCGCAGTTAAAAGCAATATAGATACGTTTGTAAGACGGGCACTTGTTGCCCACGCGTTTTCAGGCTGCCTTTGGAGAGGGAGCGCGTGGATAGCAAGTGCCCGCCCTACGGAAACCGACATTGTGCGTATCCATTTTTGCGTATGCCGGTCATGGCATGACAGAACGTGAAGAGCAGCGCGTCGCGAAGAAACGTACTCAAATCCGGAGTTCTGCAAAGGTTTCAGGCTGCCTCCTGTCGCATCCGCAGCGCAAAAAGGCAGCCTGAAAACCGAAAAACCAATAGAAGAGTAAAACCATGAATGCCAACTGGACATCCAAAATCGGCTTTATCCTTGCCGCCGCAGGTTCGGCAATCGGCTTGGGCGCGATTTGGAAATTCCCCTACACCGCAGGCACCAACGGCGGCGCGGTGTTTTTTCTGCTGTTTCTGCTGTTTACCGTGCTGGTGGGGCTGCCCGTGCTGCTGGCGGAATTCTATATTGGGCGAAAATCCGGCAAAAACCCGATAGACGCATTCAGAACGCTGCTGCCGCAGCACCCCGCATGGGCGTGGATTGGGCGCATGGGCGTGGCGGCGTGTTTCGTGCTGCTGTCGTTTTACAGCGTGGTGGGCGGCTGGGTGTTCGCCTACACGTGGCACGCGTTAAGCGGCGCAATCGGCACCAAGACCGATTTTGCCGCGCTCTTCGGCAGCACGATTGCCGATTCGGGCATGGTGCTGGGTTTTCAGGCTGCCTTTATGCTGATTACCGTTTATGTGGTGCAGAAGGGCGTTTCGTCCGGCATTGAGCGCGCCAACCGCTATCTGATGCCGCTGCTGTTTGTCATGTTTTTGGCTTTGACCGTGCGCTCGCTCACGCTGCCGGGGGCGATGGCGGGCGTGTCGTTCCTGCTGAAACCCGATTTCGGCGCGGTAACGTCCGCCACCTGGCTCACCGCGCTGGGTCAGGCGTTTTTTGCGCTGAGTCTGGGCGTATCGGCCATGACGACTTATGCGTCTTATCTGGACAACCGCCAAGACCTGTTCCGCTCCGCCCACAGCATCATGTGGCTGAATATGTTTGTGTCGCTCTTGGCGGGGCTGGTGATTTTCCCCGCCGTGTTCGCCTTCGGCTTTAAGCCCGATTCCGGCCCGGGGCTGATTTTCATCGTGCTGCCCGCCGTGTTCCAAAAAATGCCGCTGGGCACGCTGCTGTTTGCCCTGTTTATGCTGCTGGTTGCGTTCGCCACGCTCACTTCGGCCTTCGCCATGCTGGAGACCGCAATTGCCGGCGTTATCCGCAACAACGAGGCGCGCCGCAGAAAAACTACCTGGCTGGCCGGCACGTTTATCTTTCTGCTGGGCGTTCCCTCCGCCCTGTCGTTCGGCGCGCTGGCGGAATTCAAAATTTTGGGGCGCACCGTGTTCGATTTGTGGGACTATCTGATTACTTCGTGGATTATGCCGCTGGGCGCGCTGGGCTGCGCCGTGTTCGTGGCGTGGAAACAGCCGCGCGGCATGGTGCTGCAACATATGATGCTCGGCTCGTCCCTGCCGGACGTGGTGGCGAAGCTGTGGCTGGCCGCGCTGCGCTATGTTGCACCCGTTGCCATTCTGCTGGTGTTCGCCAGCACGCTGGGATGGATTAAATTTTGATTTTGGCGCGCGAAAAGGCAGCCTGAAAACGGATAAATGGCGTTTTCAGGCTGCCTTTTTTGCCATATGGCGCAGCGGGCGTTGTCTGGTGGTTGTTTTCAGGCTGCCTTTGACAGCAAGATGGGGTAGGCACTTGCTGTTATGTATTTGGTTTCGGAAGACAGCCTGAAACCGCGTGGGCATAAATGTTTTCTCTACAAAAAACAAGGGGCTTGCCAAGGTTTCAGGCAGCCTGAAAATGGGTAGGGTGGGCACTTGCTGCCCACGCGTTCAGAGTCTGAAAGCAGCCTGAAAAACGCATGGGCATAAGTGCTCGCTCCAAGAAAACCGATATTTGCCAACAACGGAACATCGGTTTCCCTCTTTCCCATATTGCGCGGTTGCCTGAAAACCCGTTCCAGCAGAATTGCGGATTGGGATTGCAACCCGCTACGCAGCTTCCGCCTTTCCATCGGGCAGAATCTCTTTTTCTGCCAAATAATCGGCCATTTCAGCATCGCTTTTTACCTTGTCAAATTCGCTCAAATACCGGTGAGAATTCTTGTGGTCGTATTCGGTGACGGTTGTCAGGAATTGGGAAAAATCGCGGTTTTTTTCGGCCAATTCATACATCACCGCATAATCCATTTGCTTTTTATATTTCGCGGGCGACAGGATTTCGCTTTGGCTGAGGTTGGCCGCGTCCAGCAGAATGATGCCAATGCCGAAACTTTGGCTGAGTTTTTGCAAGGCTTCGCGGAACTCGCCGTCCTGCGGCACAGACAATGCCACCAAATAGCCTTCGTTCGCCCAGCTGGAATTGCTCACTGCCTGGAAAAAGTATTCTTTGTAATTGCCGAAATCCAAATGTTTTTTTATCTCGAACGAGAAAATCTTAATCGGCAGGCGGTCAAACTTCCGCATCCAGGCTTGCAGGCTGCTGTGTTCGTAATCGGCATATTCGAACTGCACGCCCACCATATCGGGATAGAGCCATTTGTCCGCACCTTTTTGGCTTTTGCCGCTTTTTTCGTGGAATATGGTGCGTGACTGTGCGGCAAAGAGGGGATGCTCCGCCAGAAACTTGCACAGCAGTGGATGCAGGTCGCGCTCATGGAATCGGGCTTTTTGCGTTTGGGCGGCAGGCGGCAGGACGGCGGTGTTTTCGGGCAGCGGCAAAGCTCTCAGGCTACCTGAAAATGCCTGCCGCAGGGAAAACAGCTTGGGGCGGCTGCCCTGCGCCGTGATTTTGCCGTCGGGCTTTTTCGCTTCCACATATAACACCGCACCGAAGGTGTCCCACGGCGTTTTGCCGATGGACGGCAGGCCTTGTTCGGGGTTGTAGTTATCCAGTTCGGTGTACAGCCGGTTTTGTTTGATAAATCCCCAAATTTCCGATGCGCCGGCGGGGCGTGCCAACTGTTGCAGCGCATACAGAGCGAGTTCGAGATAGGTCATTTTTTCTCTTTCAAACGGGTTTTTGTGTATCGGGTTTCAGGCTACCTGAAAATGCGGGCAACAGGAAAGTGCAGGCTGCCTTTATCGCTGTGATATGGGCGTTATCATTGCCATAACGCATTAAATCCGCACCAATTCCAACAACGGCTCAAACGAATACAAAGCGGCGCGGCTGCCGGCTGCCGGTTCGATGGTGTGGATGATTTGGTTGTCCGATAAAGTTTTCAGCAGTTTTTGCAGGGTTGGTTTGGGGATGTCGTGTCCGACGGCGAAGCGGTTGGCTTTGAAAACCGGCTGGGTAAAGAGCGCGTCTAAGGCGGTTAATGTCCATTTGGATGCCAGCAAGTCGGACAGCCTGTTTTTCATGTCTTCATACAGTGCGGTAATTTTTTCGGCAATATCCAGATTTTGCCTTGCCTGCTCGCTGACGGCGCGGCAGAAAAACGCGCACCAGCCCGACCAGTCGCCGTGTGCCGAAACATTGCGCATCCGTTCGATGTATTCGTCTTTATTTTCTTCAAAAAAATGACTGATATAAAAATGCGGTTCGCTAATCTGCCGCATTTGCCAAAGCAACAGCGGAATCAACATCCGGCCGATGCGTCCGTTGCCGTCTTTAAACGGATGCAGGGCTTCAAATTCTATATGGGAAACGGCGGTTTTAATCAATGGCTTGGCATCGCTGGTGTTGATGTATTCAAACAATGTGTCCAAACCTGCCTGCAAATGTTCGGGTGCGACGGGAACAAAATCTATCTGCCGCGAACCGCGCCGGCCGATATAGTTCTGTTCGGTTTTAAACTGTCCCGGCGTTTTGTCCGCCCCGCGTCCGAAACTGAGCAGGCCTTGATGCATGGAGCGCAACATGGATGCACTGAGCGGACGCCCGTCCTTCAAGGCAGATTGCGCGGCTTTCAGGGTGCGCTGATAGAGCAGGGTTTCCACCGTATCTTGGCGCACTTCCCGCGTTGTCTGCTTCTGTTCGGCTTCCGCTTCATAACGCAGGATTTCGTCCAATGTGCTGATGGTGCCTTCGATACGCGACGAGATGACTGCTTCGCGGCTGCGCAGCGGTGCCAGCAGGATTTCGCTGTTGTGCAGGGTTTTCAGCATTTGGTCGTAACGCGAAAGTGCGTCGGTTGCAGAGAGTATTTCATCGAAAAAACGGGATAATTCCAGCTCTTTGGGCGGAAATGCGCCGAGATGGTAGGTAACGGCGCGGCTTAAATCTATGGCGGAGGCTTTCATTTGTGTATCTTATTTTTGAAAACTTGATTAACAAGTCGAATTGTACATCAAATTTGAGTTGCAAATAAATTTGAGAATTGGATTTCATAAAAAAAGAGCCGCAAATTATTTTGCAGCTCTTTTTTGATACGCAAATTTCACTGTGAATCAAATTTTATATTTTTTGATGCATAAATTACCTTTTCAACTTCGCCAACGCATCCGCCATCGCCGAATTTGCAGGTTGCTTTTCGCGCTGCGGCTTGCTTGAACGGTTGTTTGCGCCGCGTTTTTCGGTTTCAGGCAGCCTGCGCCCGCGTTTTTCCGCACCTGCTTCGTCATCCAAGCGCATGGTCAGCGCAATGCGTTTTCTGGCGGCATCGACTTCCAGCACTTTCACTTTCACCACATCGCCGGCTTTCACGACTTCGCGCGGGTCTTGGACGAATTTATTGGACAGGGCAGAGATGTGCACCAAGCCGTCCTGATGGACGCCGATGTCCACGAACGCGCCGAAGT
>CAUQSD010000056.1:0-14471 GCA_963520685.1 uncultured Kingella sp. | reverse complement strand
CCCATTCCGCGTTGCCCACATCCCCCAACCGAAAACGGGGACACACAACGCCGCCCCGTAGGGTGGGCACTTGCTGCCCACGCGTCCCACAAACCAAAGGCAGCCTGAAAACCAATTTCAGGCTGCCTCCAAATACCCAAAGCAAAGACAAACATGCCCCCCATCCGCACCAAAATCTGTGGCATCACCCGCCCCCAAGATGCAGCCGCCGCCGCCCAACTCGGCGCCGATGCCGTTGGGCTGGTGTTTTACCCCCGCAGCAAACGCAGCATCCAGCCAGCCCAAGCCAAAGCCGTTATCCGCGCCCTGCCCCCGTTTTGCAGCGCAGTCGGGCTGTTCGTCAATGAAACCGCCGCACACATCCGCGAAATCCTCGCCCAAGTGCCGCTGGACATCCTGCAATTCCACGGCGACGAACCGCCCGACTTCTGCCGCCAGTTCGCCCGCCCCTATCTCAAAGCCATACGCGTGCGCCAAACCGCCGACATCCTCGCCGCCCTGCGCGACTACCCCGATGCCCGCGCCCTTCTGTTCGATGCCCACGTTGACGGCACATACGGCGGCACCGGCCAAACATTTGACTGGACGCTGCTGCCGCCCGATTTGGGCGCACGCTGGATACTCTCCGGCGGACTGGATGCCGCCAACATCACCCATGCCCTGCGCCAAACCCGCGCCCCCGCCGCAGACGTATCCAGCGGCGTGGAAAGCGCGCCCGGCATCAAATCGCACGAAAAAATGGCAGCCTTCCTTGCCGCCTGCCGCGCCTTTCAGGCAGCCTGATTTGTAGGGTGGGCACTCGCTGCCCACGCGTGCTATTCCCAAAGGCAGCCTGCCAAAGCAAGCCGCCGCCGCACGGCGCGTTTTAACCAACCGCGCCTAAATCCATGTGCTTACCGGAATAACCCACCCGCCCCATACCAAACGGCCGCCCGACAGCCCCTCCCGTTAAAATTTGCAAAAAAAAAAACGGTGCGGACAAAACCCGCACCGAAACACACACACATCAAGAGGAAAACAATTTGAATATCTCAAAACAACGCGTTGTGTTGTTTATCCGATGGTGCGAATCATAGGCGAAGCGCAAAATACACGTCTTGACATAAGTCAAAAAGATAACAAATGTTAAAAAACATTATCAAAAATTCCCGCATAACCGCTGTTTTTTGATAAACGGTGCTACACTTTGCGCCATTTTCCGCCAACACACCAAGAAAGGATAAAAATGCTGCTCGGCGTAAACATAGACCACGTCGCCACCCTGCGCAACGCACGCGGCGCACCCTATCCCAGCCCGCTGGAAGCCGCGCTGGTGGCCGAAACCCACGGTGCAGACCTGATTACCCTGCACCTGCGCGAAGACCGCCGCCACATCCGCGATGCCGATGTATCCGCCATCCGCCAAGCCGTGAAAACCCGCCTGAATCTAGAAATGGCAATGACGGAAGAAATGCTGCAAAACGCACTGGCCGTTGCCCCGCAAGACGTGTGCATCGTCCCCGAAAAGCGCGAAGAAATCACCACCGAAGGCGGGCTGGACGTGCTCGCGCAGCAGGAAAAAGTGCGCCGCTACACCGGAACGCTGCAACAGGCAGGCATCCGCGTATCACTGTTTGTCGCCCCCGATGCCGCCCAAATTCAGGCTGCCCGCGATGCAGGCGCACGTGTGGTAGAGCTGCACACTGGCGCATATGCCGATGCCGCCACGCCCGAAGCCCGCGCCGCCGAACTGGAAAAAATCCGCACCGCCGCCGCCCTTGCCGAACGGCTCGGCATCACCGTGAACGCAGGCCACGGGCTGACCATTCAAAATGTTGCGCCCATTGCCCGCATTCCGCAGATTGTGGAATTGAACATCGGGCATTCGCTGATTGCGCAGGCCGTGTTCATCGGGCTTGGCGCGGCCGTGCGGCAGATGAAGGAAGCCATGTTCCGCGCCCGCACCGGTATCGCGCCGTGATTTTCGGCATCGGCACGGACATTGCCGCCGTGCGCCGCTTTGCCAACATGCACGCGCGCTACGGCAAAGCGGCGGCACGGCGGATTTTGACGGCGGACGAACACGCATGCTATGCCGCCCATCCCGACCCTGCCCGCTTTCTCGCCAAACGTTTTGCCGCCAAAGAAGCGTTTGCCAAAGCGGTGGGGACGGGCATCCGCCATCCCGTGAGCCTGCGCGCCATCGCCGTGTCGCACAACGAAACGGGCCGCCCCGTCTATGCCTGCGCCCCCGAACTTTCGGCATGGCTGACGGCAAACGGCATCGGGCGCGTGCACCTGAGTCTCAGCGACGAAGCCGATTATGTGGTGGCGTTTGCGGTAGCGGAACGCGCGTGAATGCGCAAAAAGGCAGCCTGAAATCCTGTATCGCGGTTTTCAGGCTGCCCTTTTATCGGGGGGTTATTACCGCCGCCCCAACGCGGCACAAACGGATTGGTAAGGTGGGCACTCTCTGCCCACGCGTTCCATGTCTGCCCGAAAGCGGCAAACCGCGTGGGCAACAAGTGCCCACCCTACACAAATCGGCATCCCACTCTCCAAAGGCAGCCTGAAACGGTGCGGATACATACCCGTCCTGCACGAACCCATCATCCCATTCACCGCAAAAAGGCAGCCTGAAAACCCTGTGTCGCGGTTTTCAGGCTGCCCTTTTATCGGGGGGTTATTACCGCCGCCCCAACGCGGCACAAACGGATTGGTAAGGTGGGCACTCTCTGCCCACGCGTTCCATGTCTGCCCGAAAGCGGCAAACCGCGTGGGCAACAAGTGCCCACCCTACACAAATCGGCATCCCGCTCTCCAAAGGCAGCCTGAAACGGTGCGGATACACACCCGTCCTGCACGAATCCACCCATAATCCCATTCGCCGCAAGAAAGCAGCCTGAAAACCCTGTGTTGCGGTTTTCAGGCTGCCCTTTTATCGGGGTTACTGCTGGTGGTGCTTCAACGCGGCGCGGATAAAGGCGGAGAACAACGGATGCCCTTGGCGCGGGTTGGACGTGAATTCGGGGTGGAACTGGCAGGCGAAAAACCACGGGTGGGTGGGGATTTCAATGGTTTCAGCCAGCCGCTCGCGCCCTTTGGATACGCCGCCGATAACCAGCCCTGCCTTTTCCAGCACGGGGATATAGTTGTTGTTCACTTCGTAGCGGTGGCGGTGGCGTTCGCGGATTTCGGTTGTGCCGTAGATTTTGGCGGCGAGGCTGTCAGGTTTCAGTTCCACTTCCTGCGCGCCCAGCCGCATCGTGCCGCCCAAATCGGCATCGGCATCGCGTTTTTCCACGCTGCCGTCTGCCGTCTGCCATTCGTCTATCAGGGCGACCACGGGGGCGGGTGTTTTAATATCAAATTCGGTGGAGTTTGCGCCTTCCAATCCTGCCACGTTGCGGGCGTATTCAATCAGGGCAATCTGCATCCCCAAACAGATGCCGAGATAGGGGATGCCGTGCTCGCGGGCATAGCGGGCGGCGGCGATTTTGCCTTCCACGCCGCGCGAACCGAAGCCGCCGGGCACCAGAACGGCATCATAGCCTTTCAGGCTGCCCGTGCCGCCGGTTTCCAGGGTTTCGCTGTCTATATAGTGGATTTGGACATCGGTTTGGGTATGGATGCCGGCGTGTTTGAGGGCTTCGGTCAGCGATTTGTAGGATTCGGTCAAATCCACGTATTTGCCGACCATGGCGATTTTCACGGTGTGCTTGGGATTCTGTATCGCATAAACGATTTTTTTCCATTCGGTGAGGTCGGCCTGTTTGACGTTGAGCTGCAACTGTTCGCAGATAATGCTGTCTATCCCTTGGCTGTGCAGCATTTCGGGAACTTGGTAAATGCTGTCCGCATCGTAGCTGCCGACAACGGCGCGTTCTTCCACGTTGCAGAAAAGGGCGATTTTGCGGCGTTCTTCTTCGGGCAGGGTTCTGTCCATGCGGCAGATGAGGACATCGGGCTGGATGCCGATTTCGCGCAGCTCTTTCACGGAATGCTGGGTGGGCTTGGTTTTGATTTCGCCTGCGGCGGCGATATAGGGAACATAGGACAGGTGGACGAACAGGGTGTTGGCGCGTCCGAGCTGGCTGCGCATCTGGCGGATGGCTTCCAAAAAGGGCAGCGATTCGATGTCGCCCACCGTGCCGCCGATTTCCACAATGGCCACATCCCGCCCTGCCGCGCCTTCGTGGATGCGGCGCTTGATTTCGTCCGTGATGTGGGGGATGACCTGCACGGTGCCGCCCAAATAATCGCCGCGCCGCTCTTTGGCAATCACGTTTTCATACACCTGTCCGGAGCTGAAACTGTTGGCGCGGGTGAGCGTGGCATGGATAAAGCGTTCGTAATGCCCCAAGTCCAAATCGGTTTCCGCGCCGTCGTCGGTTACAAACACTTCGCCGTGCTGGAAGGGGCTCATGGTGCCGGGGTCCACGTTTATATAAGGATCGAGTTTGAGCATGGTTACATCCAGCCCGCGCGATTCCAAAATGGCGGCAATAGAAGCGGCGGCGATGCCTTTCCCCAAAGAAGACACAACGCCGCCGGTTACGAAAATGAATTTTGTCATGATGCGATACCTGTGTTGGAATGTGTGATTTTAACGCAGTTTTGCACAAAGAAAAAGGCGCGGCAGGGCAGCCTGAAAGCCGTTGCCGCATTTTCAGGCTGCCTTGGAAATGTGGCATAATGGCAGTGTTCGGTTTCGTAATGTTTCGCCAAACCATGTAAAGAAAGGAAACGCCATGCAGACCCCGTCCAAAGGCTCGGTATTCGTCATCTCCGCCGCATCCGGCACAGGCAAAACCACACTGGTAACGCGGCTGACCGCACACAACGAGCACATCCGCGCCTCCATATCGCACACCACCCGCCCCCGCCGCGACAACGAAAGCCAAGGCAAGCACTACCATTTCGTCAGCCGCGAAGAATTTTCCGAACTCATCGGGCAAGGCGCGTTTTTGGAGCACGCCGAAGTGTTCGGACACTTTTACGGAACCAGCGCGGCAGCAGTGAAAGAAATGACGGCGCAGGGTACGGACGTGATACTGGAAATAGACGTGCAGGGCGCGGAACAGGTACGCAAAACCCTGCCCGAAGCCGTCAGCATCTTCATCCTGCCGCCCTCGCTCGCCGTTTTGGAACAGAGGCTGAAAAACCGCAAAACCGACGGCGCGGACGTTATCGCCCGCCGCCTGCAGGAAGCCGAAAACGAAATCCGCCATGCCTTCGCGTTTGACTACATCGTAGTAAACCAAGATTTGGTTCAGGCCGAAGCCGAACTGCTGCACATCATCAAAGCCCAGCGGCTCGCCATCCGCAACCAAACCGCCGCCATTGAAAAGGTTTTGCAAAAACCTTAAAATTCAGCCTTTAACGCTTTTCAGGCTGCCCCAACGCACAAAAAGTCAGCCTGAAAAATCCCACCAACCAAACACACAGAGAAAGACCATGGCCCGTATCACCGTAGAAGAATGCATCGCCCAAATCCCCAACCATTTTGACCTGACCCTTGCCGCCGCCCGCCGCGCCCGCCAGCTTGAAAACGGCACCGCCCCGCTGGTGGAAGACACCCGCAACGACAAACCCACCGTAACCGCCCTGCGCGAAATCGCCGCCAAACAAATCGGCGCAGAAATTTTGGCACGCGGAAAATAATCCCGCCGCCTCCCCCTTTTCAGGCTGCCTTTCCACGGGGGAAGGCAGCCTGAAAACACACCAAGAAGAACACATCATGCCCGCACCCGCACCCGCCGCACCTTACGACACACTCACCGCCGAATACCGAAGCAGGCTTTTTCGCGAAGCGCGCTACCTCAGCCAAGCCGAGCAGCAGCAGTTGGAAAAAGCCTGCGCCTACGCCTTTTTCGCCCACGACGGGCAAACCCGCAAAAGCGGCGAGCCCTACATCACCCACCCCATCGCCGTCGCCACCGAACTTGCCCGCTGGCACATGGACATCCAAGCCCTAAGTGCAGGGCTGATGCACGACGTATTGGAAGACACCCCCGTCACCAAAGAACAGATGCGGGAAACCTTCGGCGAAACCATCGCCGAAATGGTGGACGGACTCTCCAAGCTGGAAAACCTGAAATTTGACACCGCCGACAGCAAAGCCGCCCATCAGGCAGAAAGCTTCCGCAAACTCATCATGGCCATGACCCGCGACATCCGCGTCATCATCGTCAAACTCTCCGACCGCCTGCACAACATGCGCACCCTCGGCGCAAAAAGTTCCGCCAGCCGCCGCCGCATCGCCACCGAAACACTGGAAGTGTATGCCCCCATCGCCAACCGTTTGGGGCTCAACCACGTTTACCGCGAACTGCAAGACCTCGCCTTTCAGGCCATGCACCCGCTGCGCTACCGAATCCTGCAAAAAGCCATGAGCGCATTCAAAAAAAACCGCCACAATGTGATAGAGCGCGTCCTACGCGAAATGAGCCTGCGGCTGGTTGCCGGCAATATAGAGGCACAGATACACGGGCGCGAAAAAAACCTCTACAACATCCACCAGAAAATGCTCTCCAAACACATCAAATTTGATGATGTGTCAGACATATACGGCTTTCGCGTCGTCGTAAACAGCATCCCCGCCTGCTATGCCGCACTCGGCGCACTGCACAGCCTCTACCAGCCCAAGCCCGGCAAATTCAAAGACTACATCGCCATCCCGAAATCCAACGGCTACAAATCCCTGCACACCACCCTGAACGGCCCATACGGCCTGCCCATAGAAGTACAGATACGCACCCGCGAAATGCACGCCGTTGCCGAATCCGGCGTAGCAAGCCACTGGGCATACAAATCCGGCGACAACCTCAAAGAAGACGAAACCACGCTGCGGACCAACCAATGGCTGCAAAACATCCTCGATTTGCAGGCACGCAGCGCAAACGCCATAGAATTTTTAGAACACGTCAAAGTAGACCTGTTCCCCAACGAAGTCTATATCGTTACCCCCAAAGGCCGCATCATCACCCTGCCGCGCGGCGCAACCCCCATAGATTTCGCCTACGCCGTCCACACCGACATCGGCAACCGCTGCGTCGGCGCACGCGTAAACCACCTGTCCGTGCCGCTGCGCACAAAACTGAAAACGGGCGACAGCGTGGAAATCATCACCTCCCCCGATGCCAAACCCAATCCCGCATGGCTCAACTTCGCCAAATCCAGCCGCGCCCGCAGTGCCATCCGCAGCTACATCAAAAACACCAGCCGCGAGGATGCCGTGCTGCTGGGCGAGCGGCTTTTGGCGCGCGCACTGTCCAGCCTGCTGCCGAAAAAAGTCGCCGAATCGGAAGAATTAAAAGAAAAATACCTGAAATCGCTTGCCGACAAACAGATTGAATTTGAAGACATTCTTTACGAAGTCGGCGTGGGGCGCACCCTACCCGCCGCCGTGGCGATGGAAATTGCCGATTTGGCAGGCGAACATTTGGGCGGAGAAGTGAAACTCAGCCCGATACAGGTAAACGGCGCGGAAACCCCGTATGTGCACCTGGGCAAATGCTGCCTGCCGCTGCCCGGCGACAGCGTACGCGCCGTTATGGTGAAAGACCAAGGACTGATTGTCCACCGCGACACCTGTCCCGTGCTGCTGAAAACCGACCCCGAACAGCAGCTTGACGCAGACTGGGCCGCCCTGCCCGCCGGCATGGAAAAAACCTATGATGCCGCACTGGACGTATCTTCCGTGGACGCACACGCCCTACTCGCCGCCATCACCGGCACGATTTCCAACTGCGGTGCAGACATCGCCTCCGTAGACACGCTCTCAAAATCCCAAAGCGGCACAGACGGCTTCGTGGAGTTCCGTTTTAATCTGAACGTGCGCGATGCGGCGCACCTAAGCACGATTATCTCCGCCCTGCACCATATCCCGCATGTCCGCAAAGTAACCCGGGTATAAGCAGAAAGAAAAACGCCTGCTGTGTATGCAGCAGGCGTTTTAAATAACAAACCATTTTTAAACCAAGCATTTAGGTCCGTGCATTTTCAGGTTGCCGCCGGATGAAAAATGCACATAACGTTCCCAAATACACAATCCATCAAATTATGCCGAAATGATGTGAAACCTAATATATCTGCCTAATTTTACGATTGTGCTCTTCTAATAAAATCAGTAATATAGCCTTGTGCTTTCATCACTTGGATTGAGGTTTTCTTGCCGTTAATAACATCTTCATATTCGCGGATTTTTTTATTTAGAGATATATCTATACTATTCATATTTATGGTTCCTATCCTTAAAACCTTTTTCCAATCATCATCCATATACAGCACATCTTCATTGCCATGCGGGGGCTGGGGCAGTGAAAAAGCTTCGGTTAAGCTGTCATAAAGGAATTTCTCAATCAGATAATCCAATATAGCGGGCATAATATTGAAATATTCCAAACTTTGAAGCTCAACTTCGCAGGCGGATATGGTTTGGTTGGTCATGGAAAATTTGAAGGGATAAACTGCCGATGGCGAAAAAAGCTTTCTGAAAACATACTGGCTGTCTAATAGCAAAAATACAGGCAGCATAAAATATGTGGTTACTACTACATCGGCATCAAACCTTTGCTCTTCAGAAGTTCCGTCCTCATTAACAATACTCCAAACGAAATATAGCGGACGACCGGTTATATTCTCAATTCTTTCTGTGTGCTTTTCTATTGCGGATATTGCAATACGTTCTATTATCCGTATTCTTTCATCCGGATGCTGCATGAAATTCGGGTTTAAATAGTGAGGCTTCTGGTTGGATTCCATTGTCTGACTTTCCTGATTTTCTTTTAGCAGAAAACGGAAAACCATTGGTTTTCCGTCAGTATTTTATTATCTGATAATTCCAAATTGGGTAGATTGCAGCAGTATCATGTATTAATGTCCGCCATTCACATCAACTTGAAATATCTATTTATTTCTAAATCTTTTCGGTAATTTGCCGTTCTAGGCTTCCTGCTTGGTTTCCACCTGCTGCAATTCAGTACCGTTGCCGCGTGGAGCGGGTTTGGCGTTTTCGTGCTGCAAGCTCACGGTGCGGGCGGGAACAATGGTGGAAATTGCGTGTTTGTAAACCATCTGTGTAACAGACGTGTTCCGCAACAGCACGACATATTGGTCAAAAGATTCTACTTGTCCTTGCAACTTGATGCCGTTTACCAGATAAATAGAAACGGGAACGTGCTCTTTGCGAAGCGCATTCAAAAATGGGTCTTGTAACAATTGTCCTTTGGTTGTCATTTTTATAACTCCGATTATGGTGTTGTGATTGAAAATGCCGCCCGAGCGCGGCTGGGCAACGAAAAATAGCTCTAATTCTAACGCGAACTTGTATAATAACCAACCTATTTTTACATTTTCACACCACAAATTTTCAGGCTGCCTGAAAAAACTTTCCAAAACATGAAACTCAACGACCAGCAGCAAGCCGCCGTGGAATACATGGGCGGGCCGCTATTTGTGCTTGCAGGCGCGGGCAGCGGCAAAACGCGCGTCATCACCGAAAAAATCGCCTTTCTCATCACGCAGGCGGGTTATAGGCCGCACAGCATTGCCGCCATCACGTTCACCAACAAGGCGGCCAAGGAAATGCAGGAGCGCGTGTCCGCACGCTTGGGCAGAGACGACACGCGCGGGCTGACCGTCTGCACCTTCCATTCCCTCGGCATGAGGATTCTGCACGAGGAAGCGGAGCATGCCGGTTATAAAAAAAATTTCTCCATTTTGGATGCTTCCGACAGCGCAAAAATCATTGCGGAACTTCTGGGCAGCAGCGGGCGCGAGCTGGTTTTCAAGGCACAGCACCAGATTTCTTTGTGGAAAAACAGCCTGCTGACACCCGATGCGGCTTTTCAGGCTGCCTCCGATGAATGGGAGCGGCAAACTGCGCAGGTTTACGCTTCCTATCAGGCGATGCTGGAAAACTATCAGGCAGCGGATTTTGACGATTTAATCAGGCTGCCCACCACGCTGTTGCGGCAGGACAGCACAATCCGCATCAAATGGCAAAACCGCCTGCGCTATCTGCTGATAGACGAATGTCAGGACACCAACGCCTGCCAATACGCCATGATGCGCGCGCTGGCAGGGCTTGAAGGGCGTTTTACGGCAGTGGGCGACGACGACCAGTCCATTTACGCATGGCGCGGCGCAGACATGGAAAACCTGCGTCGTCTGCAAGAAGATTATCCCGCCCTTAAAATCATCAAGCTGGAACAAAACTACCGCTCCACCGCACGCATCCTGAAAGCCGCCAACCGTGTGATTGCCAACAATCCCAAGCTGTTTCCCAAAATGCTGTGGTCGCAGTTGGGCGAGGGCGAAGCGGTGCGTGTGGCAGCGTGCCAAAGCGAGCAGCACGAGGCGGAATACATTGTGGGACAAATTGCACGCAACAAAATGGTTTACGGCGCAAATTATGCCGATTTCGCCATTCTCTACCGTGGCAACCATCAGGCACGCGTGTTTGAGGAAGCCCTGCGCAGCGCGCGCATCCCCTATCAGATTTCGGGCGGGCAGAGTTTTTTTGACAAGGCGGAAATCAAAGACGTGCTGTGCTACATGCGCCTTTTCGCCAATCCCAACGACGACCCCGCCTTCCTGCGTGCCGCCACCGCCCCCAAACGCGGCATCGGCGACACCACGTTGGGAAAGCTCAACGCCTATGCCAAACAGAATGCGTGCAGCCTGTTTCAGGCTGCCCAAAGCATGGGCGCGCTGGGGGAACTTGGCAACAAAAGCCGCGAAGCCGTGCAGCAGTTTGTCATGCTTGTGCAGGATTACCGCCGCCGTGCCGAAAACGAAGACGCAGGCAGCGTTATCCAAAACCTGCTGGCAGAAATCCAGTTTGAAGCCTATCTGGCAGGGCTGGACGACAATGCCCGCACAGGCGAAATCCGCTGGAAAAACGTGCAGGAACTCGCCGCATGGCTGGCACGCAAAGGCGAAGCAGACGGCAAAAACCTCATCGAACTGTCGCAAACCATCGCACTGATTACGCTTTTGGAAGGGCGCGAGGACGACGAAATCGACGCCGTCAAACTTTCCACCCTGCACGCATCCAAAGGGCTGGAATATCCGTTCGTGTATCTGGCCGGCTGCGAAGAAGGGCTGTTTCCCCATGCCGACAGCGTGGAAGCCGGTGCGCTGGAAGAAGAGCGGCGGCTGATGTATGTCGGCATCACCCGCGCCAAGCACCATCTCACCCTCACCCACTGCGTAAAACGCAAACGGCAGGGCAGCTTTATATTTCCCGAACCCAGCCGTTTCATCGCAGAAATGCCGCAGGAAGATTTGGAAATTTTGGGACGCAAAGGCGGCGCACCGCTGGTCAGTAAAGAAGAAGGGCGGCGGATGCTGGGCGACATGCTGGCGCGCTTGGGCGGGAAGAAAAACGCCTAGGCAGCCTGAAAAGAACGATTTTCCATTTTCAGGCTGCCCCATCTGCGTAAACAGGCAGCCTGAAACGCCGCATCCAAGCAGAAACCTTTGCAAAATCTCAAATTTGGGCACAGTTCAAAGCAACAGCATTACAAAGCGCGCAGATAATATTGGAATATTTTCATCATAGAGAAACGCATGGCGAAGATTTTGCAAAGGTCTCAAACAGTTTCCCCAGCTTCAAGCCCCCAACAATCCGCGTTATAATTCCTTATCAAAATTTAACGAAACCCGCCCCGCCATGCACGTCAACAGCCACACCCTCGTTACCCCAAAAACCATCCCGTTTGAAGACCCGTTCCCCCTGCAAAACGGCAGCACGCTCCCCCGCTTCGACCTCATCACCGAAACCTACGGCACACCCAACGAAAACAAAACCAACGCCGTCCTCATCTGCCACGCCCTTTCCGGCACCCACCATGCCGCCGGCCGCCACCGCGCAGACGACAAATACCCCGGCTGGTGGGACAGCATGATTGGCAGCGGCAAACCCATAGACACCGACAAATTTTTCGTTATCGCCCTCAACAACCTCGGCGGCTGCGCCGGCAGTACCGGTCCCGCCAGTACCAACCCCGCCACCGGCAAACCCTACGGCTCCGCCTTTCCCATTGTTACCGTGCGCGACTGGGTGCGCGCCCAAGCCCTGCTCGCCGACCGTTTCGGCATCAGCCAATGGGCAGCCGTTGTCGGCGGCAGCCTCGGCGGAATGCAGGCACTGCAATGGACAATCGATTTCCCCGAACGCGTCCGCCACGCCCTCGTCATCGCCTCCGCCCCCAAGCTCAGCACCCAAAACATCGCCTTCAACGACGTTGCCCGCCAAGCCATCCTCACCGACCCCGATTTCCACCACGGCGATTACGCCCAACACCAAACCATCCCCCGCAGAGGTCTGCGCATCGCCCGCATGATGGGGCACATCACCTATCTTGCCGAACACGGGCTGGGCAAAAAATTCGGGCGCAGCCTGCGCGGACAAAGCTACGGCTACCACTACGACATCGACTTTGAAGTAGAAAGCTACCTGCGCTACCAAGGCGACAAATTCGCCGAACGCTTTGATGCCGACACCTATCTGCTCATGACCAAAGCCCTCGACTACTTTGACCCCGCCGCCGAACACGGGGGCAGCCTCGCCGCCGCCATCCGCCATGTCCAAGCCAAGTTTTTCGTCGCCAGTTTCAGCACCGACTGGCGTTTTGCCCCCGAGCGTTCCCGCGAACTCGTCCGCGCCCTGATAGCCGAACGCAAAAGCGTCCAATACGCAGAAATCCCCAGCCTGCACGGACACGACGCATTCCTGCTGGAAGACCCCCAATACATCAACGCCGTGCGTGCCTATATGCGCAACATCACCGTATGAACGAAAACAAAAAAACAATGTGGCAGCCCCTAGGCGGCATGGCACTGCTCCTCCTCGCCGCAGCCGCCTATCCGCACCTTCCCCTAGAATGGCGGCGGCACAAAGACATCAAACTGGGCAACACCATCGCCGCCAACATTGAACAATTCCGCCAAACGCACGGCAGGCTGCCGCACAACACCGAAGCCGAACTCCTCCCCCTCGGTTTCAAGCACAACAAACAAGGCTGGCAGCCCAACTACATCCCTCACAGCAACGGCTACGAACTGCGCTATCAGGACGGCTACACCCCGCCCTATCTGCATTACCGCTCCGGCGCAGACCAACCCGAATGGGTATTGCAGATGCCGTCAAAAAAATAACCCGAAAGCAGCCTGCACCCCCATATACCGTATGAAACGCCCCCTATTAACAGCCATTTTGCTGGCCGCCTGCACCCCGCCTCGCTTTGAGCACTACCCATCCGGCAAAACGGACTGGATTACCGGCTCATTCTTGCGCGAACGCGCCCAATGCAGAACCGTCCGCCCGAACGGCCAACCCGATGCGGAGACACCCTGCCTGATTTACCACCTCCCGCCGATGCCGGACGCATCACCCGAAACCGCACTGGGCCGCCATTTTGTGCAGATTAAATTTTCCGACCGCCGCGAAGTGCAAATCCCGCTGACCGCCAACCGCCACAACCAACTGTCTTTCCAAACGGGCGACGGTGTAACCATACAGCCGCAAGGCAACGGTTGGACACGCTTCCGGCTAACCGACACAGACGGCGCGTCCATCGTTTTTGACAGCGATACCCGAATATCAGACCACCTGAACCACCGCAACCGCTGACCGGCATTTCAGGCAGCCTGAACCACCCCGAAAGCACACCATGACTTTAAGAGACGACCTGCAACTCATCTACGACTGGATACCCGAACGCGCCCACGTTCTTGACTTAGGCTGCGGCAACGGCGAACTGCTGCGCGCCCTTACCGACAGCAAACACTGCACCGGTTACGGCGTAGAAATAGACCCCGACAGCGTGCAGGCAGCAATAGAACGCGGCATAAACGTCATACAGGCCGACTTGGAACAAGGACTCGCCGACTTTGGCGATGCCAGCTTTGACATCATCGTATTGAGCCAAACCATCCAAGCCATGCAGAACACCGAAACCATCCTGCGCGACCTCACCCGTATCGCCAAACAGGCCATCGTCTCCTTCCCCAATTTCGGCTATTGGAAAAACCGCCTGCAAATCGCATTGGGCGGACACATGCCCGTGTCCGAGCGCATGCCCTATCAGTGGTACAACACCCCCAATATCCACTGGTGCACCCTGCAAGACTTCGACCGCCTGTGCGCCCAAAACGGCATCCGCGTGCTGGAACGCGCCGTCATGACCGGCGGCAAACAGGTGAAAATGCTGCCCAACCTGCTCGGCAGCCTCGCCTTTTACCGCGTGGGATAAGGCAGCCTGAATTTGCAGACAGATTGAAAGTAGACGATACGAAACCAGATAATGCCCCAGAAAACGGCAATTCTTTTGAAATGTTGCTATCGGCTGCTTCATCGGTTTTATTCCCAATACAGCCAATAAAAAAGGACGGAAATTTATCCGTCCTTTTATAGTCAATTAAAAACAAAGGGGCTTAGGAAGCAAAATCACTCAATATAGTGATAAGCTTCTGAAATGAAT
>CAUQSD010000055.1:0-14513 GCA_963520685.1 uncultured Kingella sp. | reverse complement strand
CGCCATTCGTCAAAGCAGTTTACGCCGAAGCCGCTGCGTTTGATGGATTTGAGAAATTGCTTGGGAATAATCGCATCGGTGTCCACATTGGCGCGGTCCAGCGGGGCAACGATGGCGGTGAGTGTGGTAAATGATTTCATGGTGTGTTTTGCGGTTGGCTGGCAAATAAAAAGGCAGCCTGAAAACCGTTCTGCCGTTTTCAGGCTGCCTGCGGGCAGGGTTACTGTGCGGGTTCTTTGGCCGCGCCGACTTGATACGGCACGGTTTCCCATTGTGATGAGTTTTGGGAAATGTGGCTGCGGGTATCGGCACAGGCGGCAAGCGTCAGGGCGGCGGCAAGTGCGAGCAGGATAGATTTTTTCATGATGTTTCCTTTAAATGTTAAGGGGATGGATAAAGCGGGAGACAGATGCTTCACGGATATGTGGTGCTTGTTTCTAAAACCATGTGCATAAACTCCCAAACGGCTCTATTTTAACCGATTTTCAGCAAACGGACTATGCGGTTTCGCCTGCGCTGCATTTACCCGTGCAATGTTCAGGCTGCCTATCCCAAACAAAGGCAGCCTGAAACCCTATTTAACGGATTTTCAACGAACTCAGCCCAACCAGCACCAGCACGATGGTGATAATCCAAAAACGCACCACCACCTGCGTTTCCTTCCAGCCCTTTTGTTCAAAATGGTGGTGGATGGGAGCCATCAGGAAAATGCGTTTTTTGGTTTTCTTATACCACCCCACTTGCAGCATCACCGAAACGGCCTCCACCACAAACAGCCCGCCCATAATCACCAAAACAAACTCTTGGCGGATGATGACGGCCACCGTGCCCAAAGCTGCGCCCAAAGCCAGCGCGCCCACGTCGCCCATAAACACCTGCGCGGGATAGGCGTTGAACCACAAAAAGCCCAAACACGCGCCGCACATGGTCGCGCAAAATACCGCCGCCTCGCCCGCCCCCTGCACAAACGGAAGTTGCAGGTATTCGGCAAATTTGTAGTGCCCTGTAACATAAGCGAATACTGCCAACCCGCCGGCCACCAGCACCACAGGGAAAGCAGCCAGCCCGTCCAGTCCGTCCGTCAGATTCACCGCGTTGGACGTACCGACTATGGTCAGATAAGTCAGCACCATAAAACCCACCACGCCCAAAGGCAGAGCAACCTGTTTGAAAAACGGCACAATCAGGATGTTGTTCGCGCTGCCGTGCGCCAAATAAAACAGTGCGCCGCCTGCACCCAGTGCAACTGCCGACTGCCACGCCATTTTGAAACGCGCCGACACGCCGTTGGGGTCTTTGTAAACCACTTTGCGCCAGTCGTCATAAAAACCGAGAAAGCCCGTGGCCAGCAATACGCCCAACAATATCCAGATATAGGGATTGGCCAAATTTGCCCACAGCAGTGTAGACAGCACAATGGCGGTGAGAATAAGCGCGCCGCCCATGGTGGGCGTGCCGTTTTTGGCCAAATGGGTTTGCGGCCCGTCTGTGCGGACGGACTGGCCTACTTTCAGCGCGGTAAGCCTGCGTATCACCCACGGGCCGAGCAGCAGGCTGAACGTCAGCGCGGTGAGTGCCGCCATCACGGCGCGGAAGGTGGTGTATTGGAAAACGTTGAGCGCCGAAATCCAGTTGCTCAACCGGGCAAGCCATAAAAGCATGAGTTTGTCCTTCTTGTATTATTTGATGTGTTGTCTGTGTGAAAAGGCAGCCTGAAAACGGCAAAACGGCCTTTCAGGCTGCCTCTGCGTCTTATTCTATTTCCGCCAGCGCGGCCGCCACTTCTTCCATCCGCATAAACCGCGAACCTTTCACCAGCACGCTGGCGTTTTCGGGCAAATCGTGCGCCAGCGACAGAATCAGCGGGTCTTTGTCGGCGAACCACAGCCCTGCCGCGCCGAATTTTTCAGCAGCCTGCGCGCTGTTGTCGCCCACGAAATAGGCGTATTCAATGCCGAGTCCACGCGCGTAAACGCCGATTTCTTCGTGCATTTTCGGCGCTTCCGCCTCGCCCAGCTCGCCCATGTCGCCCATCACGAAAATGCGTGGTGCAGGCTGCCTGGCCAACACGTCCAGCGCGGCCTTCATGCTGTCGGGATTGGCGTTGTAGGTATCGTCCAAAATCAGGGCGTTGCGTATGCCGCGCTTCTGTTGCAGCCGCCCTTTGATGTTGCCGAACGCCGCCAGTCCGGCCGCAATTTCCGCCAAAGACACGCCCGCCTGCACCGCCAAAGCAGCCGCCGCGCAGGCATTGGCCACGTTGTGCCGACCTGCTGCCGGCAGCGACACGCGCACGCGCTCCGTACCGTACACCAAATCAAACGTGCCGGACAGTGGCTGCAAATCAATGTTTTCGGCGTGAATATCGCCCTGCTCCGCGCCGAAAGTCAGCGTTTTCAAACCGTTGCAGGCTGCCTGAAACACGGGCAGATTCGCGTCTTCGGCGGGCAGCAGGGCCACGCCGTTTTCAGGCAGCCCCTGATAGATTTCGGATTTGGCGCGGGCAATGTCCGCCACGCCGTTGAACCCGCAGCCGATGTGCGCGCGCATAGCGTTGTTCACCAGCGCGGTATCGGGCGCGGCAATGCGGGTCAGCGCCGCCAGCTCGCCGAAATGGTTCATGCCCATTTCAATCACGGCATAGCGGTGGTGTCCGCGCAAATTCAGCAGGGTGAGCGGCAGGCCGATGTGGTTGTTGAAATTGCCCGCCGTCGCCAGCACTGCGTCCGCGCCGAATTTGGCACGCAACACCGCCGCCAGCATTTCCTTCACGGTCGTTTTACCGCTAGAACCGGTAATCCCGAACACGAACGGGTTCACGGTCTTGCGCCATGCCGCTGCCAGTTGTTGCAAGGCGTGCAGCGTATCGGGCACGAAAAAGCAGCCTGCAACGTCGGCCAAATTGCTGCGCGACACAATGACCCATGCGCCTTTGGCCAGCACGTCCGGCACAAAATCGTGCGCGTCGTGGTTCTCGCCCGCCAGCGCGACAAACAAATCGCCTTCCTGCGCTTGGCGGCTGTCGGTGATGACGCGGCGGACGGGATGGTTTTCGGCGGGCTGCGGCAGGTTTAATGCGGCGCAGATGAAGTTTAGGTCTAATGTTTTCATTTTCAGTTAGTTATGTCGTTTCAGGCTGCCTGTAATTGGCCAACCAGCTTCTGACTGCATTAGCCACCGCAGGCATAAACGGCAGCATTTTTCCTTGCTCATCAGCTCGGTAAATATCGTCCAACACAGCCAAAATCAGCTCTTCATCATCTATTTCAATCGGGTTGCCCACCCCTTCCGCCAACAGAATATTATCAATTTGTTGTTTCCTTGCTTCCTGCAATTTGCGGTTATCCAGATTCAAAAGTGCAATCATTTCCTTTGCACGCTCTGTTAACCCGCGCACATGACCGTTAAGCCGAAACTCTAATTCTGTTTCACATTCGTCCATCAATGGCGTTAAAGGCAAAATCTTTGAACCATGCTTATCATCACACTGCCCCTTGGTCGTGCAACTGGCAACAATATTATTAAAATCCAAAGTCTTATCTGATGCCTGAGCCTGCGGTTCAACGTGTTCGTTCATCGTATCATCGTTCGTACCCGAAATTTCCTTGCAGCAATAAGCACATAGAAAATATTGTTCCTTAGCACAAGCCAAACGGATATCCTGACGAACATTACTGTCCAATTCACTATATTTTTTGTTCGGATTTTTCCTTTTCCAAGTGTGCAAACTATCCGGTTCGCATCCTTTATTGATTTTTCGCATGACGAATTTCCTGCTTTCTCAGTAATAGCTGCGCTTTGCTCAATTCCAAATGGTTTTGCGGCAATTCACGCTGCAAATCCTGCAATTTCTTTTTGGCTTCATCTATACGATTATCTTGAATTAAATCAATTAAACTGCTTAATTCATTAGTGATTAGCTCATTACGATAAGCCGTATCCATTGCCTCCAACAAAACCGTATTCGCATCTTGGCCGTATTGGGACGGAATTTGCACCATTTCACCGTTTTCCAACGAATAAATCACAATATCTTTACTGTCGCTAATCACAAGCGGCGAATGTGTACTCAACACAAACTGGCAGTTTGGGAAAGTCTTGGTTAAACGTGCAATCAGTTGGCGTTGCCATTGGGGATGCAGGTGCAAATCGGCTTCATCAATCATCACAATGCCGCAGCCTTCCAACGGGTTTTCCAAATTAGGATTAAGCATGGCCAAACGGCGGGCAATATCACCGACCAACGCCATTAAGGACTTTTCGCCTTGGGAGAGTTGTTGAACAACAAATTTATTTCCATGCTTTTGCACTACTAGCCGCAAATTAGGTTTTCTTTGTACTTTTATTTTTGAAAAATCAGTAAATTTCTGAATTGTATTTCTTACAGCTTCTAGTTGAGTATCTTTTTTTATATACTCTTGTCTTTCCAAGGATCTTATTTCTTGTTTGATACTGCTAACCAATCGGATATTACCTTCAATTTTTTCTTTTATAGATTTAATCTCTGCACTATTTTTTCTTGGTGCTTTTGATATTTTATTAAGCTTTATATTATCTCCATAATTTTCATTTAAAATATCAAATAACCTAGACGCTATTTCATTGTACCTTGAAACATCCTCTCCCATTTCTTTTGTTCTATGTGATGAATTTTCTTCGTTTTCAATATCTTCTCTATTACGGAACCACTCAAAAAATCGTCTAAAATCAACCCCCATTTCTAATGCATTATCATAGGCCTCAAAATGCTCAAACTTATGCTTTCCTTTAATTCGTAATGGAATATCTAATACACTGCGTTCAACCGGATAAAATACCAATAATGGCAAATTTACCGGCTGATTTTCCGTTAAAGCAGTTCGATAATTATCTGCCAGCGCGCTAACTGCTTTCAAATCCGTATTAAACCGGTTTTTCTTCCCTTCCTGTGCTTTGCTTAACTGCCATTGGAATGTTTGCCCATTTTCTGTCACATTCAATACAACCATTCCCGATGGCTGGCCGTTGCTGATGACATCTTCCGGAATTTCTAAACCGCGCCCGCGTTCACTACGGATACGCGCAGGCAACCAACTCAGCGCAGTTACCAAAGATTTCAGCACGGTTGTCTTTCCCGAACCATTATTTCCAATGAATACGGTTACTTTCGGAGCATTTCCCGTTAATGGTGCAAGAGGAACAACTAATTCTTCAAATTGACCAATATTGTGTAATACAATTGATTTTACTTGCATATATCTTCCTTTCAGGCAGCCTGCAATATTCCATCTAGCTGCCGAACTTGCCATACGGGTAATAATCGGTCAGCAGCAATATGGCGGTGGTTTTGCCGCCCTGCTGCTGCGGCAGATACAGGAAATAATTGTTTTCGCGCTGTGCAAAATACGGCTGCGTCAAATGCTGGGCAAAAGTATTGTGCAGATAATCGTGTTCAAACGTTTCCGCGCGATAGAGGAAATCGCGCTTGTCTAAAGGCAGGGCAGCTTCGGAAGCGACGTTCTTCACGGCATCGGACGCGCCGGAATCCGATGCGATGCGCAAATACACGCGGTTGCCGTCCACTTCGTCCGGCACGATGATGACGGCACGCTGAAACGAAGTATTTGCCTGCTCCACCACTTTTAAATAGTCGGACGTTTGGCGGATGTATTCGGGCGTGAAACGGTATTGCGCAGCTGCCTGAATACCGCGCACATTCTGCTGCACCAATGCCTGCCCGGCCTGCTGCAATGCCTGCTCCCTGCGCTGCAAACTCAAATGGTTGCCGGCAAACAGCACGCCCGCCAGCACGGGAAACATCAAAATCATCAAAACGATGATTTTTTTGCCCTTCTTGGGCGAATCTGTTTCGCTGCCGCGCTCGGCAATACGCGTCAGGTTGAACATGATGTTCAGCATCAGCGCGCCCGCCATCAAGGCGATGATGCCCGTAATGCTCAATGCGAATATCTCGCTCAGGTGCTGGCGGAAGATTTTCAGGTTGAATACCTGTACCAAAATGAAAACAAAAATCCAATAAATCAACAAGACAAATGAAACAATGCCGACGGTATTGGTGAGTTTGACGAGTTGTTTGGGATTCATCATCGTTCGATGCCTTTTGCAAAGCGGGCAAATGTGCAGGCTGCCATCAACGCCGTGCCAATGCCTGTTCCGCCACTTGCAACTATCAGTGATGTGCAGCAGACGGAGTGGTCTTGCGTTAGGGTTTTCTGCACAGGGATTTAGACTATGTGTACAAAAGAACGGCATTTATTGCGGCACAGGGTCTCTGCGAAATTTATTAACTTCTCTCAAATTGTTACTGTCTTCTGGTAAATCCGGTTTACTTCCGAAAAATTCGTAACCATCTATTTCAATTTCTTGTGTTCTTATACCTGTCCATTGACTAAAACCTTTTAAGAAATTAAAAGCACTGCGCTGTACCTTGATAACCTTATGTTCAGTATCGTCTGATGAAATCTTGGCAAAAGGAACAGCAAATGATTCATAAGTATCACCACCATGTGTCAATGATTTTTCGCCGCCTCCCCCAATATGCTTCAAACCATGATCAGAGAAATAAATTAATGAATAACTTTCACCCTTTTCTTTCAATATACTAACAATATCTTCAAGTAACTTGTCTGTCTGCTTAATGGTACTGACATAGCATGAAAGCTGCTTACTTTGAAATTGGAATTCAGGTTCTTCTCCCATCAATCTTTTACAGAAATCTGCATGAGAACCCATGATATGGAATACAATCAAGCGTGGACGTGTTTCAGGTTTTGATAAGATTTTACGGAACTCCGGCAGCAAGTTGGTATCGGGTGTGGTAACACTTTTCTGATAGTCGCCACGCTGTGTGTAATAATTATGGTCTGCCTGCATAGCGAAAATAGAAATATCACGTGCAAAAAATCCCAACATTCCCTGATTAGACAACCAATCGGTTGCAAACCCTGCTTTTTTTGCCAAGGAAATAATACTATTATTCATCTGCCCACGTACACTTAACGTATTGGGTACCGAAATCATTGTCATTTCAGCAGTAGAAATATAACCGTCAATAAACAATCCGTTTGTTTTACTGAAAAATGGCGTATTTTTAAGAGGAAATCCGTACACATTCATATAATCTGCCCGGGCACTCTCTCCAACAACGATCACATAATTTTTATAACGGCTATTAACCGACTCAACATGCCATATTGCAGGTTTGGATGCTTGTTTAACCAATTCTTCTTTGCGATCAAAATATATTTTGGGCGCAGCAACAGCATCCACATAAAACCCGATTATCGGTATCGGAATTGCCGATTCGTCATCCTGCAATGTTCCACCGCTTAAAAACGTCCCTGCAAACGGGGTAATCAGTAGAACTGCAAATACCAGAGAGATGTAAATCTTAACCTTCTTATGCCATGTTCTCGCTGACATGAACACAGGTTTAGATAGTTTCCAAACCACTACGGCAAAAATAAAAAACGCTGCCTGCATTAAATAGATACGCAAAGGCTGTGTGGAAAAAAACTCACCCATTTCTCCAGGATCGGTTTCCAGCATTACACCGACAATTTTAAAAGTTGGTACCCCATGCAGCCAACCGGTAGGAAAATATAACGACATGGTTATGGCAAAAAATAGTAGGATACGCGATGCCCAGCGTGGCGAATAAAATGCGCAAATTAGCAAAAATGCCAGCGTCCCCACTGTGCCAATGGCAACATCGCGCTCTGCCAAAAGATAGTTGAACGCATATCCTGCTGCGAAACACGATGCAAAACTAAATCCGAATAACAATAGCAACCGCCACCAAATGCTTTGCTGCGATGCTTCCAATACTTTTCCTGTCATTTTCTTTATTCTCCGTTTATTTCCAAGCTACCTGAAATCTATTTGTATCGCAGAGTGGCTTCCGCCACTTCAAAATCCGAAAAATGCGTGCGCACGCCGTGGATTTCCTGATAGGTTTCGTGCCCTTTGCCGGCAATCAAAATGATGTCGTCCGGTGCGGCTTGGGCAATGGCCTGTTCGATGGCGGCTTTGCGGTCGGCTTCCACCAGCGCGGGATTGGGGACGGCGGGCAGGATGTCGGCGATAATGGCTTGCGGGTCTTCGGTGCGCGGATTGTCGCTGGTAACGACAACTTTGTCCGCCAGACGCGCCGCCACTTCGCCCATCAGGGGGCGTTTGCCGCGGTCTCGGTCGCCGCCGCAGCCGAACACGCACCAAAGGCAGCCTACAGGCTGCTTGATTTCGCGCAGGGTGGCGAGGGCTTTTTCCAATGCGTCGGGCGTGTGGGCATAATCGACCACCACCAGCGGTTTGCCTTCGCTGATGATGCAGTCCATGCGGCCGGTGGCAGGGCGGATGTGCGACAGCGCGTTTAAGGCTGCCTGAAAATCATAACCGCCCGCACATAGTGCGCCGAGTGCAGCGGCGAAATTTTGGGCGTTGAAGCGGCCGAGCAAGCGGGTTTGCGCCGTGCCGCTGCCCCACGGGGTTGCCACGTTGATGGCCATGCCTTGCGGGTTGGCGGCGAAACGGGTAATGCGGATGTCGGCCTGTTCGTTGAAGCCGTATGAATAGACGTGCAGGCTGCTTTCGCTGCGTTTGAGTTCGGCGCAAAGTTGTTGTCCGAATGCGTCGTCGGTATTGATAACGGCGTTTTGCAGGCCTTGCCAATGAAACAGCCGTGCTTTGACTGCGCCGTATTCTTCCATGCTGTGGTGGTAGTCCAAGTGGTCGCGCGTCAGGTTGGTGAACACGGCGGTGCGGAAGGGCGTGCCGTTGACGCGGTATTGGTCGAGCCCGTGGCTGGACACTTCCATGGCAACACAGGCCGCGCCGTCCTGTTGGAATTGGCGCAGCAGGGTTTGCAGGGAAACGGGGTCGGGCGTGGTGTGCGTGGCGGCTTGCAGGCTGCCCCAATAGCCGTTGCCGACCGTGCCGACAATGGCGCAGGACTGCGGTTTTTGCGCCAAAATATCAATCGCCTGTGCCAACCATTGGGTAACGGACGTTTTGCCGTTGGTGCCGGTTACGCCGATGATGTGCAGGCTGCCTGAAACGCTGCCGTATGCTTCGGCGGCGAGTATGCCCGCCATTTGGCGCAAATCGGGAACGGCCTGGTTCGGCACGTTCCATTCCGGCCGCCATTCAAAACCGCCGTCCGCATCCCAATACACGAAGCCTGCGCCGTTATCGACGGCTGCCTGAATATAGTCGCGCCCGTCCGCATATTCGCCGCGGCAGGCCACAAACGTATCGCCCGCACGGATTTGGCGGCTGTCGGCGCAAAGACGTTCATCGGCGGCGGCAAAGTGTTGGAGCTTGGGGAGGTGGGGATGCTGGGGGGCGGCGGTTTGGCTGTACATGGGGAAGGAATCCTTGAATTTTGGTTTTCAGGCTGCCTGAAATAATGAAAACAACCTTTGCAGCACATATGCCGCAAAGGTTTTTCGTATTTGGTTTATTTTTTTCTAGGAAGCCCTGCGGGGGCTTCGGCAACCGCATAGGTGGGTTTCACACCCAAAATCTGCAGTCCGCCTTCCATGATTTTGCGGAATGCGGGACCGGCCACCGTGCCGCCGTAATAACCGTTGCCGCGCGGCTCGTCTATGGTTACGGCAACAATCAGGCGCGGATTTTCTGCGGGTGCGAAACCCACAAAGCTGGCGCGGTATTTCCCCTCATAACCGCCCACGCCTGCTTTGCGCGCCGTGCCGGTTTTTGCTGCCACGTCATAGCCGGGCACGGCACCTTCCTGCCCCGTGCCGCCTTTTTTGGTGATGCTCATCATCATGGAGCGCATGCGGCGTGCGGTTTCGGGTTTGATAATCTGTTTGCCTTTGGGTTGCGTGGGCTGGCGATATATCGTGGCGGGCATCAGTTTGCCGTCTGTGGTGAAGATGGTGTAGCCCTGCGCCATTTGCAGCAGATTGGCGGTAATCGCATAGCCGTATGAAATCACGGCGCGGTCGAGCTTCGTCCATTTTTCTGCGGGTTTGATGGGGGCGCTCTGTTCGCCGCCGATGCCCGAATGCGTTTTTTTGCCGAAGCCGACTGCCGACAGGTGTTCGTACAATTCGTCATTGGTGTACATCGCCGCCACCTTGCTCGTGCCGACGTTGGACGATTTTTGCAGGATGCCTTCGGTGGTGAGGGACGGATAGTCGTGCGTATCGCGGATGGTTTTCCCGCCGATAACATAAGGATGGGTGTTGAACGTGCTGGTGCGGCTGATTTTGCCGTCGTCCAAGGCTTTGGCGATGATGAACGGCTTGATAACCGAACCGGGTTCCATCGTTTCGCTCACGGCATAGTTGCGCCAACTTGCAGAGGGATATTCCTGATAATAGTTGGCATCGTAATCGGGCAGGCTGGTCATCGCCAGAATCTCGCCTGTTTGGGCATCCAACACCACTGCACCGCCTGCTTTGGCGTTGAACGTTTTCAGCGTGGCTGCAAGCTGGTCGTGCGCCAGCCGCTGCAAATTCTGGTCAACCGACAAAACCAAAGTTTCGCCCGATTTAGCGGTGGCATTGTCAGGCGAATCAATCAGTTCCACGATATCCTGGTGGCGGTCGCGCAGCACGACCTGGCGGCCGTCTTCGCCTGTCAGACGGGCATTGTCCACGCGCTCCAAGCCTTCCAAGCCCACACCTTTGTTGTTGGCAAAGCCGACAATGTGCGAAAACAGGTTGCCGGTGGGATAAGTGCGCTCGGTGCGCTCTTCAAAGCGCAGGGTCGGGATTTTCAGGGATTTGAGCGCGTCTGCCTCTTCCAGCGACAGCTCGGTTTTAAACTGTACATACTGGCTGGACGTATCACGCAGTTTTTCGCGAATTTCGTTTTCAGGCAGCCTTAAAATCTGCGCCATACGGGCAAACTGGGCATCGCTGATGACGTTCCAATTGACAGAATCGCCTTGGCGCTTTGGCGCATAGATAGCTTTGGGATTGAAGGTGGCGACTTTCAGATAGCGGCTGACGGCCAAAACCGCGCCGTTGCGGTCGGTGATTGTGCCGCGCAGGGCGGGGCTTTTGATGCTGCGGACAACCCGGTTGTCGCCAAACTTACTCAGTTCTTCGTGATGGTTCGCCTGCACGGCAAAGCTGTATGCCACCAGCACGGAAAATGAACAGCCGATGGCGGCAAACAAACCGGTCAGGCGTTTGTTGTTTTCCGCCTTCCGGCGTTTTTTTTCTTCTTTATGCGCCATGTACGGCTTGTATTCGTTATGTATCAGCATTTTTACTGTTCTACTTATTACTGTTTTATTGATATGGTGTTTGCGGGCGAAGGGGCATGCATCTTCATTTTTTCGGCGGCCTGAACCACCTGCTTCACATCGGCGTATCTGCTTTGTTCGTACAGCAGTTCCGCCTTGTCTTGATTCAAGCGTATTTCCTCTTCCTGCCCCTTGCCGAACAGATGCGTTTGCCGTTTGATGCCCAGCCGCAAATCGGCGACATACAGCGCGGACAGCGTAACCGCCAGCAGCAGGATGAAATTCATCTTGGAAAACATAATATTTTAACCTAAATTAACTACTTTTTTCAGGCTGCCTGAAAATCAAAATCGCCTTCCGTACGCTCTGCCACGCGCAACACCGCCGAACGCGCACGCGGATTGGCTGCCGTTTCCGCTTCGCCCGCTTTTAGGGCTTTGCCGATGGTGCGCAGAGGCGGTTTCGGCATATCGGCTTCACGGACTGCCGCCCATTTCGGTAGCGGCGGCGGGGTGCTGTGGCGGCGGACAAACTGCTTTACCAGCCGGTCTTCCAGCGAATGGAACGAAATCACTGCCAGCCGCCCACCCGTTTTCAAACGCGCCGCAGCCTGCGGCAGGACGGCTTGGATTTCTTCCAATTCGCGGTTGATAAAGATGCGTACGGCCTGAAACGTGCGCGTGGCGGGGTCTTGGCCGCGCTCGCGAGTACGGACGCACTCAGCCGCAATCTGCGCCAGCTTGCGGGTTGTATCGATGGGAGTTTCACTACGCCGCGCGACAATGGCACGCGCAATCTGGCGACTAAACCGCTCTTCACCATAATTCTTGATTACCTCGTGTATTTCCTGCTCGCCGGCAGCAGCAAGCCATTCGGCGGCAGACTGTCCGCGCGTGGTGTCCATCCGCATGTCCAAAGGCGCATCAAAGCGGAAGCTGAACCCGCGTGCCGCATCGTCAATCTGCGGAGACGAAACCCCCAAATCAAACAATGCGCCGTCAATCAGACCGATGCCCAAATCGTCCAAGGCAGCCTGAAAACCCGAAAAACCGCCATGCACCACGCTCACGCGTTTGTCTTCCGCCGCAAGCTGCCGCGCGGCGGCAACGGCCTGCGGGTCTTTGTCAAACACCACCAGCCGTCCTGCCCCGCCCAAACGGGACAATATCAGCCGCGAGTGCCCGCCCCGTCCGAACGTGCCGTCCGCATACACGCCGTCGGAACGCACATTGAGCGCGTCCACGGCTTCGTACAGCATCACGGTAATGTGCCGGAAAACTTCCGTCTGTTCGGCCTGGCTCATAGTTGCAAATCGGTTTGGCTCAAATCGAAATCCAGCTCGTCCGCATCAATGGACAGGGCTTTTTCGGTTTCGGCAAGTTTCTGCTCGCGTCCCCACAGTTCAAGGCGGTTTACCCGTCCGACCAACATCACGTCTTTGTCAAAACTCACCAAACGGCGCAGGTTCTGCGGCAGCAGCACCCGCCCTGCCGCATCCGGTTCCAACGTTTCCGCGTTGTGCAGCAGCAGGTTTTGGTAAAGCTGCAAATTCGGCTTGCCTTTGACGTTCAGCGATAAAAGCTGCTGCTCCACTTTCTCCCACTCGCTTTCGGGATAAAACAGCAAACGGTCGCGGCTATCCAAAGTTACCACCATGCGGGATGCGTCAAAATCGCGCACCAATGCTTCGCGGAACTTGGCAGGGATTGCCAACCGCCCTTTGTTATCAAGGGTTAATTCGTGCGAACCGCGAAACATAGCATTCGGATGGAAAAAATTCAGATTTTGGGAGAGTGCCACCACTTTACGCCACTTTCCCCCACATACCGACACTATAAGCAAAAAACGGGCTTCGGTCAAACCGAAACATTTAGAGCAAGCCTTTCAAAATATGCCAAAATTTCCCGAAAAACCGCGTTTCAGGCTGCCTGAAAACACAATCGGGCAGCCTGAAATCCGTATCGCCAAAATTTCTCCAAATAAAACAAGCACGCCAAGATTTCGCACGAAAAAGCGATTGCCCGTATAATGCCGCTCCGTTATTTTGCTTTTACAAACTTTAACCAAAATGAACGCTCCGAACCTTTCCGAGCTGTCGCCTGCGGAACAGTCCGCCAGCGATGCGCTTGTCTGCTTGATTGCCGATGAAATTGCGCAGGCGGACGGCAGCATTCCGTTTCCGCGCTTTATGGAGCTGGCACTTTACGCGCCGCAATACGGTTACTACACCGGCGGCGCGCGCAAAATCGGGGCGGCAGGCGATTTTGTTACCGCACCCTTGCTCTCGCCGTTGTTCGGGCAGACGCTGGCGCGGCAGCTTGACCCGCTTCTGGCGCAGACGGCAGGCAATGTGTACGAGTTCGGCGCGGGCACGGGCGCGCTGGCGGCGCAGCTTTTAAATGCGCTTTCAGGCAGCCTGAAAAACTATTTCATTGTTGAACTGTCGCCGGAACTGGCACAGCGGCAGCGCGCGTATATCGCGGAACACGCGCCGCAGTTTGCAGACAGGGTGCATCATCTTTCCGCCCTGCCCGATTCTTTTGACGGGGTGCTGGTTGGCAATGAGGTTTTGGACGCGATGCCGGTGGAGCGCGTACGCCGCGACGTGAGCGGCGGTTTTTGGCGCGAATGCGTGGGTTGGGACGGCACGCACTTCGTCATGCGGCATCAACCCTTGGATGACGGAGAACTGTTTCAGGCTGCCCTGCGCTGCTTTCCGGCAGAAACGGGCGAATACGCCAGCGAACTGCATCCGGCGCAATATGCCTTTGTCCGCACGTTGGCAGAGCGGCTTGCACGCGGGGCAATGCTTTGGATTGATTACGGTTTTGACGCGGCGCAGTATTACCATCCCGACCGTGCGGACGGCACGCTTATCGGACACCACCGCCACCACAGCATCCACGACCCGTTTTTCCGCGTAGGCTTGTGCGACCTGACCGCACACGTCAATTTCACCGAAATTGCGCAGGCCGGCTGCGATGCGGGCTTGGATTTAATCGGCTACACAAACCAGGCGGCATTTCTGTTCAACCTCGGCATTTTGGACCTTCTCGCCGCCGCACACCCGCGCACGGACACGCCCGATTACGTTCAGGCTGCCCATGCCGTCCAAATGCTGACCGCACCGCACGAAATGGGCGAGCTTTTTAAAGTCATTGCCTTTGGCAAAGGTGTGGATACGGATTGGCAGGGCTTCGCTGCGGGCGACCTCTGCCGCCGCCTCTAACATCCAAAGGCAGAGACCTTTGCAAAATCCCCATCTTTGGCACATTTCTTCGCAACGCGCTTCTCG
>CAUQSD010000054.1:0-14805 GCA_963520685.1 uncultured Kingella sp. | reverse complement strand
GGTAGTACGTCAAGGCGAGCCAACACCGTATCATTGCAATTTTAATCGACTATATCTTGTGGCGGTGCTTGCCGCAGCGGCTTTCGGTGGGCAGGGCAGCCTGAAACGCCAAGATTGCCGAGCGGATATTTTCATGCCCATGCGTTTTCAGGATTCAGTTGGTTGAAAGAACGCGGATGAGCCAAGCCTGCCAACTTTTCCGCTTTCAGGCAGCCTGAAAAATCCGCGCCTGCTTCAAATGCAGGCGCGGTCTGTTTACGGTTTAATTTTTATCGGTTTCCACCTGAACCAGTTCGGCGGCGGGCGCGGCTTCGGCATGGGGCTTCGGTGTGTCGCTGCGGCGCGGGCGCGGTGCGGTTTTGGGCGGAATACGCGCGGCATCGGCAATCAATGCGCCTGTCTTGGTTTCTACCAGTTCCAACCCCGATTGTGCGGCGGCAGCGGCAGCATCAAATGATGCGGCGGGTTCGGCCTCGGTTTTGGCATTCAGGCTGCCTGTAGCAGCAGGTTGGGCAGCCGGTTCAACCGGCTCGGCTTGATTTGCTTCGGCGGCGGGCTGTGTTTCGGTATTCAGGCTGCCTGAAACCACAATGTCAATTGCTTCGCGTGCCTGTTGGGCTGCCTGTTGAACCACGTCGTCCGTGTTTGGTGCGGTTTCTTCGGGATGAGTAGGCATCGCTACCACCACTTCGCGGTGGGCGCGAACCTCCGCTACCAGTGTGCTTTCTTCGGCCAGTTCGGGATATTGCGCCAGCACGTGGACAATGCCTTCTTCCACAATGCGTGCTGCTTCGTCCATATCCAGATACTGCACTATTTTGGCGGCAGACGGGATACGTCGCGTATCGGATGAGCGCGAGCTGCCGCGCGCGGGTTTGGCATCGCCGATGCGGACAACCAGCGGCTTCTGCTTTTTGCCGCGCGGTTTTTTGGACTGTGCATTTTCAGGCTGCGGCGTGCTGTTGTCTGTTGCTTCGTCCGCCCGGCTTTCAGGCTGCTGTTCCGGGTTCTGCGGACGGCGTGCGCGCTGTTCCTGCTGTTTTCCGCCGCGTGGGCTGCGCGTTTCTTTTTCGGTTTGGGCGGACGCGGTTTCAGGCTGCTGTACTGATTCGGCATCGGCAGGGCGGGCATTGCGCCTTTTGCTGCGTTTTTCGGCGCGTTCGGACTCGGCGGCAGGTGATTCTTTGGATTCGTCGGCTTCGCGGCGTTTGCTTTGTCTGCGCGCGGGGTTGTTGCGCTTGGATGCGCCGCTGCCTGCTGTCTGCTGCCGACGGGCAGATTCGGATGCGGAGCGGTTTTCAGGCTGCGTTTCTGTGCTGCCGAAGAGTGCCCGCAGCCAGTTTTTGAAGCCGTCCCACCAAGATTGCGAAGTGGAGACAACCGGCGGCGGAGAGGCATGGCGCACGCCTTTTACGGCGGGTTCTGGGCGGGCGGTTTTTTCTCCTTTTTTATCGGCAAACGGCACGGCATCGGTTTTTTCAGGCTGCCTTACACGCTTGTAGCTGGGCGCGCCGTTTTCTTCCACATCATCCACGCGGATGCGCGAAATTTCGTAGTGCGGATTTTCCAAATGGGGATTGGGAATCAGGAATACGGAAACGTCCAGCCGCTCTTCCATGCCGAAGAGTTCGGCACGTTTTTCGTTTAGCAGGAAGGTTGCCACGTCTACGGGCACTTGCACGTGCACTTCGCCGGTGTTTTCTTTCATTGCGGCATCTTGAATCAGGCGCAAAACGTGCAGCGCGGTGGATTCGATGCTGCGGATAACCCCTGTTCCCGCGCAGCGCGGGCAGGTAACGTGGCTGCTTTCGGCCAGTGCGGGCTGCAAACGCTGGCGCGACAGTTCCAATAATCCGAAGCGCGAAAGTTTGCCCATCTGCACGCGTGCGCGGTCTTTTTTCAGGGCGTTTTTCAGCATGTTTTCCACTTCGCGCTGGTGCTTGGCATCTTCCATGTCGATGAAATCGATTACGACCAGGCCGCCCAAATCGCGCAGCCGCATTTGGCGCGCCACTTCTTCGGCGGCTTCCATATTGGTTTGGAAGGCGGTGTCTTCGATGTCTGCCCCACGGGTGGAACGGGCGGAGTTTACGTCAATGGAAACAAGGGCTTCTGTGTGGTCAATCACAATGGCGCCGCCGCTTGGGAGCGATACGGAGCGGGAGAACGCGGTTTCAATCTGCTGCTCGATTTGCAGGCGGGAAAACAGCGGGGTGTGGTCGGAATAGAGTTTCAGCCTGCCCAAATTGTTGGGCATTACATAACTCATGAATTCGGATACTTGTTCGTAAACTTCGGGGTTGTCTACCAAAATTTCGCCGATATCGGGGCGGAAGTAGTCGCGGATGGCGCGGATGACCAGCGAGCTTTCCATGAACAGAAGATAGGGCTCGGGATGGGCGGCGGCGGCATCTTCAATTGCCTGCCAGAGCTGTTGCAGGTAGTTGAAATCCCAAGCGAGTTCTTCGGCGGTGCGGCCGATGCCGGCGGTGCGTGCAATCAGGCTCATGCCTGGCGGCACATCAAGCTGCGCCATGGCTTCTTTGAGTTCGGCGCGTTCTTCGCCTTCAATCCGGCGAGATACGCCGCCGCCGCGCGGATTGTTCGGCATCAGCACCAAATAGCGGCCGGCGAGGCTGATGAAGGTGGTCAGCGCCGCGCCTTTGTTGCCGCGCTCATCCTTTTCCACCTGTACGATAACCTGCATGCCTTCTTTAAGCACGTCTTGGATGCGGGCTTTGCCGCCTTCGTATTCTTGGAAATAGGAACGGGAAACCTCTTTGAAGGGGAGAAAGCCGTGGCGGTCGGTGCCGTAGTCCACAAAACAGGCTTCAAGTGAGGGCTCGATGCGGGTAATCGTGCCGGTGTAGATATTGCCTTTGCGCTGCTCTTTGCCCAGCGTTTCAATGTCCAAATCGATAAGCGTTTGGCCGTCCACAATTGCAACGCGCAGCTCTTCGGCTTGGCGCGCGTTAAACAACATTCTTTTCATTGGGGTAGTACCTCTTTGTTTTTAAAGGCACTTTGAGACGGATTTCGGATGGCTGCCCGCCGCGTGCTGCCGCAGTGTTATTGGGCTGCGGTGCGGCTTTCGGGCGATGAAGAGACGATATAAAAGAGCGGGGCGGCGTGTGTGCCGCTGTGGAAACGTGTCGCGGAAGATAAGGTGCGGCACGCGTGAAATCGGGTCAAGCCGTCGTATTCTTCATGTTATGGCTGGTATCGGATGCCGGTTTAATTCGGTTTTTTGCCGTTTAGGCTGTTGGACGGCAAAAATAAAAACGTTCAAAGTGCTTTTTTTGTAAAATGACGGGCTGCGGTCTTGTTTCGTGCGAGGCCGCGTACCCAAAAAACTGCTGTTTCAGGCTGCCTGAAACAGGTTTCGGATTATAGAGAATATGCCACCGTTTAGCAAAGATATCGTCCGCCATTTGCCTGTATCCGAAAACGAGGCGGGGCAACGGCTGGACAATTTTTTGGCCCGCATTCTCAAAGGCGTGCCCAAAAGCCATGTCTGCCGCATCATCCGCGCGGGAGAGGTGCGCGTGGATAAGAAACGCGCGCGTCCCGATACCCGCATCGCGGCGGGCAGCATCATTCGTATTCCGCCTGTGCGCGTGTCCCAAGGCAGCCTGAAAACGCCTGTTCCGCCGCGCGCTTTTTCCGTTGTTTTTGAAGACGACGCGCTACTGGTTATCAACAAGCCTGCGGGAGTTGCCGTACACGGCGGCAGCGGCGTGAGCTTCGGCGTGATAGAGCAAATCCGCCAAGCGCGTCCCGAAGCCAAATATTTGGAACTTGTCCACCGGTTGGACCGTGATACCAGCGGGCTGCTGATGCTGGCAAAAAAACGCAGTGCGCTGGTCAAACTGCATGAAGCCATCCGTGCGGGCGAACCCGAAAAAAGCTATCTTGCGCTCGGCGTGGGACGCTGGCAGCCTGAAAACCGCCATGTGCGTCTGCCGTTGGTCAAATACACCGGTGCGGCGGGCGAAAAAATGGTGCGCACGGCCAATGCCGAACAGGGACAGGCGGCGCATACCGTGTTTGACCTGACGGATACTTTTTCAGGCAGCCTTCTGCATCAGACGGGCATTTCCGCCCTCTCTCTGGTGCGCGCCACCTTGAAGACGGGGCGAACCCACCAGATTCGCGTGCATATGCAGGCAAGCGGCTGCCCGATTGCGGGCGACGAACGCTATGGCGACTATCAAGCCAACCGCCGCTTGCAGAAAATCGGGCTGAAACGGATGTTTCTGCATGCCCACCGTCTTGTCCTTGCCCACCCGCTCACGGGGGAAAGGATGGAATGGCTCGCACCGCTGCCCGACGAACTGCAAAGCTTTTTGGATGCTTTAAGGGCAGCCTGAAACCTCTTCGCCATGCGCTTTGCGGTGCTATTTTTGCAAAGGTCTCTGCTTGAAAAACCGAATCCCGTTTTCAGGCTGCCTTGAAAGGCTGAATGCGCGGGTAGCCCCGTATCAGTTTGTTTAGTTATTTTTCTCCCTATACCAAACCACACATAAAGGACAATCATGAATCCCATCTCCTGCCCACCCGATATTCTCGCCCGCTTCCGCAGCGGCTCGGAAGCCCCCCTTGCCCCTGAGACCGAGTTCTACCAAACCGCCAACGGCTATTGGATTGCATGGCAGCCTGAAACCGCCGCCGTGCTGCCGCCGCACCTGCCTGAAGGCGAACCCTGCGACTGTATAGAAGGCATGGACAGCCCGGCCGAACTTGCCGCCCTGATAGAAAGCGGCGAATACGAAGCCCTGCTTGCCGAAGAAGACGGCGCAGAGACCTCGGAACACACCTGCGGCTGCGGTTGCGCACACGGGAAAGGCAGCCTGAAAACATGAATGCAAACCTTTGGACACTCGTGCGCCAAGCAGGCAACGCCGTCCGCCTGCGTTTCCAGCCTGCCGAACAATACGCCTACGGATTGTCCGTTTTTATCGGCGTGATGCTTGCCACGGGCGTTGCCAACACTGTTGTGTGGCAGCCGCTTTTCGGCGACAGCCCCGCTGCCTATGCGTTTGGCACGCTTGCCGCCGTTACCCGTTGGCTGGTGCTCACCCGTGCACTCGCCGAAATCCTGCGCCGCCCAAATGAGCCGCGCATTCCCTTTCTAGGCTACACCCTCGCCACTGAGGCTCTCGTTATTCCCGTGCTGTTTCTGCTGCCGTTTCCCGAGCTGCGTCCGCTTGCCGGCCTTTGGACGACATGGACATTCTGGGCACAGTTTGCCGGCGCGGCAGCCATCAGCGGCCAGCGTCCCCTGCGCGTGGCAGGTGCATATCTTGCCTACTGGATTGCATCGTTTATATTGATGCTGCTCTTCTTGCAGATATTTGTTGCCGACGGCCTGTTTGATGCGGAAATACTGAGGCAGAACATGGAACGCCTGCTTGTTGCGCTGAATAAAGCACGTTAGCCGGCCACATCGTGTTTCAGGCTGCCCGAACCGCCAACCGGAGGTTCGGGCAGCCTGAAAATTTTTATAGTCGATTGCAAATTGCAATGATACGGCGTTGGCTCGCCTTGACGTACTACCTGTACGCCTTGCAGCTCGCCGCCTTGTCTCATTTTTATTTTAATCGACTATATGTTTCCGCGTGTGGCCGTTTGCGGCCTTATCCCGAACCCACGTTATGCGCGCTCTGCCTTCGCCCAAAATTCGGCCACCCTTAATCGTAAAAAATCTTGCCAATTTTTGACACGTTTTAACGAATAACCTATTATTCGTAACAAATGAGACCTTTGCAAAACCTCAGATTTGAGCGCAGTTCAAAGCAATAGCATTGCATCATGCGCAGATAATATTGAAATATTTTCAAGCATTAGAGAAGCGCATTGCGAAGAAATGTGCCAAAAATGAGGATTTTGCAAAGGTCTCCAAATGTGTGTTTCAACCCGCAAGCTGCGGTAAAACACATTCCCAAGCAAATTTTTTGGAAAGGGACTTTTAATTATGGAACCCATCAAGCTCAATGCGTATTACACACTGATTGCGGCAACCATCGTGCTGCTGATTGGGCGGCTGCTGGTGAAGAAAATCAAATTTCTGCGCGATTTCAACATTCCCGAACCCGTGTCGGGCGGGCTGCTTGCCGCCGCCATCATCGGCACGCTTTATGCCACCACCGGCATTTCGTTTGAGTTTGACGGCGATATGCAGCGCACCTTCATGATTGCGTTTTTCGCCTCCATCGGCCTTTCTGCCGATTTCGGCCGCTTGAAACAAGGCGGCTTCCCGTTGGTCATCTTTTTGGTGATTGTGAGCGTGTTCATCATCGTGCAAAACCTGGTTGGCGTGGGTATGGCCGTGCTGCTTGACCAAAATCCGCTCATCGGCCTGATTACCGGCTCCATCACGCTGACCGGCGGACACGGCACGGGCGGCGCATACGGCGCGACATTGGCTGAAAAATACGGCATTACCGGCGCGGTGGAAATGGCCATGGTTTCCGCCACCTACGGATTGGTGTCCGGCGGCTTGCTCGGCGGGCCGCTGGCGCGCAGGCTGGTGACCAAAATGGGGCGCAAGCCGCTGGAAGATAGCCAAAAAATCCGCAGCAACGGCGACAACAGCGGTGAATATGACGATTCCACCTTTGAACACTCCGGCCGCACCCGCCTGATTACCGCCGAATCCGCCATTGAAACCATGGCACTGTTCGCCGCATGCTTGGCGTTCTCGTCCTTTGCTTACACTTACGCCTCCGAACACGGCTTCAAACTGCCGCAATTCGTGTGGGCGCTGGGCTTTGGCGTGCTGCTGCGCAATCTTCTGACCAGCCTGTTCCGCTTCGATATGTTCGACCGCGCCATCGATGTGTTCGGCAACGCATCGCTCGGCCTGTTTTTGGCCATGGCGCTGATGAGCATGAAACTGTGGCAGCTGGCCGGCATGGCAGGCCCGATGATGATTATCCTGCTGGTGCAGACCGTGGTGATGTGGGTGTATGCGTATTACGTTACCTTCCGCTTTATGGGCAAAGACTACGATGCCGCTATTTTGGCAGCGGGGCACTGCGGCTTCGGCTTGGGTGCAACCCCGACCGCCGTTGCCAACATGCAGTCCGTAACCAACGCCTTCGGTCCTTCGCACAAAGCATTCCTGATTGTGCCGCTGGTGGGTGCGTTCTTTGTGGACATCATCAACGCCGCCATACTTGACCGCATGATTGCATTCTTCCGCTAACCCGCAAAAACGCTTTTCAGGCTGCCCGAACCGGAAATTCTCCGTGTTCGGGCAGCCTGAAACTTTTGGGCGGGCAAACACGGCGTGCCGCATAGATTTTTCACGGTTAAAAGGGTAGGGCGGATACCCGCCGCCCACACGTTCCGTTTTCCAAGGCAGCCTGAAACCGCATCGGCATTCCATGTATCCCCAAGCGTTCAGGCAGCCTGAAAGCGTTTTGGCAGCCCGTGTGTTTTTTGATATGATGCGCGCTTTGTTTTTTCCTTGAAAACCGCCCGCCGCCATGACAAAAACAGCCCTTGCCGCCGCCCTTTGCGCCGCCCTCGCCCTGTCCGCCTGTTCCAAAGAGGAATCCCCCGCCGCCGCATCAGAAGCATCCGCCCCAGCCGCCGCCTGCGACACGCCCGCACTGGCCGGTCAGGTGCAAACCGTCATCCAACAGACAATCGCCGCCAATGCCCGCCGCAATGCCACCGCAGACGAAAGCGGCTTTATTGATGCCGACAAACTCATCGCCTTCGGCGCACAGCTCAAAATCACCGCCGACAACACCAAAGCAGGGCAGATGCCCGCCACCTGTCAGGCGCAGATACACATCAACATCCCCGAAACCGCCGCCAAACAGGCACAGCAATACGCCCCGCTGCTGCAAAACGATGCCCCGAAAGACATCATCGCACGGCGCGTAAACGGCGGCAGCGCACAATATCAAGACAACACGCTCAGCTTCCCGCTCAATTACACCCTGCAAAACGGCCGTTTCGCCCCCACCGACAACAACCTCAACGGCGCAGCAAACCTGCTCTCCGAAGCCTTTGCCGCATACGGGGTAAAAGACACGCTGGTCATCGGCGGAAAAGCACTCAGTCGCGACCAAGCCTTGCGCCTCTTGAAACAGAAAGGCAAGCTGGAAATAGAAGAAGCCTCCGCGCCTATACCTCAGGAAGTGCCCCCCATCGGCGATACCGTCCCCAATCCGCCCGACCCCGACACACTGAAAAAAGCCATACCCGCGCCAGAACCCCGCCAGCCTGCCGACAGCGACACGCCCGCCGACACCCGTTCAGACGGGCAGCCTGAAAAGCTCACGCCGCCCATGCCGCCGCAAAACCGCATCAGCGACAGCGAGCTGGACGAAGCCCGCCGCGCCAACCGCGAAGCCGACCAAAAAATCAAATCCGCGTGGCGCAACATAGACCCCGAAATCCAGCGCGACCTGATGGACGAACAGCGCGGTTGGGAAACCAAAAAACAGCAAAGCTGCCGTGCCGCCGCCGCCAAAGGCGCAGACAAAGCCGACAGCCAATACCTCCAGCTCCAATGCGACACCCGCATGACCCGCGAGCGCGTGCAGTATCTCAAAGGATACAGCATCAACGAATAACCCCCCGTTTCCACTAGGCAGCCTGAAACCCGTTTTCAGGCTGCCTGAAAACGTATAGCAAATTAAAAGCGTAATGCTACTGCGTTGTCTCCTTGGTACTGTCTGTACACTCTGCGACCCGCCGCCCGTATCATTTTCATTCAGCCATAAAACGCCATGACCGACATCCTACAAAAAATCCTCTCCGCCAAAGCCGAAGAAGTCTGCGCACAGCAAGCCGCTGTCCCACTTGCCGAAATCAAAGCACAGGCAGAAGCCGCCGCCCCGCCGCGCGACTTCATTGCCGCCCTTCGCGCCAAACACGCGCAAAACCAGCCCGCTATCATCGCCGAAATCAAAAAGGCCAGCCCATCCAAAGGACTGATACGCCCCGATTTCCGCCCCGCCGACCATGCCCGCGATTACGAAGCTGGCGGCGCAGCCTGCCTGTCCGTGCTGACCGATGAAGCCTTCTTCCAAGGCTCGCCCGACTACCTGCGCCAAGCGCGTGCCGCCGTTTCCCTGCCTGTGTTGCGCAAAGACTTCATCATAGACGAATACCAGATATACCAAGCCCGCGCATGGGGTGCGGATGCCGTGCTGCTGATTGCCGCCGCACTCAGCGAAACCGAGCTGCTGCAACTGGAAGCCGCCGCCCACCGTTTGGGCATGGCCGTGCTGCCCGAGCTGCACGACGAAGCCGACCTAAAAAAATGCGCACGCCTGACCACCCCCCTGCGCGGTGTAAACAACCGCAACCTCCGCACGTTTGACGTAGATTTGCAGCAAACCATAAAACTGCTCCCCACACTTTCAGGCTGTCTCACCGTAACCGAAAGCGGCATCCGCAGCAAAGCAGACACAGACTTCATGCGCGCGCACGGCGTAAACACCTTCCTCATCGGCGAAACCTTCATGCGCGCGGACGACATCGCCGCCGAAGTACGGAAGCTGTTCTGATGACAAGGCAGCCTGAAAAACTGCTGTATGCAGCACTCTTGGCGCTGCTGGCCGCCTGTTCCGACAAACCCGCACCCGCCGCCTCCGCCCCCCAAACATCAGCCCCCGTTCCCGCTTCCGCCCCCGATTTCAACTGGGCAGACACCCCGCAAGACGACATTCTCAACGCCCGCCGTGCCGCAAAAGCCGAAGTGTCCGCATCCGATATAGAGGCCGCCGGGCTGTCCCGCCCCGCAGACGGCTTTCAGGCTGCCTCCATGCCCGAAGATGTGCCACCGCTGCCCCCCGTGTGCGAGGAATACTACCGCCGCACCGACCAATGCTTCGCACAGCAGGGCGAAGATGCCGAAGCCCTGCGCCAGTCCAACCAATCGCTGCGGCTGGAACTTGCCCGCAGCCGTCCCACCGAAGCCGAATGCACCGCGCTCAACCAGAGCTTTGACAATCTCGCCGCCTATCTCGGCTGCCGCTGATATCAGGCAGCCTGAAAGCCTCCGCCAATGAAATTCGCGTTTTTCATTTTGAAACTTCTGGGTAAGCTGCCGCACCGCGCGCTGTGCCTGCTGTCCCATCCCATCGGCTGGCTGTGTTATTGGCTGGTCGTGCCGCGCCGCAAAGTCGGTGCAACCAACCTCGCCCGCTGCTTTCCCGAAAAATCCGACGCCGAACGCGCACACATCCTGCGGGCACACTTCCGCCACATGGCACTGCTGGTGTTGGAATACGGCATGTATTGGTATGCCCCCGCCGAAAAGCTGCGCGCACTGGTGCGCTATCAGGACAAACATTATTTGGACGACGCGCTGGCAGCAGGGCGCAAAGTCATCCTGCTCTATCCCCACTTCACCGCCTTTGAAGCCGCCGTATACGCCCTCAATCAAGACGTGCCGCTCATCAGCGTCTATTCCCACCAAAAAAACGCTGCCTTGGATGCGCAAATCCTGCATGGGCGGCACCGCTATAACAACGTTTTCCTAGTCGGGCGGACAGAAGGTCTGCGCAGCATCATTAAACAGATGCGCAGCCGCAACGCCCCGTTTCTGTATCTGCCGGATCAGGATTTCGGAGCAAAAGATTCCCTGTTTGCCGATTTTTTCGGCATTCAGGCTGCCACCATCTCCGGTCTGCCGCGCATCGCCAAAATGACCGATGCCCAAGTCATACCCGCCATCCCCACGCGCCAGCCGGACGGCACGGTGTTGCTGCGCTTTTATTCCGCATGGGAAAACTATCCCAGCGGCGATACCGATGCCGATGTCCGCCGTATGAATGCTTTCATTGAAGAGCGCGTCCGCGAACAGCCCGAGCAGTATTACTGGCTGCACAAGCGTTTCAAAACACGCCCGGAAGGCGAGCCGCCGTTTTACGGTTGATTCGGAGCAGGGCGGGTATTTATCCCCACGCATTCCGCACCCGAAGGCAGCCTGAAAAACAAAATAAAACACCCGCCCAAAAAAGGCGGGTGTTGCTTGCTCGGAGTACCAAGGATTTATGCGGTAGTGGTTTGTATTAGTCCTCTTGCGCACCGAGTTGCAGGTAGTTCTCAATGCCCATAGCGGCAATAAGTTCCTGCTGGGTTTCCAGCCAGTCTATACGCTCTTCGTTTTCAAACTTCTGCTTTTCCAACAAATCGCGTGAGACATAATCGCCGTGTTCTTCGCAGGAAGCAATCGCCTCAATCAAGGCCGTATGCTTTTCCTGTTCCTTCTTCAAATCGCAGGCGATGATTTCGGCAGGTGTCTCGCCGATAAACAGCTTGCCAAGCTCTTGCAGGTTCGGCAGACCTTCCAGCAGCAGAACGCGCTCAATAATGGCATCGGCCGCCTTCATCTCTACGATAGAACGTTTGTAAAAATTGCAGCCCAATTCTTCCAAACCCCAGTTTTTCAAAATACGGGCATGCAGAAAATATTGGTTGATGGTAACCAGCAGCAGCCCAAGATTCTTGTTCAGGTGCTGGATAACGGAACGGTCGCCTTTCATTGCGCCTCCTTACATCTGGCTTTGCAGGTAGTTCTGCTCGCCCAGCATTTCAATCAGGCGAAGTTGCTGTTCCAGCCAGTGTGCGTGGTCTTCTTCCGTGTCTTTCAGTTGGGCAACCATCAAATCGCGGGTAACGTAATCTTGTTTTTCTTCGCACAGTTTGATGCCTTTTTTCAGTGCGGCGCGCACTTCCAATTCAGTGTCCAAATCGGCTTTGAGCATTTCGGGAACGGTCGCGCCGATATTCAGCGCGGCAGGCGTCATCTTCGGCGTGCCGCCCAGCATCAGGATACGACGGATAAAATCGTTGGCGTGTGTGGTTTCCTCTTCCATCTCGTGGTTCAAACGCTCAAACAGTTTTTCATAACCCCATTCTGCATACATGCGGGAATGGATGAAATACTGGTCGCGCGCCGCCAATTCACCTGCCAAAAGCTCGTTCATATAAGCCAAAACTTCTTTATCGCCTTGCATTGTCTGTTTCCTCTTAAAAAATGGTTTGGGATACGAAAGCAACTGCTCTCAAAACGGGGCGGATTCTAGCGGCAGTTTCAAATCTGCGCAAATTTCATTTTAAAATACAAACAATTATCAGATATAAATAGCGGGTTGATGCTTCTGATAGCCGTTCTTATCCCAAAAAACCATAGCCTTTTCAAATGGGTAATCTGATAACAATTGCCAATCATTATGGGAATGGGATTTTCTGCACCTGAAACGTTTACTTATTTTTACATGACTTGAAGCGTCCAGGCAGCCTGAAAATAGCCGACAGCCACGCACAGGCGCGATATTTCCTATCAAAACAGACGGTGCGGGAGCATTTTCTGTTACCCGCTATAATTTTGCACATTTGCCAAAGTAAAGCTACAATCGCGCCGCTTGCAGTTTCCCCACAACTTCGCCCAAACAAGGTAAACATCATGCTTAAAGGAAGTCTTGTCGCACTCATTACCCCCATGCACGCAGACGGCAGCGTGAACTACACCCAGTTGGCATCCCTGACGGAATGGCACATCGCCAACGGCACGGATGCCATTGTTGCAGTCGGCACAACCGGCGAATCGGCAACGTTATCTGTGGAAGAACATTTAAAAGTAATAGAAACCGTCATCAAAACATCGGCAGGACGCATCCCCGTGGTGGCGGGTGCAGGGGCGAACAATACCCGCGAAGCAGTTGCCTTGGCGCAGGCCGCTCAGAAACTGGGCGCGGATTACACGCTTTCAGTCGTACCGTATTACAACAAACCTTCTCAGGAAGGCATATATCAGCATTTCAAAACCATTGCCGAATCCGCAGATATTCCGATGATTGTCTACAACGTACCGGGCCGCACCGTAGTAGACATGTGCAACGATACAATTTTGCGTTTGGCGGAACTGCCCAACATTGTGGGTGTGAAAGAAGCCAGCGGCAGCATCGGGCGTATGATTCCGCTGATAAACAGCGTTCCCGAAGGCTTTGCCGTATATTCGGGCGACGACCCCACCGGCATGGCGGCCATACTCTGCGGCGGGCAGGGGATAATTAACGTGGCAGGCAATGTCGCGCCCAAACTATTCTCCGAAATGTGCCACCACGCCTTAGACGGCAATATTGCTGCTGCCCGCGAAACCAACAAACGGCTTTTCCCGCTATACAGCGTTATGTTCAACGAACCCAGCCCTGCCGTACCGAAATGGATGGCATCACAGCTTGGTGTGTGCGCGGAGCATGTCCGCCTGCCCATCCTGCCGCTGAGTAAGGAAGGGCAGGTAAAAGTTCAGGCTGCCCTAAAAGCGTCCGGCCTGATTTGATTTATTATTGGAAGGTGTACATGAAACACGTCAAACCTCTTGTTCTGGCCATTACCGCAATAAGTCTGAGTGCCTGTTCGGGCAGCAAGAAAGCCGTTCAGAAGCTGGATTACCAGTCTGAAAACAACAAAATTATCAGCTTGGAAGTTCCCCCCGACTTGAACGATCCGCGCAACGGCGACCTATACAGCCTGCCAAAAGGCACAACTGCCAGCCCCAACGCATTGAAACAGCCCGCAGCATCAGGCGGGCGGAAGGTGTTGGCGCAGGTAAAAGATGCCCATATAGAGCGGCGCGGCAACCAGCGGTGGCTGGTTATCAAAAACAAGAGTGCGGCAGAAATGTGGCCATTGCTGCGTGCATTCTGGCAGGAAGCCGGTTTTACCATCTATTCCGAAGAACCTCAGGCCGGTCTCATGGAAACCGAATGGGCCGAAAATCGTGCCAAGCTGCCGAACCAAGGGTTACGCCGCCTGTTTGACAAAATCGGCATGGGTGGGGTGTACACCACCAGCGAACGCGATAAATTTCTTATCCGCATGGAACGCAACACGCAGACGGGCGACTTAGATATTTTCTTCACACACAAAGGGCTGGAAGAAGTCTTTGATAGCAAGAAAAAAGAAAACACCATTTGGCAGCCGCGTGCCAACGACCCTAATTTGGAAGCCGCATTCCTGTCGCGCTTCATGCAATATCTTGGCGTAGATGAAGCCGTTGCCGCACAGCAAACCGCAGTCAAGGCAGACCAAGACCAAGGAACATCGTTTGCCAAACTGGAAGCAGACGGCGTGGTGGTTTACGGTACGGCTGACCGCAACGTGAACCGCATCGGTGCGGCTTTGGACCGTGTCGGGCTGACCGTGCAGCAGTTTGTCGGCGAGCGCGGAATGTTTGTCGTTACACCTGCACCAACCGAAAGCGAGGCTATCCGCCAAGCTGCCGCCGATAACCGCAAACCGGGGCTGTTCAGCCGTTGGTTCGGCAAAGGTAAAAATGCAGACAGGCAGCCTGAAAACGGTAAGACTGCCGCGCAGTTGTTTGTCGGGCTGGTTGAAGTTCCGAACGGACAGAAAGTCGTATTGCTGGATCAATTCGGCAAGCCGCTGACGGGACAGCAGGCCGCGAAATGGCTGAATAGTCTGTATCTTGAACTGCGATAAATTTTCAGGCTGCCTGAAAACGGAAGCAAAGCCGCATCACATCATGCAGATGCGGCTTTGCTTTATAGTTGGTTAAATATACTGAATTAAAATAGGGGCTGACGTAGATTAGCAGTTATGCTAGTCTACAAAAATGCAGATAACCAATTGTAAATTAAGCAAGAGAGTTCAAAAGAAACTGCTTGAATTTTTCGTACTCCAAGTTACCGCCCGTTCCGCTGCCGATATTTTGGGCATTCAGCCCAACTCCGCTATTCTGTTCTACCGCAAAATCCGCATGGTTATCAGCCATTATCCGGCCTTGGCTGCCGATGAGGTTTTCGAGGGCTC
>CAUQSD010000053.1:0-14851 GCA_963520685.1 uncultured Kingella sp. | reverse complement strand
AAATTCATTTCAGAAGCTTATCACTATATTGAGTGATTTTGCTTCCTAAGCCCCTCTATAATTAGAAAAGTTAAGCTATTGTGTTGAGTTAAAGCGTCCTACCTAACTCAACCTACCCGCTGTTTTCAGGTAGCCCAACCATAGCCACAAAAAGCGCGGTCAAACCCCGAGGAGTTCCCCATGCGCAAACTGCAAAACACGCTCTACATCACCACCCAAGGCAGCTATCTGCATAAGGAGCGGGAGACGCTGGTAGTGGAGCAGGAGCGTAAGAAAGTGGCGCAGTTGCCGTGCATTCCATCGGGCATTTTTTGTTTAAAGACCCCCATTATTTATGGTCATAATATCCCCTTAATGCCAGATAAAGCATCTCACCAGCCTTTTTTAATATTTGCCCATACCATTCTCAATAGGGCTTAGTTCGCGTGAATGAGATGTGAGAGGTGGGACCTTATGCTTTTTTCTCTGCCGTCAGGTGCTTGCTTTTCCGTACGCTCCACATCCGAAGGCAGCCTGAAACCGCACGGTTGTTTATGAATCCGCGTTGCCTGCACACCGGTTATCCGCTTGGCGGCGCATGGGGGGATTCGGCAGACGGATTTGCGCACTGGGCGGTGTATTGTTGTGGATTCTGTAATATTTCTGTTATATTTCGTAAATTCATGCCGCTATAAGCGGTTTTATTCATCTTAACGCTTTAAAAGAAAAGAAGATTTTATGGGTAATCATCAAAAATCGGCATTTTTTGCCACCGGTCTGATGCTGTTTGCGCTGTTTTTCGGTGCGGGCAATCTGATTTTTCCCGCACTGATGGGGCAGCAGGCGGGCAGCGAGGTTTATTCCGCAATTGTGGGCTTTTTGGTTACGGGCGTGGGGCTGCCGCTGTTGGGCGTAATCGCCATCGGTTATTCCGGTTCGCACGATATGCAGCAGCTCACATCCCGCGTGTCGGCGGTTTACGGCGTGCTGTTTTCGGTGCTGCTGTATCTGTCTATCGGACCGCTGTTTGCAGGACCGCGCACGGCGACTGTGTCGTTTGAAATCGGCGTGATGCCGTTTTTGGGTGAGGTGGGCGATGGCGCGAAAGGGCTTGCGCTTGCGCTGTTTGCCGCTGCATTCTTCGGCGCGTCTTTTTGGCTGTCGATTTCGCCGGGCAAGCTGGTGGACCGCATCGGCAAAATCCTGACTCCTGCGCTGCTGCTGACCATCGCCATTCTGGTGTTTACCGCCGCTGCCAAACCGATGGGCGCGTTGCAAGCACCCGTCGAGTCCTACCAAACCGGTGCGTTGGTGAAAGGCATTATCGCGGGTTATGAAACTATGGATGCGCTGGCTTCGCTGGTGTTTGCCATCATCGTGATTGAGGCGATACGGGGCATGGGCGTAACCGACACCAAACAGGTGCTGAGTCTGACTGCGCGTGCGGGCTTTGTGGCGGCAGGCTGTTTGGCCGTGGTGTATGTGTTCATCGCCTATATGGGGGCAACCAGTGTGGCAGGGCTGGGCATGCAGGAAAACGGTGCGGCAGTGCTCTCCAAAAGTGCAGAGCATTATTTCGGTTTCGGCGGCAAAGCATTGCTGGCCGTTATCGTGCTCTTGGCGTGCCTGTCCACCTCTGTGGGGCTGATTACGGCTTGCGGCGAATATTTCCACCGCCTTGTGCCGCGCTTCACCTACCGCCAGTGGGCATTGCTGTTCACACTAGTGTCGTTTGCGCTGGCCAACTTCGGGTTGAGCGCAATCATTAAATTTTCCGTTCCCGTGCTGATGCTGCTTTATCCGCTCACGATTGCGATTATCGTGCTGGCATTCCTTGACCCGTTGTTTGGCGGCAGGCGTGCGGTGTATGTCTGCACCATGCTGGCAACGGGCATTCCCGCGCTGTTTGACGGCTGGAAAACGTTTGACGCGCTGGCAGAAATCAAATCGCCGCTGGTGGCACAGATAAATGACGCGCTTTCCGCCAGCCTGCCGCTGTATAGCTCGGGCTTGGGCTGGGTTGTGCCGACACTGGCAGGCTTTGCCGTGGGGTTCGTTATCAGCAAAGTGGGCGGCAAATAGGCAGAAGCCGCATTTAAGGCAGCCTGAAACCGCACAGACATAAACGCTGTTCTATTTAAAAACCAAAAGCCGTATCGTTTTATAGTGGAATAACTAAAAGCGATACGGCTTTTTTAGTGGATTGAAATGGGATAGGCACTTGTTGCCCATACGTTCCACTGGAGGGCAGCCTGAAACGAAACCCGTGTGGCGGCAAGTCTGCTTCTAAGAAGATTCGGTAACGCGTGCCGACTATATCCGGCACAGTTTTCAGGCTGCCTTTATGCGCGGCACTTTGGCAAACAGGCGGTGGAAGTTTTCCGTGGTGGTTTCGGCAATCTGTTCCAGCGGGACACCGCGGAGCCGGGCGAGAAATTCGGCGGTGTGGCGCACATAAGCGGGTTCGTTGGGCTTGCCGCGATGGGGAACGGGGGCGAGATAGGGCGAATCGGTTTCCACCAGCAGGCGCTCGGCAGGGCAGTATTGGGCAGCAGCTTGAATATCGGCGGCATTTTTGAAGGTGAGGATGCCCGAAAACGAGAGATAGCAGCCCAAATCCAACGCGGCTTTGGCAAAGGTGGTGTCTTCGGTGAAGCAGTGGATAACGGTTTTTTCTGCGCCGTGTTCGCGCAGCAGGCGCAGGGTGTCGGCGGCTGCTTTGCGGGTGTGGACGATAAGCGGCAGGCCGCTTTGTTTGGCGGCGGCAATGTGGGTGGCGAAACGGCGGTGCTGCCATTCCAAATTGCCGCTGCACCAGTGGTAATCCAATCCGGTTTCGCCGATGCCGGCAACTTTCGGGTGGGCGGCATGCTGCACCAGTTCGGCGGCGGTGAATTCGGCGGCGGTTTCGCTGTCGGGGTGGATGCCGACGGTGGCGTAGATATGCGGATGGGCTTCGGCGATGGCGAGCACTTGGGCGAAGCTGTCGCGGCTGACGCTGATGGCGAGGGCTTGGGCGACTTGGTTTTGCGCCATGTTGGCAAATACTTGCGGCAGGCGGTCTGCCAAGCCTTCCATATTGAGGTGGCAGTGGGAATCTATGAGCTGCATGGTTTGGGATACGGAAAATTTTTCAGGCTGCCCAAATGCGGTTCGGGCAGCCTGAAAACGGGTTTGCATTACATGGTGTAGGTAGGGCGTTCGTTGTGCAGCAGACCTGCCAGCACGGCTTCAAACAGTTTTTTGGCTTTCAAACCGGATTCGTCCGAGCCGAACGCCAAGCCTACGCCTTTGGGGCGACCGCTGCCGCTGGGGTTGGCGTTTATCCAGCAGACTTTGGTTTTGATGAACAGTTTTTCGGTGCTGGCGGGGCCGACCAGTTCCAGAACCAACAGCACTTCTTCGCCCATTTTGAATTTGTCGTTGGAAGGCATGAACACGCCGCCGAACTCTAAAAACGACATATAGCTGGCATAGATAATGGGTTTGCTCTCCAAGCGGAGCTGCATCATGCGGCCGGGAGCTTGGCCATTTCCGCCGCCTGCGGCAGAAATGGGTTGGGGGGCTGAACTCATGTTTTTTCCTTTTGATGGAATAGGTTATGGATTTTCAGGCTGCTTTTTTCAAAGTGGCGGACAGGTAGCCGCACAGCAGCGATTCGGTCTGCATTTTAACATTAAGGCTGTGATGCCCGTAAGGGTGCAGGCGGGTGAGGCAGCCTGAAAAGGCGAAAAGTGTGGCGGGATTGGTTTTTGCGGCGGCTTCGGTGGCGGCTTGGGCGCGGGCGGGGTAATACATCGGTGCGATGCCGTGGTGGGCGAGCGCGACATCTGTCGTCCATTTGTGCAGCCAGTCCAGCAGCAGGGCAAGCGGGTATTTGCGCCTGTCGTATTCGGCGGCGAAATCCAGCGCGGCAATCAGGCGCGGTGCGGCAAGCCAGTCCAGCAGCCGCGTGCGCATTTCGTCCTGTTCGGGTGCGGGCGGAAACAGCGGTGCGCCGCTGTGGAAGGCCAACAGCTCTTCGGCGTGTTGGGTGTCCTGCCCGTGCAGGTAGTCCAGTGCGGCATCGCGCTCGGGGGCGGGCAGCAGCATTTGGCGGCAGCGGCTTCGGATGGTGGGCAGCAGGCTGTCCCGGCTATGGCTCACTAATATGAATACGACTGCTTCGGGTGGCTCTTCCAGCATTTTCAGAAGTGCGTTTGCCGCCTGTGTGTTCATGCTTTCGGCCGGGGTTGCCAACACCACCCGCCGTCCGCCGCGCACGGACGAGTGGTTCAGCGGTTCCAGCACGGCGCGCACGGCATCAATCTTGATTTGCAGCAGTTTGCGTGCGCCCGTTTCGTTTTCAGGCTGCTCGGGCTGCAATAGGTAGAAATCGGGATGCGTTCCCTGCAAAAACAGGTGGCAGGACGGGCATGTGCCGCAGGGGGCGTGCTGTGCGGCCGGTGTTTCGCAAAGCAGGGCTTGTGCCAAATGCCGCGCAAATGCGGTTTTGCCTATGTTTTCCTGTCCGACGAACAGCCATGCGTTGGGCTGTGCGTCCCAATGGCGGGCAATCTGCCGCCATGCTGCTTCGTGCCAAGGGTAAATCATTTTCAGGCTGCCTTACCGCTGTGTGATTTTGTCGGAAAGCGGCACTTCGTGCGGGTTGGTGCGCGCTTCGTCTTCCTGTCCCAAGCCTATCAGTTTGCGCAGCTTGGTCATGTAGTTGTTTACATCCAGCCCGTTGCCGAAGCGTTGGGCTTCCCACAGGGTTTCGGCGAGTGCGTCCATCATTGCGTGTTCCGCCGCCACCCAGTCGCCGCCGTGTTTGGCGCAGAGTGTTTCATGCACTGCCCTGATGCCGAAAGGTTGGTCTATGCCTGCCTGTTCTTGGATGGAGAGATGCATGGAAAGGTGCAGGAACGGGTTGGTTTCGCCCATTTCGGGTGTCCAGTCGTAATCCAGATATTGTTCTATGTTGTCCATATAGTGTGCGTATTCGGGGTGTGCTTCCAGAATGCGCAGGGCTTTTTGCTGCAATGCGTCCAGCCGTGCGGGAACGAAACGCTGCTGCCATACGTTGGCAAAAAAGCGGCGCACGTCGTGGGTGTTTACGTTGTACATGGTTTCAGGCTGCCTGAATGCGGGGTGCAAAGCGACGGATTATAAAGGCTTTTCAGGCTGCCTGAAACCGAGTATGCGGTGCTGCCGCCGCTGCTTGGTGGCGCAAACCGGTTTAACCCGCTATAATCGCGCCTTTCGCATCTGGGGGCGACCTTGGTTTCGACGGGGGTTGCGAAGCAAATGCGTGCATACCGGGGTCTCAGAAGCCCGTAAAACACTGAATCAAAATAGTCGCAAACGACGAAACTTACGCTCTGGCTGCTTAATGCCGGGCTGTTGCAGCAGCTTGCCGACGGGCTGCGCGGAGCAATCCGCAGCAACATCATTTTGACATCGGCTGGTTTTCTGTCGTGCCGCTTGACAGAAAATAAGATTTAAGGCGGCTGGTCTCCCGAAAGCCCGTCCGCCGGCGCGAGGGGGACAAGATTACAAATAGGCAGGACTAAGTATGTAGAACGCTTTGTAGAGGACTTTCGGACGGGGGTTCGATTCCCCCCGCCTCCACCAGATTGATAAAAGCCTTGTTTTTCGGAACAAGGCTTTTTGTTTGGGCTGTGGTATGGGCGGGGGGTGCGCGGTTCAGGCTGCCCACGTGTTATGCAAAGGCAGCCTGAAAACCAAAAGAATGGTTTCAGGCTGCCTTTTTGTGTTTTCGGATTAAGCTGTTGCGGTTTTCAGCCGCCTGCCTTGCCGGTAGGCAAAATAGCACATCAGCACGGCAAGCACATTGACGGTGAGCGAGAACGGCGGCTCGGTGATGCCCGTTAGGCCGAACGTTAATGTTAGAAATATCGGCATTTGGATATAGTAAAACCAATAGGGAGTATAGATTTGCAGCACTTGCGGCAGATACATCCAGAACACCAGCCGGTAGGTTCGGCGTTTGCCCGACAGGCTTCCGTGCACGGCAAGAAAGAGCAGGGCGGAGGAAACCACGGCAAACAGTGCATCGCCAAGCGGATATCGGGCAAGAAACAGGGCGGAAACGGTGTTGGCGAGCGAATAGAGCAGATTCAGGGTGTTGATAACCAGCATGAATTTTTCGGTATGTGCAAGGCTGCGGAAGCGGGCGAACCATGCGGTCATTCTCATCCTTTCAATGTATTGAGGTTCTTAATAAAAACACAGGTTTGGGGTGGGGTGTAGGCAGCCTGAAACGCGCGGGCAGCGAATGCCTGCCCTTGCTGTCTTATTCCAAACCCACCTCAAAGCGGGGCGGGTGCTTGCAGCTTTTGCGTTTTCAGGCTGCCCTGCCTATTTTTTTTCGCCGTCTGCCGCCGCGTCGTCCAAACTTTTCAACCATGCCAATTTTTCGGCGATTTTTGTTTCCAAGCCGCGCGGAACCGGTTGGTAAAAATCGGGTTCGGCAATGCCTTCGGGCATATAGCTTTCTCCGGCGGCATAGGCGTGCGGTTCGTCGTGCGCGTAGCGGTATTCGCGGCCGTAGCCGAGTTCCGCCATCAGCTTGGTGGGGGCGTTGCACAGGTGGACGGGCACTTGCGCGCTGCCGTGCTCCTTAACAAATTGGCGCATTTGGTTATATGCGGTGTAGCCTGCGTTGGATTTGGCGGCGGCGGCAAGATACAGCACGGCCTGCGCCAGTGCGAGTTCGCCTTCGGGGCTGCCGAGGCGGTCGTAGGTTTGGGCGGCTTCGTTGGCAATGGTGATGGCGCGCGGGTCGGCAAGGGCGATGTCTTCCCATGCCATGCGGACGATGCGGCGGGCAAGATAGCGCGGGTCTGCGCCACCTTCAATCATGCGGCAGAACCAATACAGTGCGGCGTTGGGGTGCGAGCCGCGCACAGATTTGTGTAGGGCGGAAATCTGGTTGTAGAACTGCTCGCCGCCTTTGTCAAAGCGGCTCATCTGGCTGCCGAGGGTTTGCGCGGCAAACCCGCCGCCAATCAGGGAAACTTTGCGGGTGCGGGCGGCGCGGACGAGCTGTTCCAAGGTGTTGAGCAGGCGGCGGGCATCGCCGTCGGCATATTGGATGAGGAGTTGGCGGGCATCGTCTGCCAGCGTGAAAGCGGTGTTTTCAGGCAGCCTGAAAGCTTTGTCGGCAAGCTGGGACAAGGCTTGGGGCGGCAATGGTTTGAGGGTATAGACTTGGGCGCGGGAAAGCAGGGCGGCGTTTACTTCAAAGGAGGGATTTTCGGTGGTTGCGCCGATAAAGGTGATGAGTCCGCTTTCCACATGGGGCAGAAATGCGTCCTGCTGGGCTTTGTTGAAGCGGTGTACTTCGTCCACGAACAGGATGGTGCGCTGGGATTGCTGCCAGGCCGCTTGAGCCTGCTGCACGGCTTCCCGAATGTCTTTCACGCCGGAGAACACGGCGGAGAGAGGCAGAAAGCGGGCGTTGAAGCCTTGTGCAACGATACGGGCGAGGGTGGTTTTGCCGATGCCTGCACTGCCCCACAGAATCATGGAGTGCGGTTCGCCGCTTTCCAAGGCGGTGCGCAGGGGCTTGCCCTCGCCGGTCAGGTGTTCCTGCCCCAACACTTCGTCCAGTGTTTGCGGGCGCAGGCGTTCGGCAAGCGGGGCGGCGGGCGGGGTGTGGAAAAGGTCGGACATGGGGCAGCCTGAAAGATGAGAATGGGGCGATTTTAGCGCAAAAGGCAGCCTGAACGATGGGGAAGGGATTTCAGGCTGCCGTTTTATGGGCGGCAAAAGAAAAACCGTCCTGATTAAAAAATCAGGACGGGGAGTGGTTATTTAGGATGCTTAGTTTTTTACCGCACCGAATGCGCCCATGATGCCGGATCTTAAGGTCGAGCCGTTATATACGCCACCGATTTCTTGGGCTTGATCACCATAGAACCTTCCTTTCATATTGATTTCATCACTGCCAACTATTTTTGTTCCTTCAAATGATGAGCCGTTGATACTTCCATATAGTTGGTGATCTACAATATTGGAATCAAGTGCACTCATGAGACGACCTTCAACCGTTTTTGCGCCAAAATCTACATCAAAATCTGCTTTGCGCCATTGACCATCCACTGCATGGCCTGAATAAGTGGCAGTACCTGAAGTCGGCATTGAGGCAGCTGGCGTAACGTGACCAACTGAGAATACACTGTTAGTGACGAAGCTACCCTCAGATCTCGTGTTGCCACCGTAATATTGTATACGTTCCATAGCACCGAATCGAGAATATCGCAATGCTTTGCTGCTATTGGTATGTATGCCAGTTATAGTATCTTCGTTTGAATTGTTATAGCCATTGTATAGAACCCGCCCTGGGAAATATCTTTGATCTGCGGGAGTATTGTCTGCTCCGTTTACGTTTACCAAGAAACCGTCTATATCCAAGGTTTTCAAATCGTCAGTCGCTTTGATTGTTAAAGGATCTGCTGCGCTTATTGAACCATGGTTCCTATATATTTGGGCGCTTGAACCAGAACCATAGTAATAGCCAACGCCGTCATTCACAGTAAAGTTCGGAGCAGGTCTGGCATTGTTGTTGCCACCGTTATTGCCGCCATTGTTATTGTTGGCATTACCGTTATTGTTGCCACCGCCATTGTTATTTCCGCCGCCATTATTGCCGGGGTTGCTCGGCGAGCAGCCGAAGAAGCCGCAATTGTTGGCATTGTTGCCGGCATTGTTATTGCCGTTGCCGTTGCTGCCGTTGTTGTTTTTGGCAAAGCCGTTGCCGAAGATGGTGCCGCCGGCATCTGCGCCGGAGAAGTTGGGAGCGGAATCACTGCTGCTGCCGCCGCTGCCGCAGGCAGCCAAACCGAACACGGCCGAGCAGGCCAAAGCAACGAGTTTCAGGTGTTGTCGTTTCATGGTACGAACTCCTTGAAGGAAAGAGGCTGCCAAGCGGAAAACGAGGCTGAGCCGATTGTAAAATCAGGCAAACAAAATGCCTGCGCGTTGAAGATGGGCAGGCATCATAACAAAATATTTTACAGACAGACAGACAGACAGACAGACAGACATACAAGCTATTGTTTTATAAGTAAATAAAATTTCAAAAAAACGGAAAACCTGATGCGGTTTTGCCTATTTTGGCGAAGGCGGGCGGTTGCGATTTTTCGTAAAGAAAAGTAAACGGAATAATGCGTCCGATTAAAATTTGTTTGGTGTGCGGAAGTTTCCGTCGGCATTTTGAAGGAGTAGGGTGGGCACTTGCTACCCACGCGTTGCACATCTGAAAGCAGCCTAAAAGCGCAACTGCAAACCGCGTGGGCAGCAAGTGCCCACCCTACGGGAAACAATATTGTGCGCATCAATCCTACTGTATGTATATAAGGCATAAAGGCAGCCTGAAACCTATTTACAAGGTTTCAGGCTGCCTTTATGGAATGCGGAGGGTATCTGCTTCCGTTTTCAGCCTGTGCGCCCGTGCCGCTTCATCTGCCGCCATACGCCAAACAGGAACACGGCCACGCCTGCCCACACCAGTCCGTAGCCCGCAAGCCGCCCTGCATCCAAGTGTTCGCCCAGTGCCAGCCCGATTAAAAGCTGGGCGGATGGGGAAATATTCTGCAAGATACCCAAGAGTGAGAGGGCAATGCGTTTGGCGGCGGCGGCGAATGCTAAAAGTGGCAGTGTGGTTGCCGCGCCGGATGCGAACAGCACGGTTTTCTGCAAGGCATCCAGTTCTGCAAACACCAGCGTTCCCTGTGCGCCGCGCCAAGCCAGATAGCCCAGCGCAAAGGGCAGCAGCAGCAGCGTTTCCAGCGTCAGCCCTGCCAATGGCGGCATGGGTGCGATTTTGCGCACCGCGCCGTAAAAGCCGAAGCTTGCTGCCAGTGCCAGCGAAATCCACGGCATCTTCCCGCCCGGCACGGCAAGCCACAAGATGCCGAGGAACGCCAGTGCCACCGCTGCGGTTTGCAGGCGGGTGGGGCGTTCTTGGAACATCAGCGCACCCAAAAACACGTTGAACAGCGGGTTGATGAAATAGCCCAGGCTGGCTTCCAGAATGTGGTTATTTGTAATCGCCCACACATAAACCAGCCAGTTGGCGGCAATCAGGAAGGAAGAGAGCGCAAACACTGCCAGCAGGCGCACCTGACGCAGCGCGTTTAAAAGCAGCCGCCCCTGTTTGAAGGCCAGAAGCAGGGCGGCGGCGAACACGCCCGACCAGACAATGCGCTGCGCCAAAATTTGGTCGGCGGGCATGGCGGAATGGTTGAGCGGATACCAGAACAGGGGAAACAGCCCCCATGTGCCGTAGCACGCGAGAGCATAGAGGATGCCTTGTTTTTGCTGCGTTTGTGTGTCTGAATGCGTGTCCATATCGGGCAGCCTGAAAAAGAAAAGACGCGATGTTACGCTTGGGCTGCGATAGCCGTCCAGCGCAAAAAGCCGTATAATCCGCGCCCGTTCTGAATCACGCAGGGGCAGCCTGAAAACCGCCGTTTCAGGCTGCCCCGTCTATCTGTCTGACGAAAGGTTTCCCAGCATGGCCCAACCCTCTTCCGCCCTCAATACTGCGTTTAAAGCCGCCCGCCGCGCCGGCGACATGATGCTGCGCGCTGCTAACAATCTGTCCGCTTTCAAGGCAGACGGCAAAGCCGCCGGTGATTTCGTTTCCGATGTTGGGAAGCAGGCAGAGGACATCATTGCGGACATTTTGCGGGAAGCCTATCCGCATCATTGCGTCCGCATTGGAGAAGCGGGTGAAAGCAGCAATGCGCGCGCCGAATACGAGTGGCTCATAAACCCCTTGGACGGCGCGACCAACTATCTGCACGGCCACCCGCAATACGCCGTCAGCATGGCTCTGCTGCATAAAGGCGTGTTGCAGGAGGCTTTGGTTTACGCACCCGAGCGCAATGATCTTTACACCGCTTCGCGCGGGCAGGGCGCGCTGCTGAACGACCGCCGCATCCGTGTGTCCGCCCGTACCGAGATGAACCGCTGCGTCATCGGCACGGGCTGCCCCGTAGCCGACCGTTCCTCCGTGCTGGAAACCTATCTTGCCCTTTTGAAAGGCTTTATCTGCAAAACGGCCGGTATCCGGCAGGAAGGCGCGGCAGCGTTGGACCTGTGTACGCTGGCGGCAGGACGCACGGACGGTTTTTTTGATTTCCGCCTGAATCCGCAGGACATCGCCGCAGGTGCGCTCATTGTGCAGGAGGCGGGCGGCATCGTTACCGATATGCACGGCGAACAGGGCTGGCTGCAATCGGGCGATATTGTTGCCGCCCCACCGAAAGTGCTGGCACAGATGCTTACACTTATCCGCCCGCATATCAAATAACCGCCGCACAACAGGCAGCCTGAAAACCGCAGCACCCGTTTTCAGGCTGCCTTGGTCTGTATCTTATGAATATTGTCTCCCCCGATTTTGCCGCCCCTTTAACCGCGCTGCCGCCGCTGTCGTTGTATGTCCATATCCCGTGGTGCATTCAGAAATGTCCGTATTGCGATTTCAATTCGCACAAAATCAAAACTGCGTTGGACGAAGATGCCTATGTGGACGCACTGCTGGCAGATTTACAGGCTGAGCTGCCCCATGTGTGGGGGCGGTCTGTGGAAACCGTGTTCATCGGCGGCGGCACGCCCAGCGTGTTCGGTGCGCGGGCGATAAACAACCTGCTGTCGGGCATCCGCGCCTTGGTGCGCCTGAACCCCGAAGCCGAAATCACGCTGGAAGCAAACCCCGGCACGTTTGAGCGGGAAAAATTCCAAGGTTTTAAAGATGCAGGTGTGAACCGCCTGTCGTTGGGCGTACAGAGCTTTGACGATGCAAAACTTGCCGCCTTGGGACGCATCCACAGCGGCAGCGAGGCGTGTGCCGCAATTGAAGCTGCCGTGCGGATTTTTGAGCGGGTGAACATTGATTTGATGTATGCCCTGCCCGGACAGGACGTTCAGGCTGCCGTTGCCGATGTGCGCAAAGCCGTATCGTTCGGCACCACGCACATCAGCGCATACCACCTTACCCTTGAACCCAACACCGCGTTCGGGCACACGCCGCCGCCCGACCTGCCCGAGGGCGATGCGGCACAGGATATTGAAGATGCCGTCCACGCCGAGCTTGCCGCCGCAGGCTTTGTGCAATATGAAACCAGCGCGTTTGCCAAACACGAAAACCAACGCGCCCGCCACAACCTGAATTATTGGCAGTTCGGCGACTACATCGGCATCGGTGCGGGCGCACACGGCAAAATTTCCGCACACAGCGGCATCGTCCGCACCGTGCGCCGCCGCCATCCCGCCGAATACCTTGCCGCCATGCGCACCCATCCCGCCGCCGCGATAGAGCGCAAACCCGTTGCCGCCAAAGAGCTGCCGTTTGAATTTATGATGAACGCCCTGCGCCTGCACGAAGGTGTGCCCAGCGCGTTTCTGCCCGAACGCACCGGCATCAGCGCGGCACGCATCAGCCGGCAGATTGCCAAGGCGCAGCAGGCGGGGCTTTTGGACGGCAACCCGATGTATTTTCGCCCGACCGAATTGGGGCGGCGGTTTCTAAACGACTTGATTGGGATTTTTTTGTGATTGGAAACGGCAGGGCAGCCTGAAAACAAAAAATGCACACAGGGAACGGCGTGCATTTTTTTTGTTTTCAGGCTGCCTTAATCCATCGGCACAATCTCAATTTTCAAGACATACCGAAATCGTCTCCCGGTGTTTTGGGCGTATCCGGCTGCAATTCCTCTTCGTTTTCCTTGTCTTTGGGTTTCAGAATATTGGCAGCCAGTTTCTGCTGATTGCCGCTTGCCGCCAAAGTAAACGATTCTGTGCCACCGGCAGCGGGTGCAGACAAGGAATTGGACACGGAAACAAAGCCTTCTTCATTGCCCGGTTGCGGATTTTTTATCGCTTTATTCTCCGCACCCTCCATCAGGCGTTTCATCAGCATATCGCCGAAACCTTCCATATTGTCTTTTCCCCAATCATAGCCTCTTTTCAATATTGGGAACGTTTTTAGGGTTGTTACCCCATGCTCCCCATATGTTAACGTTAGGTTTTTTTTCAATAAAACGATTCTTAAGATTTACAAGCCTGCCACCAAACTTACAGTTCCACTCAAAAACTCCTGCTGCGCCTGCGCAGGCAACACCAACATCAAATGATGCAATGGGTGTAAATGCAGGAACAAAACTGCCATATGATTTTCCATGAAAAGAACGCTGCAAATCACGCGGCTTACCCGTTCCCCAATCAAGCAAGTTTTTATGACCGCTGGCACCGTAAATAAATGATTCGCGGGGGTCATAACCGACAGGGGCAAGATACCGTTTTCCATCCTTATCCGTCAGGTAACCACCCTGCCCATCCGGAACATAAGATGCTTTCACTGTTCCAATTATATTCTTATCAGGTCGCTGAGGATTGAATGGAGGTTTATATACGTTTACTTCAAAAACTTCTTCTGCCATTTTTTGCTCCAAAAATACAAACAATAATAAGCTAATACAAGAGAGATAAACTCGGTACTGACCACACGTAGAAATGAAAAAATATTAAATTCTATTAATTCTCCTGTATCTTGGATATATGCCGGAAATTCATAATACCAAACAGCTTCAGAAAAAATAGATAACAAAATAAATATAATAATCCATTTATATTCGGTACGAAGATTTTTTATTATAAGAATTATAAGGGCAACAGGGGATATAACTAATAAACATATTGCATTAAAAATGGGGCTGACGTAGATTAGCAGTTATGCTAGTCTACAAAAATGCAGATAACCAATTGTAAATTAAGCAAGAGAGTTCAAAAGAAACTGCTTGAATTTTTCGTACTCCAAGTTACCGCCCGTTCCGCTGCCGATATTTTGGGCATTCAGCCCAACTCCGCTATTCTGTTCTACCGCAAAATCCGCATGGTTATCAGCCATTATCCGGCCTTGGCTGCCGATGAGGTTTTCGAGGGCTCTGTCGAGTTGGACGAAAGCTATTTCGGCGGACACCGCAAGGGCAGACGCGGTCGCGGTGCGGCAGGAAAAGTGGTTGTCTTCGGCATTCTGAAACGCAACGGACGGGTCTATACCGTTGTGGTGGATAATGCCAAGTCTGAAACGTTACTCCCTGTCATCAAAAAGAAAATCATGCCGGACAGCATTGTTTACACGGATAGCCTGAGCAGCTACGACAAGTTGGACGTGAGCGGTTTTATACATTACCGCATCAACCATTCCAAGGAATTTGCAGACCGTCAGAACCACATTAACGGCATTGAGAACTTTTGGAATCAGGCAAAACGCGTCTTACGCAAATACAACGGAATCGATCGCAAATCCTTCCCGCTGTTCTTGAAAGAATGCGAATTTCGGTTTAACTTCGGCACACCGTCCCGGCAGCTTAAAATCCTGCGGGATTGGTGTGGAATTTAGGGCTAATCTACGTCAGCCCCTTAAAAATTGCCCAAGCTAATGTAAAAAATAAAGTCATTAAGATATACTCTTCATAACCGCGCCCAGGTCCACTTATAGAGAGATAAGTAATTATAAACGTATTATAAAAAATGAGGAAAGTAGCAGTATCTTCAGTATATGCAAGACATTTTGCCAAATGGACTCCATAAATTTCCAAATGGATTTCAAAAATAATTGAATTTTCATATTTAAACACCAAGTATCTATATTGTTCAATGTGGCATTAGACATTAATTTATAGTGGACTAAAATCGTAATGATACATTATTGCCAACGCCCTTATGTATCATCTGTATACGGCTGGTTTTGCTGCCTTGTCTTGTTTTTATTTTAATTCACTATAAATTGACTATCCTAATAACAAAGGGGCTTAGGAAGCAAAATTTATTTTAAAGGATTTTCCCGCAACATTTTTAG
>CAUQSD010000052.1:0-15186 GCA_963520685.1 uncultured Kingella sp. | reverse complement strand
CCATCTTTGGCACATTTCTTCGCAACGCGCTTCTCGAACGCTTGAAAATATTTCCATATTCTCTGCGCGTTCTGCGATGCCGTTGCTTTGAACTGTGCTCAAATCTGGGGTTTTGCAAAGGTCTCGGGCAATGCGTGTGCCGGCCATATCCGCTTTCCGCCATACCCGCCCGAAGCGTTTACAATCCCTCCCTTTCCCCGCACCCGCCCGCACAAAACCATGCCTCCCGTCCCCGTTTACGCTTGGAACGCAATACCCGATTCCGACACGCTCGCCGTTTTCCTCGCCCGCCACCCTGAACCCAAACACCTGCTGTTCTGCCTTTCTTCCGACCAAACGCTGCAACGGCAGCCTGAAAGCCGTTTCCCCGCACCCGCCCAAAGCCTGTGCGAAGCCATGCGCTGCACGGTGTTTGACGCAGTCAATTTCATCGCACAATGGCAGCCTGAAACCGATTTGTGGCTGCTGCCGCCCCATGCCGCGCACCGTCTGCACGAACATTTTCCGCAACCCGGACACATCGTTTGGCAAACCCCGCCCGTGCCGCAGGAAGCGGCTGTGCCGCTGAAAGCATGGCAGATGCCGCCTGCGCACCGCCCTCCGGAGCAAGACGCGCCGCCGCATATTCTGATAATCGGTGCAGGCATCGCAGGCGCAGCAACCGCATACGAATGCGCGATACGCGGCGCACGCGTTACCGTGATGGACGCGGCAGCGGCAGCGGGCGCAGCTTCCGGCAACCGCCAAGGGCTGCTATACGCCAAAATCTCCCCGCACAACACTGCACAGACCAAACTGCTGCTCTCGGGCTACGGCTACACCCGCCGCCTGCTGCAACGCCTGTTCCCGCAAGAAGACGTGTGGCAGGGCTGCGGCATCCTCCACCTGAACCACAGCGAAGCCGAACGCAAGCGCAATGCCGCGCTTGCACAAAACCGCCGCCATTCGCACCTCTACCGCGCCGTTTCCGCCGAAGAAGCCTCCGCACTGGCCGGCATCCCGCTCCAACAGGACGCACTGTTTTGGCCGCAGGGCGCGTGGCTCAACCCGCCCGCCCTCGTCCGCCGCCTGCTGTCCCATCCCCAAATCACACTGCACGAGCACACCCCCGTCCTGCACGCCGGATATGCAGACGGCGCATGGCACGCCGACACACCGCAGGGCACGTTTTCAGGCAGCCACATCGTCTTCTGCACAGGCGCAGGCAGCATGCACGCCCCCGTTATCGGCGCGTTCCCGTTCCAAGCCATACGCGGGCAAACCGCCACCGTTCCGGCAACCGAAGGCAGCCTGAAACTCAAAACCGCCCTCTCCGGCGCGTCCTACATCTCCCCCGCATGGCAGGGAGAACACTGCTTCGGCGCAACCTTCGCCCCCAACGACACAGGCGCGGACTGGCGCAGCGCAGACGAACTGGCCAACCGCGCCGCCCTCGCCGAACTCAGCCCCCACCTTGCCGGCCTGTTTGCCAGCCGCTTTGCCGCCGACACAGGCAGCCTGAAACCGCCGCACGCCCACGCCGCCGTCCGCTGCGACTGCCGCGACCACCTGCCCGCCGTCGGCCCCTTGGGCGATGCACAGACCATGCGCACCGTGTACGCCAAATACGCATCGGACAAAAACTACCGCATCGCCACACCCTGCCCCTATCTGCCAAACGCCTACGCCAACACCGCCCACGGCAGTCGCGGACTCGCAACCGCCCCCCTCTGCGCCGCCGAAATTGCCGCACAGATATTCGGCACGCCGCGCCCGTTCTCGGAACGGCTGCGCCAAGCCCTGAATCCGAACAGACTGGTTATCGGCCAGATTGTCCGCCGCACGGGATAAGGCAGCCTGAAAGTAACGCACGACCCCGTAGGGTGGGCATTCATGCCCACGCGGTGCACACTTCCTCTTTCAGGCTGCCTTTCCACGCAGAACGCGTGGGCAGCAAGTGCCCACCCTACCTTGCTGCAAAAAAATTTAAAAATATGAAGTAGGAACTATGAAAGATTTAAGACTAAAGCTATATCAAGAAGTGAGTGATTTCCTTAATTTCTTTATTTTGGAAGATAAGCATACTCTAGAGAATCGGTATGGTATTTCGGAAGATTTCTTAGAGGAAATGAATGAGATTATTTGCAGAGATGTTACTGAAAACAAAAATAATTTATCGTTGTTTCCTGTATCTGAAATAGATAAAAGGTCTAATAGTAGGGAGTATTTGTCTATTGATGAAAGCTATGATGGGAAGTATTACATTATTGAGTGTGATGTGTGGGTGGAAAATAAACCTTCAGATTTGATTTTAATCGCATTTTATCATTTAGATAATTCTTATCCAGAATTTGAATTTAGATATTTTGATACATAGCGGTGCGCATTCCCCCTTTCAGGCTGCCTTCCTACGCAGAACGTGCGGGCAACAAGTGCCCACCCTACCCGCCATAACCAACACAGAACAGATACGCGCAACGCACGACCCCGTAGGATGGGCATTCATACCCACGCGGCTTGCAATTTCAGGCTCTCCCACCAACCCCCGCAAAAACAAAAAAGGCAGCCTGAAAACCCGTAACCCGAGTTTTCAGGCTGCCCCATTTCGCGCTCAGGCTATTTCAGCAGCAGCGACAGCACAAACGTCCATGCGCACACGAATACCAAGAGCCCGATGCTGTATTTCAGCACCATTTTCAGCACGGAAGATTCCTCGCCGACCTTTTCCAGCGCGCCCGTAGCAATCGCAATAGACTGCGGTGACACCAGTTTGCCCATCGCACCGCCAGCCGTGTTCGCAGCAACCAGCACGTTCGGGTCTATGCCCAGCTTGCCCGCCACCACGCTCTGCACCGGCGCAAACAGCGTGTTGTTGTTCACCACCGAACCGGTCATAAACACACCAATCCAGCCCAGCACCGGCGAAAGCAGCGGAAACACCGCGCCCGTTTCCGAAACGGCCTCGCCCAACACCTTGGTCATGCCCGTATAAGTCGTCAGCTTGGCAATCGCCAAAATGCACGACACGGTAACAATCCCAATCCAGAACGATTTGCAGGTTTCTTTCAAAACACCGAACGCCTTAGCGGGCGGCAGCGTTTTGCCGTTGGTGAAAATCGTAACCAGAACGGCGGCAAGAATCGCCGTACCCGTGGCTTTGCCCATGTCAAACGTTACCGGCATCGCACCCTCGCCCGGCTGCACATCCAATTTAATGTTGGTAAATGCCAGCGCCGCGCCTTCGGCAAACAAACCTTTAAAGAACGGCATGCTCCACAAAATCACCGCCACGCTCAGCAAAATAAACGGCATCCACGCGTTCACAATCTCGCCAAACGAATGGGCCGCCTTGCTGCTCTCGTCCTCCGGCACGATGCGGAAAATATTGGACGGCTTCCATTTCATACACAGCAAAGCCAGCGCAACCAAGGCCAAAAGCGGCGGCAGAATGTCTACCAATTCCGGTCCGACAAAATAGCTCACCACCATCTGCGACACCGTAAACACAACGGAAGTAACCAAAATAGCAGGCAGCGTTTCCTTAACACCTTTAAAGCCGTCCACAATCCAAACCAGCAGGAACGGCACGGTTGCCGCCACAATCGGCAGCGTCAGGTTCGACGTTTTTGATACGCCGATGGCAGTTACACCATCCAGCTTAAACGTATCCACAATCGCCACGGGAATACCGATTGCGCCCCACGCACCCGCCGCCGCATTGGCGACCAGACACAGCATGGCGGCTTGCAGCGGATTGAAGCCCAACGCAGCCAGCATCACGCTGCAAATCGCAATGGGCACGCCAAAGCCCGCCGCACCTTCCAAAAACGCACCGAAACAGAACGCAATCAGCAGAAGCTGGATGCGCTGGTCGGAAGACACCATCGTCAGCGAGCTTTTGATAACGTCAATCTTGCCCGACACCACCGTCAGGCGGTAAAGCCACACCGCCATGATGATGATATAGCCGATGGGCCAAAAGCCCGTAAGCATACCCTGCACCACTGCGCCGATAGCCGCACCGACCGGCAGGCCGAACGGATAAAACGACAGCACCAGCGTAACCGCCAGCGTCAGCAGCGCGGCGTGCAGGCCTTTCAGTTTCAGCACGGTCAGCCCGAGCAGGAACAAAATAATCGGAACGGCGGCAACGGCGGCAGAAAGCCAAATGTTGCCAAGCGGGTCAAAGGTTGGGGATAACATAAATGTGCTACTCCTAAAAAGCAGCCTGAAACAGCGGGCTGCGGTTAAACAAAAAGCCGGTATTTGTCTCTGAATGTAATTTTACTCCGCTCCATTGTGGAAACATATGCTTAAAGTCAAATTTGGCAAATATAAAGCCAAGATTCCACATATACCTTAAACCAAACTGCCTATTTTTTAACGTTTGGAAATTTTTGTTTCAATTAAAAATCATTATCATATACTAGGTGGGTCAAAATAAAAATAATACTAAGATACCCACGCAGCGAACCAACGCCGTAGCACCGCAATTTTAATTCGCTATAAAACAACAAAACCGCCTGTCCGTTCCCTTAATTGGTTAAAATAACGCGCTTTTTTGGATAAGACAGCCAACGGCAAAACACTTATGCCGCCCACGCAGTTTCAGGCTGCCCGAAAACCATTTTCCCGACCGACAAAACATGACCGCCTACCAAACCCAGCTTAACGAAAAAACCGCCCGCCTCACCGCCCTGCTCGCCCCGTTCGGCGCACCCCCCGTCCAAGTATTCCCCTCCCCCGAACAACATTACCGCATGCGTGCCGAATTCCGCATCTGGCATGAAGGCGACACCCTCAGCTACGCCATGTTTGAACGCGGGCAGAAAGCATCGTCCGCCTCGTTGGTCAGGCTCACCGGCTTTCCCGCCGCCTGCGAAAGCATCAACAAGCTGATGATGCCGCTGCTGCAACGGCTTTCAGGCTGCCCTGTTTTAAAAACACGGCTTTACCAATGCGAATTTTTGGCAACCCTCGGCGGCGAGCTGCTGGTTACGCTGATATACCACCGCAAACTGGACGACGAATGGCGCACCGCCGCTGCCGCTTTGCAAAACACATTCGGCACCGGCATCATCGGGCGCAGCAAAGGGCAAAAAATCGTTTTGGGACAAGATTTCGTCACCGAGCAGCTGACCGTGTGCGGCGAAACCTTCTCATACCGCCAAACCGAAGGCAGCTTCTCCCAGCCCAACGCCCGCGTCTGCGAAAAAATGCTCGAATGGGCGTGCCGGCAGGCAGAAGGCATCGGCGGCGACCTGCTGGAACTCTATTGCGGCAACGGCAATTTCACCCTGCCCCTGTCGCGCCGTTTCGCCCGCGTACTCGCAACCGAAGTCTCCAAAACCTCCGTGGCCGCCGCGCAATGGGGCATCGCCGCCAACCATGCCGGCAACGTAAAAATTGCCCGCCTCTCCGCAGAAGAACTGGCCGAAGCATTTTCAGGCTGCCGCGATTTCCGCCGCCTTGCCGAACAAGGCATCCGCCTTGCCGACTACGCCTTTTCCACCGTATTTGTCGATCCGCCGCGCGCCGGTATAGATGCAGACACCCTCGCGCTGATTTCCCGCTTCCCCAACATCATCTATATTTCCTGCAATCCCGACACACTCGCCGCCAATCTGGGCATGCTCGCGCAGACCCACGAAATTGCCGCCGCCGCCCTGTTTGACCAATTCCCCTACACCCCGCATATAGAAAGCGGCGTGCTGCTGCGCAAAAAAGCCGGCAAGGCAGCCTGAAAACCCAACCCATCGGAGAAACAGACAAACATGAACTACCAAGACCGGCTAAAAGCCCTGCACAAACAGGCACAAACCGAAAACCGCACCCGCCGGGCTGCCGAAGCCGCCGCCAAACAGCAAGTCCAAGCCGAGCAGCCCGCCGATTTCGCCGCGCTCATGAAAGACGTAAAACCGCTCAAAACCCCCGCGCGCTACCACGCCCCCGCCGACACCACCCCAATCAAACCCCGCCCCAAAACCGAAGCGGGAGACAACGGCCGCTTCTTCTATGTCGGCGACGGCATTCAGATGGAAATCCCCGCCGCATTCAGCAAAAACGGCCAAGGCGCAAACGACATCAAACGCCTGCAAAACGGCTATTACGAAGTGGTTGCCGATGTAGACTTGCACGGCTACACACAAGAAGAAGCGCAAAACACGCTGAACGAATTTATAGAATTTGTGCAACGGCGCGGCGTGTGCGGCGAAATCGTGCACGGCAGCGGACTCGGCTCGTCAGGCTACACGCCCGTACTCAAAAATCTCGTGCGCCGCTGGCTGATGGCACACCCCGATGTGCTTGCCTACTGCGAACCGCACAAAGGCAACGACGGTGCCGTGCGGATATTGGTGAAACGCCGCCGCAGAGAAGACCCCTGGGCGGAAGACAAATAGATACCTTTGCGGGGGGGCATTTGCCGCCCGCGCGTTCTGCATACAAAGGCAGCCTGAAAACAGAAAAACCGTTTTCAGGCTGCCTTTTTTGCCATGCGGCTCACTTCAACGTCCGAATCCCTACCGCATCTTTTACTTCTGCCAAGAGTTCCCGCGCCTGTGCCCGCGCCTTGGCCGCGCCTGCCTGCAAAATTTCCTCAATCCGCGCGGGGTGGGCGATGAGGTCGTTGTAAGCCTCGGTTTTTCCGTCCAGTTCCGCGCCGATTTTGGCGGCGAGCAGTTTTTTCGCTTCGCCCCATGCCAAGCCTTCGTTGAGCATTTTTTCAAATTCAGCGGTTTCTGCGGGCGTGGCGAATGCCTGATAGATTTCAAACAGCGGGCTTTCGTCTTTCTGCTTCGGCTCGCCTGGCTCTTTCAGGTTGGTGATGATTTTGTTCACGGCTTTTTGACGCTGCTTGGGCGTTTGGAACAGCGGAATGGTGTTGCCGTAGGATTTGGACATCTTGCGCCCGTCCAGCCCCACCAAAAGCTCCACATTTTCGTCCACCGCCGCTTCAGGCAGCACGAAGATTTCCCTGCCGAAGCGGTGGTTGAAACGCTGGGCGATGTCGCGTGCCATTTCAACGTGCTGGATTTGGTCGCGCCCCACGGGAATGCTGTGTGCCTTGAACATCAAAATGTCGGCCGACATCAGAATCGGATAGCTGTAAAGCCCCATTTCTATTTCAAAATCGGGGTCTTGGTTTTCGGCAAGGTTTTTGTCCACAGCCGCTTTATAGGCATGGGCGCGGTTCATCAGACCTTTGGCGGTGATGCAGGTTAAAATCCAGTTCAGTTCCAAGATTTCGGGAATGTCGGACTGGCGGTAAAACACGGTGCGCTCCGTATCCAGCCCGCAGGCAAGCCAGGTGGCGGCAACGGCGCGCGTGGATTCGTCTATCATCGCCGGGTCGTGGCATTTGATGATGCCGTGGTAGTTGGCCAAAAACAGATAGGATTGGACGCCGCTTTCCTGTGCGGCGCGGATGGCGGGGCGGATGGCTCCCACATAGTTGCCCAAATGGGGGATGCCTGTGGTGGTAACACCGGTGAGGACTCGTTTCATTTTGAGACTTTCTTTTGTGCAGATGTGGTGAATTAAAAAAATACAAGGCGATGAGCCGCAAGGCATACAGGTTCAAGGCGAACCAACGCCGTAACACTGCAATTTTAATTCACTATAAAGGTTTCAGGCTGCCTTGATGTGCCTGTGAATCATGCCGATTGGGCGATATTGTACGGCTTGTCGGCCGATTAGACTAACCCCGCACATCGGCGGGATAGATGGCGGAACGGCTGAAAACCGGCAGCTTCTGTTTCTTCGCAGAACGATTTTTGATGGGGCAAAATGGCATCTGCCCGCCACGCACGGCGCATCCGGAGGCAGCCTGAAACCGCCTAGACACCTCCGAGGCGTTTTGAGACGCAGACATATGCCTGCAAGGCAGCCTGAAAAGCCGCTATAATCGCGCCCTTTCAACCCGTTCCCAAGGACACATCATGAGCATTCAAGAAGAAATCAGACAAGTGGTTACCGAGCATCCCATCGTGCTGTTTATGAAAGGCACCAAACAGTTTCCCCAATGCGGTTTTTCTTCCCGCGCCGTGCAGATTTTGAAAGAGGCGGGCTGCACCGATTTTGCCACCGTAAACGTGCTGGAAAACGATGAAGTGCGCCAAGGCATCAAGGAATACAGCAACTGGCCCACCATTCCGCAGCTTTACGTGAAAGGCGAATTCATCGGCGGCGCGGACATTTTGGCGGAAATGTTTGAAGCCGGCGAACTGCAAGACCTGCTGAAATCCGCCGCCTAAATTTCTGCTCTGTTGGGGCAGCCTGAAACCCAAACCGCGTTTCAGGCTGCCTTTGTTTTGGTTGCCGCCAAATTTTGGGGACGTGCAACGCCGGATTTTCGTAGGGTGGCACTTGTGCCCACGCGTTTTCAGGCCGCCTTGAAACAAACTTGCCCCTGCCCAAAAATTTCAGGCTGCCCCAAATCTTGTCAGGCAGCCTGAATACTGTTTCACTGATTAGTCGGACGCGGCAGCTCAGCCTTTCAGGCTGCCTACCATGTCTTCGGGGCGCACCCATTCGTCAAACTGCTCGGCGGTGAGCAGGCCGGATTTCACGGCTTCTTCGCGCAGGGTAGTGCCGTTTTTGTGGGCAGCCTTGGCGATTTTGGCGGCGTTTTCGTAACCGATTTTGGTGTTCAATGCGGTAACCAGCATCAGAGAGTTGTCGAGCTGCTGCTTGATGCGCGACAGGTTGGGCTCAATGCCGGCTGCGCAGTGTTCGTCAAACGAGATGCAGGCATCGGCCAAAAGCTGCGCAGATTGCAGGAAATTCGCCGCCATCACGGGTTTAAACACATTAAGCTGGAAATGCCCCTGCGTGCCGGAGAAGGAAATCGCCACATCGTTGCCCAACACTTGGGCGCACACCATGGTGAGGGCTTCGCATTGGGTGGGGTTCACTTTGCCGGGCATAATGGAAGAGCCGGGCTCATTCTCGGGAATCAGGATTTCGCCGATGCCGGAGCGCGGGCCGGAGGCCAGAAGGCGGATGTCGTTGGCAATTTTATACAGCGACACGGCAAGCTGCTTCAATGCGCCGTGGGTTTCCACAATCGCGTCGTGGGTGGCGAGTGCTTCAAATTTGTTCGGCGCGGTAACGAAAGGCAGGCCGGTGAATTTGGCAATGTATTCGGCCACTTTCACGTCATAACCCTTGGGCGTGTTCAACCCCGTGCCGACTGCCGTGCCGCCGAGTGCCAGTCCTGCCAGATGCGGCAGGGTGTTTTCCAAGGCGCGGATGCCGTAGTCCAACTGGGCGGCATAGGCGGAAAATTCCTGTCCCAAGGTGAGCGGGGTGGCATCCATCAGGTGTGTCCGACCGATTTTCACCACATTGGCAAAGGCTTGGGCTTTTTTGGCCAAAGTCTGTTGCAGGCGTTTGACGGCGGGCAGCGTGTGCCGCACAACTTTCTGATAGGCGGCAATGTGCATGGCGGTGGGATAAGTGTCGTTGGACGACTGGGATTTGTTCACGTCGTCGTTGGGATGGATGGTGCTTTTCTCGCCCAGCTTGCCGCCGCCCAACACATGGGCGCGGTTGGAAATGACTTCGTTCAAATTCATGTTGGACTGTGTGCCGCTGCCCGTTTGCCAGATGACGAGGGGAAACTCTCCGTCCAGCTTGTGCGCCAAAATCTCATCGCAGGCGGCGGCAATCAGGTCGCGCTTTTCGGCGGGCAGCACACCCAAATCGGTATTGGCAAAAGCGGCGGCTTTTTTCAAATAGGCAAAGGCTTCAATGATTTCGTGCGGCATGGAGGCGGCTGGACCGATTTTAAAATTATTGCGCGAACGCTCGGTTTGCGCCCCCCAGTAACGCTCGGCGGGAACGTTCACTTCGCCCATTGTGTCTTTTTCAATGCGGTATTCCATTTGCAGCTCCTATATCGGTTGGGTTGTCGGAATTGCGCCGCCGCACGGGGCAGCGGGCGGAAAAAATATAGCACAAGGGCGCGATGTTTTTTGTGATGTAGGTCAGGCATGGGGCGCGCCGCGCCCACCCCGAAGGCAGCCTGAAAAACTTATCTTTTAACCGCCAGCACCAATACCCCGCCTGCCACCAGCCCGATGCCCAGCCACGTTTGCGCATTCGGACGCTCGCCCAAAAACAGCACGGCAAACACCGCCACCAGCACCACGCTCAATTTGTCTATCGGCGCAACCTGCGAAGCATTGCCAAGCTGCAATGCCTTGAAATACGCCAGCCAAGACGCGCCCGTTGCCAGCCCCGACAAAATCAGAAACAGCCAGTTCCTGCCCGACAAACTACCGACAGGCTGCCATTTTTTCGCATAAGTGAGAAACGCAGCCAACGCTGCAATAATCACCAACGTGCGGATAAACGTGGCGAAATCCGAATCGATGCCCTGCAAACCCAGTTTCGCAAACACCGCCGTCATCGCCGCAAATACTGCCGAAGCCAATGCCCAATAAAGCCAAGCCTGCCCTGCCATATCGTTATCCTTTCTGCTAGAAAAAACAGCATTTTACCCGCCTTCAGGCAGCCTGAACGCATAAATCTTGCTAAAATACCCGCTTTTTGACAGGCCGCGATATGGCAAAACCCGATTATCCCGTTACCCCCGCCGTGCGTTTTCTACGCAAGCACGGCATTTCCTTCAAGCCCATGCTTTATCCTTACGAAGAACACGGAGGCACAGCCGTTCCCGCCCGCCATTTCGGCGTGGACGAACACGCAGTAGTCAAAACCATCGTATTGGAAAACGAGGAAAAACAAGCCCTAATCTGCATCATGCACGGCGACAGGCAGATTTCCACCCGCAATTTGGCCCGCACGCTCGGCATGAAACACATCGCCCCCGCCACACCCGAACAAGCAAACCGGCAAACAGGCTATCTTGTCGGCGGCACCAGCCCGTTCGGCACAAAAAACGCCCTGCCCGTTTATGTGGAATCAAGCATTTACAACCTGCCCGAAATCTACATCAACGGCGGCAAACGCGGATTTCTCGTCGCCATCGCCCCGCAGGATTTAGACATACTCAACCCGCAGCGCGTTCAGGCTGCCACCGAATAAGGAATCAAAAATGAATAAGTTGCCCGCATTATTACTCGCACTCAGCCTCATTGCCCCGCCCCTTTCCGCCACCGCAAAAAGCACAAAAAGCAACGCAAACCAAGCCGTGTATGACCGCGCCGTTGCCGCCTATCAGAAACAGGACTACCAAACCGCCTTCAAACTGCTCGAACCTCTGGCCAAACGCGGCGACCGAACCGCCCAAAACAACCTTGCCGTACTCTACCAAGACGGCTTGGGCGTGAAAGCCGACCCCGTCAAAGCCCTGTATTGGTATGAAAAATCGGGCGCACAAGGCGAAGCGGAAGCACAGTTTATGGCAGGGCTGATGTACAGCGACGGCATCGGCACCAAGCAGGACTACAAAAAAGCCGCATACTGGTACGCCAAAGCCGCAAACCAAGGACATTCCGAAGCGCAAAACAATCTGGCGGCGCGCTACGCAACGGGAACAGGCGTGGATAAAAACATGGAAAAAGCGAAATTTTGGTATGCCAAAGCCGCCGCACAGGGCAACCGCCAAGCCGCATTTACGCTGAAACAACTGGAAGCCCTGAAGAAATAGCATTCAGGCTGCCTTATGTCCTCCCGCTGCGACACGCTTTATGGGCAATTATTCCCCACGCGTTGCACATCCGAAGGCAGCCTGAAACCGCGTGGGCATAAATGCCCGCCCCACCCCATTACCCATTCTTTTTGCGGTATAGGTATAGGTATAGTGGATTAAAATAAAAATGAGACAAGGCGGCGAGCCGCAAGGCGTACAGGTAGTTACGTCAAGGCGAGCCAACGCCGTATCATTGCAATTTTAATCGACTATATATAGGCATCGGCATACCCAATCCAAAAAAAGACCGCAGATATAAAAACCTGCGGTCTTTTCTTCTAAATGCGGAATTGCACAAAAGGCAGCCTGAAATCAGGGTTTGCCCGCCATGCGGTTGATGATGCGCTCGCCTTTCATCTGATGCACCACCGCCATCACAATATGGCCAAACACCAGCGCAAACAGCAAAAACGCCAGTTTGCCGTGGTAATTGTTGCCCAAGTTGGTCATCCATTCGATTTTTTCCGGCACTTTCCGCATAACGGTTACGCCGAATACGACAAAATCGCCGCGCGCAGAACCATATTGGCGAATCAGACCAATCAGCGGCACGGCAACCATCAGCGCATATAGCGCGGCGTGTCCCAACTTCACTGCCAAATTGCCGTGCGGGCGGTTTTTCCAGTTGATTGCCGCCCACACCAGCCGCAGCACTACCATGATTGCGAGCAGAAAGCCCACGGTTTTATGCCAGCCCATCAGGCTGTAATAATCTTCGTTGATATTCCACATAACGGCAGTAAACAGCATAAAGGCGAAACCTGCCGCCATCGTCCAGTGGAAAAAGCGGCTGATGCCGCCGTATACCTGTGTTGTGTCCATGTGTTTGTGTTCCTTCAAAAAATTCGGATTATAGCGAACGTCCGCCGAGCCGTCATTTCCTGAAACGAAACACGGTGTTTCTTATTACGCAGCTGCCTACCTTACATAATTGGAAAACTGTCGGGCAGAGATGCCTTGCCTAAACTGTAATAGTGCAAACAACTGCCCACAGGCAGCCTGAAACCTTGCCCATCGCTTTCAGGCTGCCTCCCCAGCCCGCCTTTCCCCCAGCCGTTCCGCCAAAAAATCCACAAAAGCCCGGATTTTCGGGCTGACGGCATTGTCGCCGTAATAGACGGCGTAAAACGGTTTGGCTTCGTTTAAGGCGCGGTCGGGCAGGAGTTCGTGCAGGTGTCCCGCAGCAATATCGGCGGCGACGGTGAAATCCGACAGGCAGGCGATGCCGTTGCCTTCCAGGCACAGGCGGCGGATGGTTTCGCCGCTGTTGGCGGACAGTTGCGGCACGGCGGCGTAGGGCGTGTGGCCGGTGTCGGCAAACGGCCAGTTGTTCAGGGTTTTGGGCTCGGAGAAGCCGATGAGGATGTGCTGCGACAGGTCGGCAACGGTTTGGGGTGTGCCGTGGCGGGCGAGATAATCGGGCGCGGCAACGAGTTTCAGACGGCTGTCAAACAGATGGCGGGCGCGCAGGGCGGAGTCGTGCAGGCTGCCTGCGCGGATGGCGATGTCCACGCGCCGCTCGATGAGGTCGATGTAGCCTTCGGACGAGGTGAGCAGCAGCGACACCTGCGGGTGGCGTTCGCAGAACGGGCGTACCAGCGGGGCGACGAGGTGCAGCAGCGTGGGCGTGGCGGAATCTACCCGAAGCACACCCTGCGGCACGCCGCCTGCGGAGAGGATTTCGGCCTCGGTGGCTTCGATGTCGTGCAGTATCTGCCGCGCGCGCTCGAAAAAGCGGCAGCCTTCTTCGGTGAGTCGCAGTTGGCGCGTGGTGCGGTTGAGCAGGTTGGCGGAGAGTTTGTCTTCCAGCCGTTTCACGGTGCGGCTGACGGCGGAGTTGGCCAGCCCGAGCCGCTCTGCCGCGCGGCTGAAACTGCCGCTTTCCACCACCTGCACGAACACGGCCAGTTCGTCTGAATGGGTTTTCATTGTTGCTTTTCCTAGAAAAGTGTTTTGCAATTATTGTTGTTTTCATTATAAAGCATCGAGGTACAATAATGCTTTTTCAACGCAAATATTTGAGGGACCAACATGAATATTCTGTTAATTGACGGCGGCCAACATTTCGGCCATTCCGCCGGCCGCCTGAACCACACGCTGCACCAAACCGCACGCGACACGCTGACCGCACTCGGCCATGCGGTGAAGGAAACCGTGATTGAAGAAGGTTACGACAAAGATGCCGAGGTGGAAAAATGGCTGTGGATGGATGCGGTGGTTTGGCAGATGCCCGGCTGGTGGATGGGCGAGCCGTGGACGGTGAAAAAATATATCGATGAAGTGTTTACCGCAGGCGTGGGCGAGAACAAGCTGGTGGCCAACGACGGCCGCCACCGTGTAAACCCGACGGAAGGCTACGGCACGGGCGGCTTGCTGCATGGCAAAAAACACATGATTTCATCCACTTGGAACGCGCCGATTGAGGCGTTTACCCGCGAAGGCGATTTCTTTGAAGGCGTGGGCGTGGACGGCGTGCATTTCCATTTTCATAAAGCCAACGAGTTCCTCGGCACGACGCGGCTGCCCTCATTCATCTGCAACGATGTGATGAAGAATCCACAGGTGGAGCGGTATTTAGCGGATTATCGGGCGCATTTGGAGAAGGTGTTCGGTAAGGCGTGATGCCATACGGGGTATAGATAACGTACATAAGGCAGATATATTTGTGGGGCGCGTAGGCAGCGAGTGCCCACCCTACGGAAACTGCCATTATGCGTATATAGAATAAAAGGCAGCCTGAAAACCTTAAATGGGGTTTCAGGCTGCCTTCGGTTTGGTGGGTTGATTTTCAAAGGGTGATGAAAATGGTGATGAAAAAAGCAACGAAAAGAAAATAGATTAAGGCAGAAAGCAAGGCTTGTAGCACGGAGAGACCGAGAATACCGAACAATATTGCTTTTAACCAAGGGCGGCGCGGATAGTTTGAGCCGTATTGCTCTGCTACCAAGGCTGCCTGCCTGCGCCCTGCCGCGATATACCAGATAAGGAACGTGGTAAATAGGGGTGTAGGGAAAATGAAAAATATCATATCCAGTTTGAAAGGACGGCATAGAGGATAGCACCTGCTTCTATTATCGGTACGAGCAATACAAAACCTATCAAAAACCCCTTATTCAGCTTCCTCAGCCTTTCATCGCCCATGGCGCGGGCGTTGAGCATATGCAGGGCCGCACCGAAAACCGGCGTAAACAGCAGCGACCAAGCGGCGGCGGCATTCGGATTCCACAGCGCGGGGGGATTCCAATCGGTTTCTTCGTTTTGTCGGGCATGGCTGTGTCGGTTAAAACTCATGGCGGTTTTCTCTTGATGGTTGCGGGGTTTCAGGCTGCCTCTGGAGACGGGATACGCGGGTAACTCCTAAACCAACTGCGGTATTTCCGCCCATGGCTGTATCTGTTCCAACTGCGCGGCGAGGCTAAGCAGCGTGTCTTCACGTCCGTGGGCGGCGGCGAACTGGGTGCCGACGGGCAGCCCGTTATGCCGGTAAAGCGGTACGCTCATGGCGGGGTTGCCGCTCATGTTCAGCGGCGACGTATAACCGACGTATT
>CAUQSD010000051.1:0-15438 GCA_963520685.1 uncultured Kingella sp. | reverse complement strand
AACATCACTAACCGCCGTAGGAATCTCCTTGCTTTAGCAAGGGGAGGATGTCAAATGTTAAATTACAGGCAAGGGGTTTCAACACACAGCCGCCCGAAGGCGGCTGGAAACCTGACGAAAGAAATGCTTGAGCCAAAAATAGTTTCAACACACAGCCGCCCGAAGGCGGCTGGTTCAGACGACCTTTCTTTATCGTGGGTTATTGACTGTTTCAACACACAGCCGCCCGAAGGCGGCTGGAAGGTGTTCGTATTTACTCGCTGCACGACATCAAGTTTCAACACACAGCCGCCCGAAGGCGGCTGGCGTCAAATTCAACAACGAGCAGCTCGAATTGATGTTTCAACACACAGCCGCCCGAAGGCGGCTGGTTTGAATTAACAGCAACAATGTCGATTGCTGGCCGTTTCAACACACAGCCGCCCGAAGGCGGCTGGGATGAGCGGCGGGCGGGTGTTATGGGTGGAAGAAAGTTTCAACACACAGCCGCCCGAAGGCGGCTGGCAGCGATAAAACCGCGAAAAACCCCATCAGAAAAGGTTTCAACACACAGCCGCCCGAAGGCGGCTGGTTAGGAGACTTAACCGTACAAATCACAGAAAAAGTTTCAACACACAGCCGCCCGAAGGCGGCTGGGCGATAAAACCGCGAAAAACCCCATCAGAAAAGGTTTCAACACACAGCCGCCCGAAGGCGGCTGGCTGTGTTTGTGTGCATAAGATAAAGCTTTAAAGAAGTTTCAACACACAGCCGCCCGAAGGCGGCTGGACGGCAGCAGGAGGCGGATTCAATACTTCGTCAAGTTTCAACACACAGCCGCCTGAAGGCGGCTGGAGTTAAAGAGGCGGCGTGATGTTGCAGAAACAGGTTTCAACACACAGCCGCCCGAAGGCGGCTGGTTCTCCGCCACATCTTTCCCGCCATCTGCCAGCGGTTTCAACACACAGCCGCCCGAAGGCGGCTGGGACTTAAGGCATAACCTAGATGCAGCCAATAACGAGTTTCAACACACAGCCGCCCGAAGGCGGCTGGGCCTTGTGTTTAGGAACCCATCCCCATTTCACAGGTTTCAACACACAGCCGCCCGAAGGCGGCTGGCCCCCCTATTTTCAGGGTTAGCGGCACTCTGAAAGTTTCAACACACAGCCGCCCGAAGGCGGCTGGGGCCTCTTCTAATTGTGCCAAATTCCGACCATAAGGTTTCAACACACAGCCGCCCGAAGGCGGCTGGCAAGAGCGTGGAGGATTTGGCGCGGGTTTACGAAGTTTCAACACACAGCCGCCCGAAGGCGGCTGGGCTGCTTTGTCTATGCAGGAGTCGCGCGGCAATGTGTTTCAACACACAGCCGCCCGAAGGCGGCTGGACGAATCAAGTCGTCCTCATCCTCGCCGTCAACACGTTTCAACACACAGCCGCCCGAAGGCGGCTGGTCAAAAACCCCGCGACAGGCGGCATTTCACACTCGTTTCAACACACAGCCGCCCGAAGGCGGCTGGGTCTGACCGACGAGCGACTGCCCGAAAGCGATGGTTTCAACACACAGCCGCCCGAAGGCGGCTGGGGATATGTTAAATTCAATGATTCTAAAGGGATTTTTGTTTCAACACACAGCCGCCCGAAGGCGGCTGGTAGTGTATGGGTTCGAAGGTTAGAAATACTGACAGTTTCAACACACAGCCGCCCGAAGGCGGCTGGGCAGATACATTCCAAGAGTAAAACTATTTAAAACAGTTTCAACACACAGCCGCCCGAAGGCGGCTGGTTTAACGTTTAAGCCGTTAAATTTGCGCCACCTATAGTTTCAACACACAGCCGCCCGAAGGCGGCTGGAAACCGTAGCCTGTAACTGTGGTTACACTTATTAGTTTCAACACACAGCCGCCCGAAGGCGGCTGGGTACATCTACCAAACTGCACCGCGCCCTGTTAAGGTTTCAACACACAGCCGCCCGAAGGCGGCTGGACTTGTTGAACATGGTCTTGTTCATGTGGATATGTTTCAACACACAGCCGCCCGAAGGCGGCTGGCCGACACAATCATCAAGATATTGCGCCAAAATGGTAGTTTCAACACACAGCCGCCCGAAGGCGGCTGGTATCAGCCACAACGGCAAAGAGGAGTTGGAAAACGTTTCAACACACAGCCGCCCGAAGGCGGCTGGTTTTTTCGGTGTTCTCATAAACGATTGTTTGTGCGGTTTCAACACACAGCCGCCCGAAGGCGGCTGGAAGTTAATTTCTTCTTGGAGATACAAATGAAAGTGTTTCAACACACAGCCGCCCGAAGGCGGCTGGCAATTTAAATTAAGTGCGTGTTTAATTCCCAAATGTTTCAACACACAGCCGCCCGAAGGCGGCTGGCTCTGCTGGTGGCGGTGGCTCTGCTGGTGGTAGTGGTTTCAACACACAGCCGCCCGAAGGCGGCTGGACACAAACCTTTATAAATTTATAAAATCATAAAGTTTCAACACACAGCCGCCCGAAGGCGGCTGGGACCCCCATTTCTTTGGCTTTTTTTTCAACTTCAGTTTCAACACACAGCCGCCCGAAGGCGGCTGGCAAATCTCGACCCCCCCTGTTAGATAGGGGGGGGGGTTCAACACACAGCCGCCCGAAGGCGGCTGGCTTTTATCAACCTAGGGGCAAAAGGAAAATATCATGTTTCAACACACAGCCGCCCGAAGGCGGCTGGACGGGATAGGTCGGCATAGAGTTCGTAATTGCTGGTTTCAACACACAGCCGCCCGAAGGCGGCTGGACAGACCCCCAGCCATAACCCTGCATTCTGATAGTTTCAACACACAGCCGCCCGAAGGCGGCTGGCTAACTGAGTTGTATCAGCCTTTTGCGGTTTTGTTTCAACACACAGCCGCCCGAAGGCGGCTGGAACTGGGAAAGTCGGGGAATTGCTGACAAGTACAGTTTCAACACACAGCCGCCCGAAGGCGGCTGGGTGCGGCGACAGGGGCGGATAAAACCGTCTTACTGTTTCAACACACAGCCGCCCGAAGGCGGCTGGCGCAAAACTTGATGATTTAAACATCATCGAGCATGTTTCAACACACAGCCGCCCGAAGGCGGCTGGGATTTTTCTACGAGACGCATCATAACCTGAGCCGCGTTTTAACACACAGCCGCCCGAAGGCGGCTGGCCTAGGCGGCGCGGAACTGACCGAAGACGAATTGGTTTCAACACACAGCCGCCCGAAGGCGGCTGGAGGGACGCGCAACAGCGACAACAGGGCGCGTCATTGTTTCAACACACAGCCGCCCGAAGGCGGCTGGCAGCAAAAATTAAAACTAGTGATTTGGGATAAAGTTTCAACACACAGCCGCCCGAAGGCGGCTGGACCACTTTTCAGACGACCAGCCGTATTGGCCACAGTTTCAACACACAGCCGCCCGAAGGCGGCTGGTTGGCGGACTTCTGTTGCCTGGTAGGTTGAGCTGTTTCAACACACAGCCGCCCGAAGGCGGCTGGGAATGGCAGCGTTTGCAGGACAGCATGGCAAAAGGTTTCAACACACAGCCGCCCGAAGGCGGCTGGGCGGTCAGCAATAATGTCGCTCCGACTAAGGTCATGTTTCAACACACAGCCGCCCGAAGGCGGCTGGGTTGTAACGTTTGCCGGTTGTAGCGTTGTAGGGCAGGTTTCAACACACAGCCGCCCGAAGGCGGCTGGTACCGCCCCGACCTCGCCGTCCTCGACGATATTGAGTTTCAACACACAGCCGCCCGAAGGCGGCTGGGACGGCGCAGGGTGCGTTGACGCAGGGCGTGTTGTTTCAACACACAGCCGCCCGAAGGCGGCTGGGACCGCTCTTGCCGCAGCAGTATTGTCGGGATGCGGTTTCAACACACAGCCGCCCGAAGGCGGCTGGGTGTTGGCTTTGTCGGACAAGGTGTCGGAAAAAGTTTCAACACACAGCCGCCCGAAGGCGGCTGGGCTTTTATTACGGCAATCCTGAAACTGGATTCCCGTTTCAACACACAGCCGCCCGAAGGCGGCTGGCAAGCAGGTAAAGGATGGCGTTTGGAAAGAGATGTTTCAACACACAGCCGCCCGAAGGCGGCTGGGCGGCAAAACTGAAATACAGAAACAATACGAGTTCCAGCCGCGTTTCAACACACAGCCGCCCGAAGGCGGCTGGTTTTGAGTAAGTGGCTGCCTCGGCTATTGGAATGGTTTCAACACACAGCCGCCCGAAGGCGGCTGGTTACTTAAATCCGCCTGACTATCAATATCTGACGTTTCAACACACAGCCGCCCGAAGGCGGCTGGACTGAGCAAATTTATATCGTACGATATAATTATAAAAGTTTCAACACACAGCCGCCCGAAGGCGGCTGGTACGGTCGGGGAAGCTATGCTGGCCTTTTTCAGGGTTTCAACACACAGCCGCCCGAAGGCGGCTGGAACCGTGCATCGCAAAAACGCAGCCCGAAATGGTGTTTCAACACACAGCCGCCCGAAGGCGGCTGGGACAGCACTGAGGCGGGCTAGGTGGCGTTTCAGGGTTTCAACACACAGCCGCCCGAAGGCGGCTGGTTGACTGCCGCCTCCAAAAAATATTCTGATATAGTGTTTCAACACACAGCCGCCCGAAGGCGGCTGGCCTGCATCGGGTCTGCGGTCGGATTGCGCCCGGGTTTCAACACACAGCCGCCCGAAGGCGGCTGGTTTTGTGCTTCAAGTCAATCGCCCGCGCCCGACTGTTTCAACACACAGCCGCCCGAAGGCGGCTGGAATCCTGCATGGTGAGCGTTTGAAGCAAGACTGGGTTTCAACACACAGCCGCCCGAAGGCGGCTGGAAATTTTCCATAATTTTATATCTCTATCACAATGGGTTTCAACACACAGCCGCCCGAAGGCGGCTGGGTTGCGTGACGCGGAAACCATTAACCTGGCCATTGTTTCAACACACAGCCGCCCGAAGGCGGCTGGTTTTAGATATTTCTAGGAGTTGCCATGACCGGCGGTTTCAACACACAGCCGCCCGAAGGCGGCTGGACCAATTCGGTAACCTCCAGTGCATTCAGGGAAGTTTCAACACACAGCCGCCCGAAGGCGGCTGGAACAACTCGCGTGCTTAGGTAGGCTTTTTCCAGAGTTTCAACACACAGCCGCCCGAAGGCGGCTGGTTGGAACTGGGTCGACAGTGACAAGAGGGAGGCGGTTTCAACACACAGCCGCCCGAAGGCGGCTGGACCCTAATTGTCATTGACTACTTGGGGTTACTTGTTTCAACACACAGCCGCCCGAAGGCGGCTGGAAAGCAACGGCAGAGATTCAGACGGCGCGATACAGGTTTCAACACACAGCCGCCCGAAGGCGGCTGGCTGTTGCTGTGTGATGCACTAGTGAGCCATATTTTCCAGTTTCAACACACAGCCGCCCGAAGGCGGCTGGCTATCGAGACCGCCGAAGAGTTTGTCAGGCTTTGTTTCAACACACAGCCGCCCGAAGGCGGCTGGAGGCGGCGGGCTGGTGGTAAAGGTCGAGGAGTTGGTTTCAACACACAGCCGCCCGAAGGCGGCTGGGGCGTCCCGCGTGCCGCTGGATGAATTTGGTCGGAGTTTCAACACACAGCCGCCCGAAGGCGGCTGGGTGTAATGTTTTGGTAGAATTATGCTATAGTTTGGTTTCAACACACAGCCGCCCGAAGGCGGCTGGCTGGGACACGGGCGCGGCTAAACGAGTTTACGAAGTTTCAACACACAGCCGCCCGAAGGCGGCTGGCCCGTTGCCGCTCCCAACTTTCCGCCGACAAATGGTTTCAACACACAGCCGCCCGAAGGCGGCTGGGCTGGTTCAAACACTCAAGGCAACCGCCTTTAAAGGGTTTCAACACACAGCCGCCCGAAGGCGGCTGGATTCGCGGCTGCAACACAGCCGGAAGCAATAAGCGTTTCAACACACAGCCGCCCGAAGGCGGCTGGTCCAAAATGCCGGTTATCGCGGCTTGTACAACATGTTTCAACACACAGCCGCCCGAAGGCGGCTGGCAGCAATCGCTATGTTTTGAGTTTAGTTGCTAACAGTTTCAACACACAGCCGCCCGAAGGCGGCTGGCAATTTGACGGCATGGAGTTTACCGCCGATGCGGTTTCAACACACAGCCGCCCGAAGGCGGCTGGAGTAACCGCCCTTCAGGTAGGCGAGAGCCGATAGGTTTCAACACACAGCCGCCCGAAGGCGGCTGGGCTGCAAGATTGGGCGGATTTTGTAGATAGTCTTTGTTTCAACACACAGCCGCCCGAAGGCGGCTGGGGCATAATCTAACCACCCAATTACTATTAAACCACTTTGTTTCAACACACAGCCGCCCGAAGGCGGCTGGCTGATTGAGATGGCAAAGCGTGAACTGTTCGGCTTTGTTTCAACACACAGCCGCCCGAAGGCGGCTGGGCTGCCACTTAAAACCTTCAGATTCCTGTATGAAGTTTCAACACACAGCCGCCCGAAGGCGGCTGGATCCCACTCGCTTTGGAACATCAACTGCTGCAAGGCCGTTTCAACACACAGCCGCCCGAAGGCGGCTGGTATCCCCGTAGTATCCCCGTATCCTACCGTAGGTGTTTCAACACACAGCCGCCCGAAGGCGGCTGGCTAATAAAATCAAGGCTGTAACCAAAGGGGACAAAGTTTCAACACACAGCCGCCCGAAGGCGGCTGGAGTAATAGCAAAATAATCTTAAACAGTAACCAAAGTTTCAACACACAGCCGCCCGAAGGCGGCTGGAAGAGGATACTAGGGTATATACCGATAACTACAAGGTTTCAACACACAGCCGCCCGAAGGCGGCTGGGACTTAAGGCATAACCTAAGTGCAGCCGATAACTAGTTTCAACACACAGCCGCCCGAAGGCGGCTGGCTAGGTACCCTAGCGTTGATTTCCTGTATTTCCCGTTTCAACACACAGCCGCCCGAAGGCGGCTGGCTAGGTACCCTAGCGTTGATTTCCTGTATTTCCCGTTTCAACACACAGCCGCCCGAAGGCGGCTGGCTATACATTTAACTTGTCTTGGAGGTTGAGTTATGTTTCAACACACAGCCGCCCGAAGGCGGCTGGCCGTATCCTACCGTATCCTTCCCGTATCCTTCCAGTTTCAACACACAGCCGCCCGAAGGCGGCTGGGTCTTGCAGCGTCTTAGAGATTAACTTCGAGATTAAGTTTCAACACACAGCCGCCCGAAGGTGGCTGGATCTAGCGGAATCAGACAATTTTTGCCCATGAACTGTTTCAACACACAGCCGCCCGAAGGCGGCTGGCTGTTTTCACAATAGTCCCAAAAATAGCGCATACGTTTCAACACACAGCCGCCCGAAGGCGGCTGGGTTCGAATTTTTCCAGCAACCGCCATGAGTAAATCGTTTCAACACACAGCCGCCCGAAGGCGGCTGGGTTTGAGCATAATTTAATACTACGCCGATGGTTTGGTTTCAACACACAGCCGCCCGAAGGCGGCTGGCTGCGGCCAACTTGCTGCGGATTTCTTCCGGAATCGTTTCAACACACAGCCGCCCGAAGGCGGCTGGATCACAAGCAGCAACACTGTTATCGATAAACAAAGTTTCAACACACAGCCGCCCGAAGGCGGCTGGACCCATTGCCGAACTTGACCGACCGAACATTAAACGTTTCAACACACAGCCGCCCGAAGGCGGCTGGAAAAATGGTATTAAAGCACCAATGCGGCAAGGTGTTTCAACACACAGCCGCCCGAAGGCGGCTGGTTGCAATTCGTAATGACCGACGCAACGGATAAACAGTTTCAACACACAGCCGCCCGAAGGCGGCTGGCAGTAAAGGTTATGCCAAACGGTAGCCTTAAATGTGTTTCAACACACAGCCGCCCGAAGGCGGCTGGTTTTGCGGTTTTGCGGGTTGCTCCACAGGTGCAGGCGTTTCAACACACAGCCGCCCGAAGGCGGCTGGCAAAGCTACACGGTCGGAGAAGACCGCATCGTGGTTTCAACACACAGCCGCCCGAAGGCGGCTGGCATCGCCAAATGCAACGGCAATCCGCTGGAGAAAGGTTTCAACACACAGCCGCCCGAAGGCGGCTGGCGCCAAGAAACTCTTATGTGGGTAATATCACGGCGGTTTCAACACACAGCCGCCCGAAGGCGGCTGGTATCTTCACCACTGCCTTTATTGCTTGATGAATCAGTTTCAACACACAGCCGCCCGAAGGCGGCTGGGGCGGGCGTGCGCCTTGTGCAGGCATATCAGCGCGTTTCAACACACAGCCGCCCGAAGGCGGCTGGGCTGATGCAACTTTTTTCCAAACACAAAAACGCCGTTTCAACACACAGCCGCCCGAAGGCGGCTGGGTGCGCTCGGATTGATTGGGCTGAGGAGCATGGTTGTTTCAACACACAGCCGCCCGAAGGCGGCTGGAGACGTGTTGCAGTCCGCAATGGATTTCTACTTTGTTTCAACACACAGCCGCCCGAAGGCGGCTGGTTTACCTTCCAATCCGAAGACTCAGGGCAAACAGAGTTTCAACACACAGCCGCCCGAAGGCGGCTGGGCACTATTTACCAACGCCTGCCGCGCCTTGCATATTGTTTCAACACACAGCCGCCCGAAGGCGGCTGGTCGTCCGCGCTTTGGCGCAACTGGGCAAACAGCTTGTTTCAACACACAGCCGCCCGAAGGCGGCTGGGCCTCATCCTTCTTCGACAGCTTTTCCCGCTGGGTTTCAACACACAGCCGCCCGAAGGCGGCTGGAGCCTCTCTCAAAAGCCTTGCTCCATCAGGTTTCGCAGCCCCAATTTCGCTAAACTCTCAAGAAAAGCGTGAACGCGGGTATAACACAGCCTTTTCCGTTGCACCCGCATTCGCAATATCCTGATTGTTAAAGAACAATTCCAATTCGCCAACCCTGCCGCATTTTCATGAGAACCGTAGGTTGGCGATTCACACAATCAACGTATCCTTAAACACATCCACCGCCGGTTTTGCGCCGTGGTGTTCCACTTTGCGCCGCCATTTGCTGCCTAGATGGTAAAAGCGTAGGCTGTCGGTTTTGGGGTTATAGGTTTTTAAGAGTTTGTCTTTTAAAACAACCCACTGGTCGGGCGCGATGTCGCATTCGAACACCGAATATTGCACGCGCACGCCGTAGTCCAGACACAATTTTGCCACGCGCCGCAGCCTTGCCTGCCCTTCTGCGTCTTCCAGCGAAATATCGTAAGTAATCAGCATCAGCATTTTGTATTCCCATGTGCAGGCTGCTTTAGAGGTCGTCTGAAAATGTCCAACCCGCTTTCAGACGACCTGCAAACCTATCTCATCAAAAACGGCGGATATTCCGCCAAATCCCCGCGCAAATGGCGCGCCAACAGCATCGCCTGAATATACGGCAGCAGTCCGATTTCCACTTCTTCGCCTAAAAATGGATGCACAATTTTCTCCTGCTTTTTTGCTTGCAAAGCTTGGAACAGCAGCTTACGCGCATCGGCTTTCAAGCTCACCGCGCCGCTTGCCTCGGTAACGAAATCCTGCGGTTTGATTTGCCCGCGGTTAATCAGCGAAAGCACCAGCCTGTCTGCCCACCACGCGCGGAATTCTTCCAAAATATCCTGCGCCAAACTGTCGCGCCCCGGTCGGTCGGCGTGCAGAAAACCTACCTGCGGATCCAGTCCCACGCCTTGCAGCGCGCCGCTGATGTCCTTGCCCAGAATGCTGTACACAAACGACAACAGCGCATTCACCCCGTCTCTGGGCGGACGGCGGTTGCGCCCGTCAAAAGAAAAGCCGCTTTTTTCGCTCAAAAGCTGCCCGAACACGCCGAAATAACGCGCCGCCGCATCGCCCTCAATGCCGCGCACCACGTCCAGCTCCGCCGCGCCCTTCAACTGCCGCAGTGAAATATTCAAAGCATCGACCGCACTTTGAATCGCCGCATTCTCGCCGTAATTGCGAATCTGCCGCTGAAGCACCCGCTTACTCGCCTGAATCTTCGCCGCAATGATATTGCGCGCAATCGGCACGGGATTTTGCTCCGACACCCGATACTGCGCCCGACGCAACAGCACATTGCCGCTCTGCCGCCCCTGAAGCCGCCCCAAGAAACGTCCGTTTTCGGTAAAAAACGCCAAATTCACATTATTTTCGCCGCAAAACCCCAGCAAAAACGGCGACACCAGCACATTCCCAAAACAGAAAATATGCCCGATGGAATGCACCGGCAACTGCGCCACCTTCTTACGCTCCTGCTCCACCACCAGTGTCTCCCGCTCCTTATGCAGATAGCTGCCTTGGGTGGTGATGTAGAGCGTGTTTTGCAGTTTACGCATGGGAAACTCCTTGGGTTTTGACCGCACTTTTTTAGGTATTTAACAGGGTTGATCCACCTGAAAAACGGTAGGTCGAATTCTCGAATCCGACATTGCCAGTCCACAGCAATCATTTCAAATTACATCAATCTCAACAAATCTTTGGACACAAGTATCAGATCTTGTATCTACGCATATCAGATAAATCAATTAAATAAGTACCGCCATAAAAAAGGCGGTACTACTCAATCAAATTAAACAAAAAACAATCAAGGTTTCAACACACAGGCATCTATAAAGCACCTGGAATTATAGAGTGATCTTCTTACACACCTCCTTTAAAGACAAACAAATGAATATATTCACGAATGGAAACGGAAATATCCATCTATCAAATAGATAATCGTAAATACAGTTAATATTAGCATACTAACAATTTTTCTAATTCCCTTAACATGGAATAAAAATTCATCATCAGCTCTTTTTTCAAAATGAATTTTCCAGCCTTTATCGTTCCGACTGCCCATTTTTTCTCCCATAACAAGATGTCATGGAATCCATGATAGACCACTTCAAACAGAAAGTCAATTCCTTGATTGTTTATTGTGAGAATAATCTATTTATATAGCCCCCACTCCGATCCCGTTTCCCCAACAACTCCGGCTGGCAAATCTCCACCAACGAGCAGGATTTGCAACGTTTGCCGTAGTTGGGCGGAGGAGTTTGACCGCTGATTAGGAGTTCGCGCACGGCGGCGATGGTGGCGAGTGTTTGGGCGCGCAGGTCGTCTGAAAACACGACGGGGACGCGGTGGCGGGTTTGCATATACCACAGCGCGCCCTCAGAGACGGTTTGCCCCGTCATTTCTTCCAAGCACAAACCTTGGGCGCAAAGCTGGATTTCGTCCATCGGGTCGGGTTTGGGCTTGCCGCGTTTGTATTCCACGGGTTTCAGACGGCCTGTTTTTGTTTCCACTTCCACCAAATCCAACACGCCGCTGATGCCCAGTTTCTCCGCCGACACATGCACCGTCCGCTCAAAGCGCACGCCCTTGCGCGTTTCCGGCTCGCCCGAATCCACCCGCTCATGCAGCACCTTGCCCTGCGCGGTCAAATAGTTCTCCGCCCACGCCTGCTCGTTATGAATCAAGGCGCATTGACGCGGGCAGAAGGCATAGTGTTGCAGGGCGGAAAGGGGAATCAGGCGCGTGTCCTGATTTTCCCTTTGGCTTTCGGTTAAAAGTGCGGTCATCTTTTTGAATGCTTTAGAAACCGTCAATTTCCTGCGGAGTTAAACCGTCAAGGTTTTCCAGTTCATAGTTGCCATCGGCATTCACTTTCAGACTGCTATGCACTTTGGCGGAAGAATATTGCCCTGCTTTGCTGTTGTGTTCCCACCAGATAAGTTTCAGCACCTGCATGCTGCCTTCGGGGCGGGCGGATGATGCGTCTCCTTCAAAGAGTTTGGTGAGTACGGCTTTGATTTTTTCGGCATCGTCGTCTGAAAAGCCGGTGCGCTCGGCAAGCTGCGGCGACATCGCGCCGAAGGCAACGTACACGCCCTGATCGACGCGGTGTTTCATGCCCATGGTGTCGGAAGATTTTTTCGTACCGTCGCCTTCGCCGCTGACGCTTTTGGTGATTTGGGTACTGGTGATGTTAATCGGCTCAACGCTGAATGCGGATTGAATGGTAACGGGCCCACGCACAGCAATGGAAATGCCGCTGCTGCCGTCGCCGCTGAATGCGAAGACCTGCCCGAAACTGCGTACATCCAGCCATTTTTCACAGGCCTTTTTGGCGGTATCGTCTTTGTTGGCTTTTTTGGCGTTAAAGGCATCCGCACCCAAGCCGACATCTTTGTCTTTGGCGCGGTTGGCCAGGCTGGTCATGCCGTCGGTTTTCTTTTCGTCCGATTGCACAAAAATGCTCTCGCCACTGTCTTGCAGGCGGTCGCGGATTTTACGTTTCAGGCATACGTCGGTCATTTCGCCAAAACCTTGGAAATCAGCACGTGGGCGGTTGCCGTTTAAGGGGTCGCCGTTTGGGTTGGCGTTGGTTACTTTCAGGATTAAGGCGAAGTCGATTTTTTTGGTTAAGCTCATTTTAGTTTTCCTTTAAATGGGTTATTCGTGGGTTTCGGTTACTTCTTGCTCGGGTTGGTTGGATTTGTTGCGATACGCCATTTTTTGGCTGTGGTATCCCAATAGGAACTCCGGTTCCAAAGGTTTGTCTAAATCGCATCCTTCCTGTTTCAAATCATCCAGCACGCATATAAGCTGATTAATTTCGTTTTCTCGATTGTTCAAAAAGCCTATCGGGCTGGTTAAAACAAATTTTTCCGAAATCCTAACTGGGTAGTCTTTACGCAATCGGTCTTTATACGGTTTCAGATTGGTTTCAAGCTGCTCCCAGGTATGAAACGGACGCATAACAAAACGCTGCATGTAGTTTTCTGCGTTGGTTGCACGGGTTTCGTTGGCTATTCTCAACGCGGTGCGTTCTAAGTGTTCGGCAACTGCCAGTAATCTACCAAATATATAATCGCGCGAGCGATTTTGGGTATCCAAGCTCATAGGGTAAGTTCTCCGTTGTGATAAATCGTGATGACGGGCGCGCCAGCCTTTGTATAGAGCACAGGCGACGCCGATGTTTCTTTGCCATTCCCAGTTTTCGCAGCCATTCGGGTTACAGGCTGCCTGAAAACTTTGACGCACCAAATCTTCGGGAATCGGCACGGATGTTCCGCCTGCGATAACAGGCAGAAGGCGGGCATAAAGTTGTTTTTTGAGCGTATCGGACAGGGATTTGCCGTACACGGCTTCGGCAATGCTGTAAGGCGATGGCGGGACGAAGCGCCATTGGGTACGTTTGTTGGTTTTCTTGCCATTTGAAACTTCAACGCTGTAACGCTGATACCAGGAAAAATCGTCAATCCACGCGTCTAAATTGGCGAAATAATCGGCAGGCAGAAATTCTTGGTAATAGGTCAGTGCCATGCGCCCTGGTGTGGCAGAATCGAGCATAATCAGGGAGATTTGTTCGTGCTCTTTCAATTCTGCCTGATAGCCGTGCAGTTTCTTTTTGATGATTTGCGCAGCAGCACGCCCGATATTTACCGACCAATCGGGGGATGCTTCCGAATTTTCAGGTAGCCTTTGCGCGGTGGCTTCATCGGGATTTTCAACCGCACTGATGTCCCAGTTTTCCATATCCGCCCAATTCAGTTCGGCGGAAATGTCTTTCATCGGCGACGGAATAGGTTTGCCGCTGATTGCCCAGGCGACGGTAACTTGGTCGCCGTTTCGGATGCCTTGGCGGGAAATCAGCCAACGCAGCGCGCTGTGTGCCTTGGCGGATACGTCTGCCGATACGCTGGCGGCTTCTTCGGCGGTGGCAAAACGCCCGCGAAAGGTGTAACCCGCCGTATCGTTGGAAGAAATCAGTTTGGCTTTATCGCCCGTGTGGCGCAGCTTGGCGGGATGCATGGTGGAAATGACAGTTTCTTCGCCCTGCACCAAGCAAAAACCTTTTTCGGCTTTTTCCGAAGCGGCGTAATCCGCCCAAGATCGCTGTATGGTTTTGTCCGTCCAAGTTTGGCTATGTACGTCGCCTGCAATTTCCACCTGCCAGCACACCAATGCCGAGCCGAATTCGATTTCGCCCTTGGTTTTAGGCAGCACGGAGAAAATCGGCGGCGCATCGCCTTCTGTTTCCCATTTGTTCAACACTTTGCCGTACGAATCAAGCGGAAATATGCCTGCTTCCACCAAATCGGCAACCACCCGTCCTTTGGCAACATAGTGCAACACAGCCTGCACTTTAGGATGGGCAAAAGGCGATTCGCACCATGCTTTGAGTTGTTTCAGGTAGCCTTCAAAATAGGCTTTCTTTTCGCCACCGTAATCGGCGTAATCTTTGGCGACATATTGGATTTTGTCAGCAAGCGGATGCGGGGCTTCGCCGCTGGTTCGGTTTTCAGACGACTCGGTGGCAGGCAGCAGAATCGCCGTTTTCGGCGGCATAACGCGTGCCGTCTGAAAATTGCCCTGGCCGTCAATCACGATAACGATATGCGCGTTTTGGATGGTATGCCCAACCGGCGTCAGTGGCTCGGCATCATCGGTAACACCCTGTTCCAAAATGCTTTCATACGTCCGATAAAGTTTCTGCATCCAGCTCATAATTCCAGCTCCTTGGCTTCATCTTCCACAGGCTTGATGTTTTCGCCGCGCTTGAACGGTTTTTCAGGCTGCATTTTGCGGATAAATCGGGTTTTCAGGCAGCCTGCACTTTCGTTTACACTGGGGAATTCAATCACGCCGTTTTGCATATTCGCCATCCAAAAGCGGCTGAGCAATTCGGGCTTTCCTGTTTCTTCGGGATAGCCGAAGCTGTGGAACATCAGGCCAAAATCCAAATTGCCGTATCCATCGTAAAAGCCTTCACCTTCGCCAAATTCACAAGGCTCGACATAGCCTTGGCAATCGCGCGTGCCGAGAAAAATATCCTGCCGTCCGCCGCGTTCCAACATTCTTCTGGCAATGGCGATATGTTTGCCGAAATTGCGGTCACCTGCCAATTCTTCCCAATGCTCATTCCATTCAAAATGGGCTTCCACTTGATATTCCACATCCTGCAAAAAGGTGTAAATCGCCAAGGTATTGCCGCCGTTCCAGTCCAGGGGTTTGGTGGATTTGCTTTGGGTGCGGATGGGTTTCATCACACGAATGCGGTCGATATGCCAAATCAAGGTGGGTTTCCAATAGATACTTTTGACGATACCTTTAATGGCTTCGTATGTCGGCACTTGGTAGCTGAATTTTTCGCCGCCAATTTTGGTAACGGGGTCGGTAAACAAGGCTTGCCGCCCCCATACGCGGAAACTGATTTTGCTGTCCATATTGCTCCTATAAGTCGTAAAAAGTCATTTCGTTTGTTTCATCTAAAGACAGGCCGAATTCGTCGTTGTAATAGCGTTCATTCAGATAATAAATGCCAGAACCTTCAATGGTTTCATACAGGGCGTTTTCTTTTTGCAATTTATCCCAAACGTTAGGGAAGACGTTTACGCTGTAACGCTGGGCTTTTTTCTTTGCGTCATACATTTCTTTTGGATCCCATTCGCCGCAAAGTTTGGCAATGAG
>CAUQSD010000050.1:0-15774 GCA_963520685.1 uncultured Kingella sp. | reverse complement strand
CGAGGGTGTCGATGTGCTGCGGCTGTTCCGCCAGCGGGACGATGTTTATCGGCAAGGTGGCCTCCAAGGGTTTTCAGGCTGCCTGAAAAACCTTATTCGTCTTCGGTCAGGCGGCGGACGAAATCGGCGAAGCTGTCTGCGATGTATTCTTCCGTCAAATCGTCCTGATAGATGTTGATGACGGGCGGTTCGCCGTTTGCGCCGATATTGCGGTAATCGAGTGCGAAAAAACCGTGCCCGTTGTCCTCCTCGGCAAAATAAATGCCGACGTGGGGCAGCGCGTGGTTTTCGGGGTCTTCCAAAAAGCGGCTGCCCATTTCGCCGCACAGGGCGAAGGTGTTGGCAAAGCCGATTCCGTAGAGACCGCGCACCATCAGACCGCACTGTGCACCATCTTCATCGGCATAACGGAAGAAGCGGCGTTTCAGGCTGCCGCCGTTTTTCAGGCGCATCAGGGCGGTGTAGTCGGCGGGCAGTTTGTAGCCCAGTTCGGCTTCTGCGCGGGCGATGATGTCGTCCGTGAGCGGTGTGTCGCCTTCAAAGCCTTCGTCATAACTGTCGAACAGGTTGGCAGCAAGGCCGGCCAGTTCGGTTTGGGTCAGGGACACGGTGTTTCCTTTCGGGGCGGTGGTGAGAATACAGGTTTGGGCTTTGCCGAAATGCTGTTTCCTTTGGAGATTTTGTTGAGGCTGTGCTTTCAGGCAGCCTGAAAGCGGTGCGGGTTATGCCGCGTGGGCAGCAAGTGCCCGCCCTACGGGATTTGGCGTTTCAGGCTGCCTGAAAAACCCGTCTTGCCGCTACACGTCTTCGCGTTTCAGCAGCTCGGCATACATTTCGTCCAGCGTGGGGGTGTGGATGTCCAGTTGGGCGAGGTTATCCAAGCCGCCCAGTTCGTGCAGGCGGGTCATTTTTTCGTTTTCTTGGCAGGCGGTTTGCACTTTCAGGCTGCCTGAAACGCGCTGCCAGTGTTCGGGCAGGTCTGCGTCCTGTTTCAGCTCGGCTTTGATGGTTACGGGCAGGCCGCTTTGGATTTGCAGTTCGTGCATGTCGCCGTCTGCCACTTTGCTGCCGTTTTTCATGACGACGATGCGGTCGGCATGTCCGCCCAGTTCGGCAAGCGCGTGGGTGCAGAGCAGCACGGTTGCGCCCTGTTCTTTGAGTTCGCGCACGATTTGGTAGAACATTTGGCGCGATGCGGGGTCCAGCCCCGTGGTGGGTTCGTCGAACAGCAGGATTTGCGGGCTGCCGAGCAGGGCTTGGGCAAGGGCGAGCCGCTGGCGCATGCCTTTGGAATACGCGCCGACGCGTTTGTTGGCGGACTGGGCGATGCCGACGCGTTCAAGCAGGGCGTGGTTGTGTTTGGTGTCCGTGCCTTTGAGTTTGGCATAAAAATCCAGCGTTTCTTTGCCGGTGAGAGACGGGTGCAGGGCGACGATTTCGGGCAGATAGCCGATTTTGCGGCGGATTTCGGTGGCGCGGCCGCCCGAAACGTTTTCGCCGAACAGGGTTACGCTGCCCGATGTGGGGCGGATGAGCCCCAAAATCAGTTTCATGACGGTGGACTTGCCCGCGCCGTTGTGTCCCGCCAGCCCGACGCATTCGCCGGCTTGCAGGGTCAAATCCACGTGATTGACGGCTTTCTGTTCGCCGTATTGTTTGGTTACTTGGGACAGGGTGAGAAGTGCGGTCATGGTGTGTCTCGTTGGGGGGCGGAGTCTGCTTTTGAGGGTATGGGGCGGTTTCAGGCTGCCTTTGGAGCGGGACGCGTGTACAGCGGATGCCGAGTGCCTGTCTCTAAAAAGGCAGCCTGAAAACTTCAAACGCCTTTCGCTGCTTTTATATTGCGGATAAATTTGTCAAACAGATAGCCGACATCCTGCGGGCCGGGGCTGGCTTCGGGGTGGCCTTGGAAGCAGAACACGGGTTTGTCGGTCAGCTCGATGCCTTGCAAGGTGTTGTCGAACAAGGATTTGTGGGTAATTCTTGCGTTGGCGGGCAGGGTGTCGGCATCGACGGCGAAACCGTGGTTTTGGCTGGTGATGACGACTTTGCCGCTGTCCAAATCTTGTACCGGGTGGTTGGCGCCGTGATGGCTGAAGCGCATTTTCAAGGTTTTTGCGCCGATGGCGAGGCTGATGAGCTGGTGTCCCAAGCAGATGCCGAAGATGGGTTTGCCGCTTGCCATCAGTTTTTGCACGGCTTCGATGGCGTAGGTGCAAGGCTCGGGGTCGCCGGGGCCGTTGGAGAGGAACACGCCGTCTGGGTTGAGTGCCAACACGTCTTCCGCGCTGGTTTGGGCGGGGACGACGGTCAGGCGGCAGCCGCGTGCGGCAAGCATGCGCAAGATGTTGGTTTTTACGCCGAAATCGTAGGCAACAACGTGGAACGGCTGTTCGGCAGGGGTAACGAAACCTTTGCCCAGCGCCCATTCGCCTTCGGTCCATTCGTAGGCTTCTTGGCAGGAAACTTCTTTTGCCAAATCTTTGCCGACCATGCTGCCGAACGCGGCGATGAGTTCTTGCGCTTTTTCAACCGTGGCGTCCGCGCCGGCCAGAATCGCGCCGCCTTGTGCGCCTTTTTCACGCAGCAGCGTGGTCAGGCGGCGGGTGTCGATGTCGGCGATGGCGACGGTTTTGTTGCGCACTAAATAGTCGTGCAGGCTTTCGGAGGCGCGGAAGTTGCTGTGCAGCAACGGCAGGTCGCGGATAATCAAGCCTGCGGCATAAACGCTGCGGCTTTCTTCGTCTTCGGCGTTGGTGCCGGTATTGCCGATGTGGGGGTAGGTGAGGGTAACGATTTGTTTGCAGTAGGACGGGTCGGTCAGGATTTCCTGATAGCCGGTCATGGAAGTGTTGAACACGACTTCGCCGGAAGTGGAGCCGTCAAAACCGACAGAGATGCCGTGAAAGGTGCTGCCGTCAGCGAGAACGAGTAATGCGGGTGTGGTCATGCGGATGCCCTTTGTTTGTGTATCGGAGCTGAATGCTTAGAAAAAAGCACGTTCGCCGGAGGGCGGAACGTGCTTTCTTTTGGATGTTCGGTTGCGGCGCGCGGCGCGCATTTGCTGTGTGAGAAAGCAGCGCATTCTAATCAGGCGCGTTGCTTTTTGCAAGGGCGGCCGACAAATTGCGGCAGCCTGAAAATTGGCACGGGATTTTTCAGTTTGGTTGCAGATTGCTGTATTTTCAGCAAAAAACAAAGCACGTCAGCAAGAGGAGATGGCTTGCCGGACGTGCTTTCAACCTTTGGAGAAATACGATGAAAAAACATTTGCTATGAAACGGTGTGGATAATACAGGCGTTTTGGGGTTTGCACAAGCATTTGATGACGAATTTCGGCACTTTTGATTTTCTGCGGCGGGTGCGGCCGACAAATTGCGGCAGCCTGAAACGGGCATGGAATTTTACACCGAGCCGGCGCGGCAGATAAAAAAAAGGCACATCGGCAAGTGGAGATGGCTTGCGGATGTGCTTTTTTAACCTTGGAGATACGTTTGAAAACGTTTAGCTATGCAATGGGGAGGATAATACAGACACTTTTTGTCTGGTGCAAGAAATTTCTGACAAAATTTGGCATATTTTTTTATAACATTGTTTATTAATTGTATTTTATTTATTGCTGCTATGCAGAGACCGGCGGTTTTGGATATGATGCGCCCTTTTGCCGCATACGGCGGGCTTTGGCAGCAGGCTGAAAGCCGTGTTTTGGGTTGTTTTGAGGTTTCCAGGCTGCCTGAAAATGTTTTTTGGATTTTTTGAAGCGTGGTTTTATGTTTCGCAGTTTCTTTTTGAACCGCCGGTGGGCGGGTTGGTCGGTTTTCTGTACGGCGCTGATTTTGGCGGGGGTTTGGTTCAAAGTTCAGTTGGATGTGCAGATAAATGATTGGTTTGGGACGTTTTATGATGAAATAGAGCGTATTTTGAAAAAGCCCGGTTCGGTATCGCTGGAAGATTTTTTGCTGCTGCCGCTGGCGTTTGCGCGGATTGCTGGGATTGCGATTGTGCTGACCATCGGGCTGGAATTTGTGGGCAAGCATTATATTTTCCGCTGGCGCACGGCAATGACGGAATATTATCTGTCGCATTGGGACAAGGTGCGGCATATTGAGGGGGCATCCCAGCGTATTCAGGAGGATACGATGCGCTTTGCGAAGATTATGGAAACGCTGGGCGAAAGTTTTGTGCGTGCGCTGCTGACGCTGGCGGCGTTTCTGCCGCTGCTGTGGGAATTGAGCAGGCAGGTGCGGGTGCTGCCGTGGATTGGGGAGGTGGAGCATTCGCTGGTATTTGTGTCGCTGCTGTTTTCGCTGGTGGGAACGGCGGTGCTTGCGGCGGTGGGGGCGAAGCTGCCCGGATTGGAATACATCAACCAGCGGGTTGAGGCGGCATACCGCAAGGAATTGGTGTATGGCGAGGATGATGCGGCGCGGGCGCGGCCGGAAACGGTGCGCGAGCTGTTTGACCGGGTGCGCCGCAATAATTATGTGCTTTATGCGCATTATCTTTATTTTGATTTGGCGCGCTGGTCTTATCTGCAGTTTGCCGTGATGGTGCCTTATATCGTGCTTGCGCCGAGCCTGCTGGCCGGGCTGCTGACTTTGGGGACGATGCAGAAGGTGGTGCGGGCGTTTAACAAGGTGCAGGATGCGTTTCAGTTTCTGATTTTGTCGTGGACGACGATTGTGGAGCTTTTGTCTATCTATAAGCGGTTGAAGGGTTTTGAGGAGCAGATAAGGCAGCCTGAAAAGCTTTAAACGTTTTCAGGCTGCCTTTGCGTTGCCGCGCACATCATACATAACGAGACCTTTGCAAAACCTCAGATTTGAGCGCATTTCAAAGCAATAGCATCGCAGAACGCGCAGATAATATTGAAATATTTTCAAGCGTTAGAGAAGCGCATTGCGCAGAAATGTGCCAAAGATGGGGATTTTGCAAAGGTCTCATAACGGAGGGAAGGGACATGGATAGTTTGCTGTTGGGTTTGGTTCTGGCGGGATTTTTTGCGGGGCTGATGGATGCGGCGGTGGGCGGCGGCGGGCTTTTGCAGATTCCCGCGCTGTTCGGGCTGCTGCCTGCGCATACGCCTGTGGCTGCGGTGCTGGGGGCGAACAAGATGGCTTCGTTTTCGGGAACGGCGGTGGCGGCGCGGCAGTTTGTGCATCGGGTGCGTGTGCCGTGGCGGATGCTGCTGCCTGCCGCGCTGTTGGCGTTTGCCGCTGCTTACGGCGGGGCGGGGCTGGCGGCTTATGTGCCGGTGCGTTACATGAAGCCTGCGATGTTGGCGGTGATGCTGCTGATGCTGGTTTACACGTTTTGCAGGAAGGACTTGGGGCAGGCGGTGCGCCAAAGCTCGCTGACGCGGCGGGAATACGCGCTCGGGCTGGCGGCGGGGGCGGCCATCGGGCTTTATGACGGTGTTTTGGGGCCGGGAACGGGCAGCCTGCTGGCGTTTGTGTTCGTGCGCTTTTTTGCTTACGATTTTCTCACCGCCACCGCGTCTGCCAAAATCATCAATTTGACCACCAATCTGGCGGCTTTGTGTTTCTTTGTGCCGCACGGGCACATTGTGTGGGCATGGGCGCTGCCTTTGGCGGCGGCGAATTTTTGCGGCGGGCTGGCGGGCGCGCGACTGGCGGTGGCCGGCGGCACAAAGTTTCTGCGGCTGGGCTTTATGGTTGCGCTGGCGGTGCTGATGGCGAAGTTTGCGTGGGATATAGTGGATTAAAATCGCAGTGATACGGCGTTGGCTCGCCTTGACGTACTACCTGTACGCCTTGCGGCTCGCCGCCTTGTCTCATTTTTATTTTAATCCACTATATTTGGGCGGCGGGATAGGGCAGCCTGAAACCGCATCGGCATAAATACCCGCCCCGTCAAACCGGCGGTTCAGGCTGCCCGCCCACTTTTTCTCATTATGATTTGGATTTTTTCTCTGATTTATGGATACCGCCCCCTTCATCCTTTTTGATAATGCCCAAACCAACCGTGCCGTCCTGCTGCACGGCTTTGTGCGCGAAGAAACTGTGCCGCCGCAGGCTGCGGACGGGTTGGACGGACTGCTTGCCGAAGGCTGGCGGCAGCATCTGCACGCCGCACTGCTGGCGGATTACGAATGGGGTCTTGCCCTGCACGGGCAGCCGGCGCATCCCGCGTACACGGGCAGCCTGAAAGTTTTATGGTTCCGCCGGCGCAAAGATTTGGACGATGCCGGCGCATGGCTGGCGCAGCACGAACCGCACGAACCTGCCGGCATCGGCAGCCTGAATCCGGACACGGACGAAGCGGATTATTGCCGCACGGTGGACACCATCCGCGAACGCATTGCGGCGGGCGACTGCTATCAGATTAACTACACCGTGCGCCTGAATCTTGCCGCTTACGGCAGCCCCGTCCGCCTGTACCGCCGCCTGCGCCAGCCCGTGCCTTATGCCGCACTGGCGCATCTGCCCGCGGGCGGTTGGGTGTTGTGTTTTTCACCCGAACTGTTTTTACGCATTGGCGCGGACGGCACGGCAGCCAGCGAACCGATGAAGGGTACCGCCCCGCGCCACGCCGATGCCGCCCAAGACCGCGCAGCCGCCTGCACCCTGCAAGCCGACCCGAAAAACCGCGCCGAAAACGCCATGATTGTTGATTTGCTCCGCAACGATTTGGGCAAAATTGCCGAAATCGGCGGCGTATCCGTGCACGAACCGTTCAAGGTGTCCGCCTTTGGCAGCGTGTGGCAGATGACCAGCCGCGTATCCGCACGGTTGCCGCCCGCCACCACTCTGGCCGCCATTCTCCGTGCCGCCTTCCCCTGCGGCAGCATCACCGGCGCACCCAAGCGTAAAAGCATGGAATGGATTGCCGCGCTGGAAAACACCCCTCGCGGGCTTTACACCGGCACAATCGGGCTGCTTGAACCCGCGCCGGAGCGTCCGCTCGGTTTTTCAGGCTGCCTGAACGTGGTCATCCGCACCCTGCTTTTGGACGGCGACGGCCAAGGCGGCTGGCGCGGCAGCTATGGCGTGGGCAGCGGCATCGTGTGGGACAGCGGGTCTGCTGCCGAATATCGGGAATGCGGTTGGAAAACCCGTTTCCTGCACAGCCTGCGCCCTGAGTTTGACCTGTTTGAGACCATGCGCGCCGAATGCCGCCGCATCCCGCATTGGCCGCTGCACCGCGAGCGGATTGCCCGTTCCGCCGCCGCGCTCAACATCCCGTTTGACGAAGCCGCCGCCGATGCGCTGGTGTCGCAAACGCTGGCGGGTCTGGCAGACGGAAACCCGCAGCGCGTCAAACTCATCTTGCAGCGCGAAGGCAGCCTGAAAACCGAAACCGCCCCGCTGCCGGGCGTCCCCGATTGCGTCCGCTATCTCACCGCCGCCCAAGTCCTGCCCGATTGCGACCCCCTGCGCCGCCACAAAACCACCTGCCGCGCCGGATACGATGCCGCCATCCGTTCGGCCGAACGGCAGGGGGCGTTTGACGTATTGTTTTTCAACCAAAGCGGAGCGCTGCTGGAAGGCGCGCGCAGCAGCGTGATGCTGAAAATTGGCGGACAGTGGTACACCCCGCCGCAGGCGGCCGACATCCTGCCCGGCATTGCCCGACAACTGTTTATGCGGCGGCATGCCGTGCGTGAAACGCCGATAAGCCGCGCCATGCTGGATGCGGCGGAAGAGGTTTGGCTGGGCAATGCCTTGCGCGGCTGGATGCGGGCGGAACGGATGGGGCAGCCTGAAAACCGTTAGCTCAGGTTTTATAGGGGCATCCGTTGCCTAAGCGTTCTGAGTCCAAGGGCAGCCTGAGACCTTTGCAAAATCCCCATCTTTGGCCCATTTCTTCGCAACGCGCTTCTCGAACGCTTGAAAATATTTCAATATTCTCTGCGCGTTCTGCGATGCTGTTGCTTTGAACTGCGCTCAAATCTGGGGTTTTGCAAAGGTCTCTGCCTGAAACCGTGTGGGCAGAACGCGGGTTTCGGATAAGGCCGCAAACAAAAAACCGCCCTGTTTTGCACAGGGCGGTTTGCCGTTCCGGTTTCCGCAGGGGCAGTGTCTGCGTATGTTGCGTTCGCCATCAATGCCTGCCTGAGGCCTTTGCAAAATCCCCATCTTTGTCCCATTTCTTCGCAATGCGCTTCTCTAATGCTTGAAAATATTTCAATATTCTCTGCGCATGATGCGATGCTATTTTTGAGATGCACTCAAATCTGGGGTTTTGCAAAGGTCTCTGCCTGTTTCAGCCGCGAACGCGCTCTATTTTTGCGCCCACACCGCTGAGTTTCTTTTCAATGTGTTCGTAACCCCTGTCCAAGTGGTAGATGCGTTCCACCGTGGTTTCGCCGCGTGCCACCAGTCCTGCGATGACGAGGCTGGCGGAGGCGCGCAGGTCGGTTGCCATCACGGTTGCGCCCGACAGCCCCGACACGCCTTCGGTAACGGCGGTGTTGCCTTCGGCGCTGATGCGCGCGCCCATGCGGTTGAGTTCGGGGACGTGCATGAAGCGGTTTTCAAAGATGGTTTCCACCACTCTGCTGCTGCCCTCTGCCACGGTGTTCAAGGCCATAAACTGCGCCTGCATGTCGGTGGGGAAGCCGGGGTGGACGGCGGTGCGGATGTTTACGGCTTTGGGGCGGCGCGTCATTTCTATGCTTATCCAGTCGCTGCCCGTTTTGATGTCCGCCCCTGCTTCGGCGAGCTTGTCCAGCACGGCTTCCATGGTTTTTGGGGCGGCGTTTTTGAGGAGGACTTTGCCGCCGGCCATGGCAACGGCGCACAGGAAGGTGCCGGCTTCTATGCGGTCGGGAACAACGCTGTGCTCTGTGCCGTGCAGTTCGTCCGTGCCTTCAATTGTGAGCGTGGGCGTGCCGATGCCGTTGATTTTTGCGCCCATTTTGACCAGGCATTCGGCCAAGTCCACCACTTCGGGTTCTACGGCGCAGTTTTCCAAGATGGTCGTGCCCTCGGCAAGGGCGGCGGCCATCATCAGGTTTTCCGTGCCGCCCACGGTTACCATCTCCATCACCACCCTGCCGCCTTTGAGTCTGCCGCCTTTGGCGCGGGCTTTCACATAACCGTGTTCCAAAATGATTTCCGCGCCCAAGGCTTCCAGTCCTTTCAGGTGCTGGTCCACGGGGCGCGCACCGATGGCGCAGCCGCCGGGCAGGCTGACTTCCGCCGTGCCGAAGCGGGCGAGGGTGGGGCCCAAAACAAGGATGCTGGCGCGCATGGTGCTGACCAGCTCGTATGGCGCGCAGGTGTTGTTTACCGTGCCGCCGTTGATTTCAAATTCGCTGATGTTGTCGGTGAGCACGCGTGCGCCCATGCCTTGCAGCAGCTTTTGGGTGGTTTTTACGTCTGCCAGCATGGGGACGTTGTGCAGGCGCAGCGTGCCTGATGTCAGCAGCCCGGCACACATTAGCGGCAGTGCGGCGTTTTTTGCGCCGGATACGGTGATTTCGCCGTGGAGCGGGCCGTTGCCCGTGATTTTGAGTTTGTCCATGATGCGGGGATTCCTGTGTGCGTGGGGTGAAAAACGGCGCGCATTATAGCGGAAATGCGCCTGTGCCCCGCCAAACCGTTTTCAGGCTGCCTTCCGAGGGTGGAAAGGCAGCCTGAAAACGGTTTGGCGGGGCGGGAAGGGCTTATGCCGCCTGCGTATGCAGTCCGAGTGCGGACAGGCGTTTGAGCAGCATGTTGAGCAGCACGCCGTAGGCAGGGACGAACAGGGCGCAGCAGATGGTGAGTTTGAACAGATAGTCCACAAAGGCGATGTGCGGCCAGTTTGCGGCCATAAACGGGTCTGCGCTGCCGGCAAAGGCGATGCCGAAAAACAGCACGGTATCCGCCGCGTTGCCGAAAAACATGGATGCGGTGGGCGCAACCCACCATGCTTTGAGGCGGCGCAGGCGGTTGAATACGGATATGTCCAGCACCTGGCCGAAGGCATAGGCGGCAAAGCTGGCGAGGGCGATGCGGAACACGGGCAGCGCGAAGACGGCCAGCGCGTTCCAGCCCGTCCATGCGCCGTTTTGGAACAGCACGGAAAGTGCGTAGGACAGGGCGAGCGCGGGGAACATAACAAAAAAGATGATACGCCGCGCCAGCCGCTGCCCGAAGATGCGGACGGTTAAATCGGTGGCCAGAAAGATGAAGGGGAAACTGAGCGCGCCCCAAGTGGAATGCACTTCAAAGCCGTTGGGCAGGGTAACGGTGAAGGGGAATTGGACGAGATAGTTGCTGGATGCGATGACGGCGATGTGGAACAGGACCAGCCAAAAAAGTGCGCGCCGTTGTTGGGCGCCGGTGAAGGTGAAGTTCTGCGTATGCATGGGATTCCTTAGTTTTGTTGTCGCGGGAGGATTGCGAACCGCGTGGTTGAAAAGGCGCGGATTATAAAGGAAAAACGGTTTTCAGGCTGCCTTCGCCGCAGTTTGGGAGGCAGCCTGAAAGCCGTTTATATAGTCGATTAAAATCGCAATGATACGGCGTTGGCTCGCCTTGACGTACTACCTGTACGCCTTGCGGCTCGCCGCCTTGTCTCATTTTTATTTTAATCAACTATACCTTGCCGAACACTGCGCTTTCGGGCAGGCGCGATTTGGGCAGGGCAGCGTTGAAATCGTCTTCGGCGCGGTAGCCGAAAGCGGCAAGGGCAACGGCTTGGAAGCCTTTTTCCGCCAGCCCCAAATCGGTGTCCAGCAGGGCGATGTCGGCAGGTTGCATCGGCACGGCATCAATGCCCAAAGCGGCGGCGGCAAACAGCGCAAAGCCCAAACTGATGTGCGCCTGTTCCGACAGCCAGCGCGCTTCGTCTTGCAGGGTGTCGCGGTGCAGTGCGGTGAAAGTGCGGCGCACGGCATCGGCGCGCGCGGCGTGTTTGGCAGCGGCATAGCGGCCGTCTGCCGTTTCCTGCGCCAGAATCTGTGCCAAAAATTCTTCGTCGGCACGGGTGCGCGCGGCGATGACGACCACGTGCGATGCGTCTGTGATTTTGGCCATATTGGGCGGGAACGCGGCGGCGCAGCGGGCGATGCGTGCCTTCCCTGCCGCATCGTCGGCAACCGTGAAGTGCCACGGCTGGATGTTTACGGAGGAGGGCGCATAGCGCAGCGCGGCTTTAATCTGTTCAAAATCGGCAGCGGGGATTTTTTTGTCGGGATTGAATTTTTTGGCGGCATAACGGCGGGTGAGCAGACGGGTGATGTCCATAACGGTTTCCTTGTCGGTTGGTGTGCAGGCAGCTTTTGAACGGCGGTCTTGGAAGGGCATTTGCTGCCCGCTGCGTTTTCAGGCAGCCTGAAAAAAGCGGATTGTACGGGATTGAAGCGGGCAGGGCAGCCTGAAAGCGCGATTGGCATTCAGGCTGCCTTGGCATGTTTTTCCAAATATTAACAAACCCTAACCGTCTGCCGCCGAACACGGTATAATGCGCCGCCCAAAGTTTGGGGCAGCCTGAAAGCCGCCCGCGTGCAAAGAACCGCACCGCAAAAACCGCCGATGCCGCCGCCCAACCCTAAGCCGCCAAGGCAGCCTGAAACAGCAACACACACAGGAAACAGCAGCATGAAATTTATAGACGAAGCCAAGATAGAAGTTTCCGGCGGACGCGGCGGCAACGGCGCAGCCAGTTTCCGGCGCGAAAAATTCGTCCCGCGCGGCGGACCCGACGGCGGCGACGGCGGACGCGGCGGCAGCGTGTATGCCGTGGCAGACGAAAACGTCAACACCTTGGTTGAATACCGCTTTGTCAAAAAATACCGCGCCAAAAACGGCGAAAAAGGCCACGGTTCCGACCGCTACGGCGCAGGCGCGGACGACATCGAACTGAAAATGCCCGTCGGCACGCTCATCCGCGACACAGACACCGACGAACTCATCGCCGACCTCACCCACCACGGCCAGCGCGCCCTGCTCGCGCGCGGCGGCAGGGGCGGTTTGGGCAACCTGCACTTCAAATCCTCCGTAAACCGCGCCCCGCGCCAGTTCACCCCCGGCGAAGAAGGCGAAACCCGCAGCCTGATGCTGGAACTCAAAGTGCTGGCCGACGTAGGGCTTTTGGGCATGCCCAACGCAGGCAAGTCCACCCTCATCCGCGCCGTTTCCGCCGCCCGCCCCAAAGTTGCCGACTATCCCTTCACCACCCTGCACCCCAATCTCGGCGTGGTTCGGCTGGACGAAAACCAGAGCTTCGTCATGGCCGACATCCCCGGCCTGATTGAAGGCGCAGCCGAAGGCGCAGGGCTGGGACACCGCTTTTTGAAACACCTCTCGCGCACAGGGCTGCTGCTGCACGTGGTGGATTTGGCACCGTTTGACGAAGCCGCCGACCCCGCCGCCGAAGCCCTCGCCATTGCAGACGAATTGCGCAAATACGACCCCGCGCTGTATGCCAAACCGCGCTGGCTGGTGTTGAACAAAACAGACCTGCTCACCCCCGAACAGGCCGCCGAACGCAAAGCCGCCTTTTTGCAGGCAACCGGCTGGCAGTTCCCCGAGCCGGACGACCGCTTCGGCTTTGACACCGAAACCCCCCGCCTGTTTGAAACCAGCGCGCTTGCCCAAGAAGGCACGCACGCGCTGGTGCAGGCAATCGGGCAATATCTGGCAGAGAAAAAACGGCAGGCGCAGGCCGAAGCCGCCGACAGGCAGCCTGAAACCCCCGCCTCCCCGCAAACCGATACCACCGTATTGAAAGCCGAGTAAGCCCGAAGCAGAACAGCCTTTCAGGCAGCCTGAAATCCAAAAACCCGTCCCGACCAAATATTAAGGAGACACATTGATGGACAGCAAATTAAGAACACCGATAATTTTCGCCCTGATTGCAGGCGGCATTTGGTATGTGAACAAGAATTACGACTTCACCATCGTGCCGCCGATAGAAAACTATGTAAAAGAAGCTATCAGAAGAGATATGCCCGACGATGCCAAGGATGCCATGCTCACCATCGCCAAACCGTGCAAAAAAGTGCAGGGCGGCATCACAGACGGCGTGTTCGAATGCAACGTAGAATTTTTCTACCGCAGCGGCCGCGAAACCAACACCCAAAAAGTCCGCCTGATTAAACGCAAAGGCCGGTGGCTGGTGAAAAAATAACCCGCAGGCAGCCTGAAACCGTTTTCAGGCCGCCCCAAACATCCCGCACATGAACCAACACATCCGCCGCCAAATCTTCGAACGCCTGCGCGAAGCCAATCCCAACCCCACCACCGAGCTGCACTACAACAGCCCGTTTGAGCTTCTGATAGCCGTGCTGCTCTCCGCGCAGTCCACCGACAAAGGCGTAAACAAAGCCACCGCCGGTTTGTTCCCCGTTGCCAACACCCCGCAGGCCATGCTGGACCTCGGTTTGGACGGCATCATGGAACACACCAAAACCATCGGTCTATACCGGAGCAAATCCCGCCACATTCTCCAAACCAGCCGGCAGCTTTTGGAAAAACACGGCGGCGAAGTCCCCCGCACCCGCGAAGAGCTGGAAGAGCTGCCCGGAGTCGGCCGCAAAACCGCCAACGTCGTGTTGAACACCGCCTTCGGCCAACCCGTTATCGCAGTAGACACCCACATCTTCCGCGTAGCCAACCGCACCCGTCTCGCCCCCGGCAAAACCGTACGCGAAGTGGAAGACAAACTGACCAGATACACGCCCAAAGAATTTCTGCACAACGCCCACCACTGGCTCATCCTGCACGGCCGCTACACCTGCAAAGCCCAAAAACCCCAATGCCGCACCTGCATCATCAACGACTTGTGCGAATACCCCGCCAAAACCTACTAACCCCTCTTTAATTTCAATTTCCGCATAGGCAGCCCGTTCCGCCGCCGTTCAGGCTGCCCCAGCCCAAACAGGCAGCCTTTTCTCTTTTTCCATTCCGATTTTCCATTCCGATACAGACCCAAGCCATGACCGAACTGACCGTTTACAACACCCTCACCCGCCGCAAAGAACCCTTTGTCCCCCTTGACCCGAAAAACGTCAGAATGTACGTCTGCGGGATGACCGTATACGACTACTGCCACCTCGGACACGCCCGCGTACTGGTCGTATTCGACATGATTGCCCGCTGGTTAAAACACATCGGCTACCCCCTCACCTACGTACGCAACATTACCGACATAGACGACAAAATCATCGCCCGCGCCGCCCAAAACCGCGAAAGCATCACCGAGCTCACCACCCGTTTCATCCTCGCCATGCACGAAGATGCTGCCGCCCTAGGCGTATTGCCCCCCGATTACGAACCCAAAGCCACCGAACACATCGGACAGATGATAGCAATGATTCAAAAGCTGCAAGAGAACGGCAAAGCCTACGCCGCCGAGAACGGCGACGTCTATTACAGCGTACGCAGCTTTCCCCCCTACGGCCAACTCTCCGGCAAAAACCCCGACGACTTGCGCGCAGGAGAACGCATAGAAATAGACAGCCACAAACGCGACCCCCTAGACTTCGTCCTCTGGAAAAGCGCCAAACCCGGCGAACCCGCATGGGAAAGCCCGTGGGGTTTAGGCCGTCCCGGCTGGCACATAGAATGTTCCGCCATGGGACGGGAACTGCTCGGCACCACCTTTGACCTACACGGAGGCGGAGCAGACCTCCAATTTCCCCACCACGAAAACGAAATCGCCCAAAGCTGCGGCGCCCACGGCGGGCTCGGCCGCACCAACGCCGATTCAGGCAGCCCCCCCACCGAAAGCCACGTCCGCTACTGGCTGCACAACGGCTTCATCCGCGTAGACGGAGAGAAGATGTCCAAATCCCAAGGCAACTTCTTCACCATCCGCGACGTATTAAAACACTACGACCCCGAAGTCATCCGCTACTTCATCCTGCGCGCCCACTACCGCAGCCCCCTCAATTACGCCGAAAGCCATCTGGAAGACGCCCGGCACGCCCTAACCAAACTGTACAACACCCTCGCCAACATCCCCCCCGTTCCCGTTAATCCCGCCGAAGCCGCCCCCGAACACACCCGCCGCTTCCATGCCGCCATGAACGACGACTTCGGCACAGTAGAAGCCGTATCCGTCCTATTCGAACTTGCCGGCGAAGCCAACCGCACCCACTCCCCCCACCTCACAGGCAGCCTGAAAGCCCTAGCCGGCACACTGGGACTGTTACAACGCCCCCCCCAAGCCTACCTGCAAAACAGCCCCGCCCAAACAGACGGCGACCTCAGCCCCGAAGCCATAGAAGCACTCATCGCCCAACGCAACCGCGCCCGAGCCGAAAAGAACTGGGCAGAATCCGACCGCATCCGCGACCTTCTGGCCGAAGAAGGCATCACCCTCCGCGACAGCGCAGGCAAGACCGACTGGACCCGCAGCTAATCCCGCAGATACCCAAAAAACCGTTCAGGCTGCCCCAGCTCACAGGCAGCCTGAAACCACACAGGGCCACACCAAAACCAAACACTTTCTTCGCCCTAAGGGAAACAACCATGAAAAAACCACTCGTCTCCCCACACATCCTGCTAACCCTATTCACCCTCCTTTGCGTCCTATTTGCCCACATCCCCCAAAGCCAAGCTGCCCCCGAAGCACCCCGCCACCCCATCAGACCCCCGCACATCGGCACCGACGGCAGACTGGTACTGCCCGCCCCACAGATATTTCCCCGCCTACCAACCGAAGTCCACACCTTCTTCCCCAACCACCACGCCTACCACTACGACGCCCGACTATACCAAGAAGGCATCGGCAAAATAGGCAGCACCGAAGGCTACACCCTGTCAGGCGACAGAGCCTACCACGAAATAGAAAACATACTGGGCAGAACCCCCAGGT
>CAUQSD010000049.1:0-15973 GCA_963520685.1 uncultured Kingella sp. | reverse complement strand
AGCCGCAAGGCGTACAGGTAGGACGTCAAGGCGAGCCAACGCCGTATCATTGCAATTTTAATCCACTAATATCTGCAAAAAAACCGTTATGCGCGATTGCATAACGGTTTTTTGTTTTCAGGCTGCCGTTGCAAAGGAGAGCAGCCTGAAAATGTGTGGGAATATAGTGAATTAAAATAGGAATGCTGCTGTATTGACCGGCCTTGCTGTACTACTTTTATAGTCGATTAAATTTGCAATGATACGGCGTTGGCTCGCCTTGACGTCCTACCTGTACGCCTTGCGGCTCGCCGCCTTGTCTCATTTTTATTTTAATCCACTATAACGCCGTTTCAGGCAGCCTGAAACCAAACTATTCCCCCTGCTGCTTTTTTTTGCGTTCCGCCAGCCAGTGTTCCAAATAATGGATACTCACGCCGCCTTTGGCAAAGCCCGCATCGCGGAACAAATCGCGGTGCAGCTCCGTGTTGGTTTTGATGCCGGTAACCGCCAGCTCGTCCAGCGCGCCGCGCATTTTCGCCATTGCACGCCCGCGGTCTTCACCGTGCACGCACAGCTTGCCGATCAGGCTGTCGTAATTGCTCGGCACGCGGTAGCCCTGATAAATATGGCTGTCCACACGCACACCAAATCCCCCCGGCAGATGGCAGGACTCGATTAACCCCGGGCTGGGGATGAACGCATACGGGTCTTCCGCATTGATGCGGCACTCAAACGCATGCCCTGACAAAACGATGTCTTTCTGCGTGTATTGCAGCGGCAGCCCCGATGCAATGCGGAGCTGCTCCTGCACAATGTCCACACCCGACACCAGCTCGGTAACGGGGTGCTCCACCTGCACGCGCGTATTCATCTCAATAAAGAAAAATTCGCCGTCTTCATACAGAAATTCAAACGTGCCCGCACCGCGATAGCCGATGCGTTTGCACGCCTCCACGCACGATTCGCCGATTGTCTTGCGCTCTTTGGGGGTAACAAACGGCGCGGGGGCTTCCTCAATGATTTTCTGATGCCGCCGCTGCATGGAACAATCGCGCTCGCCCAAATAAACGGCATGCCCGTGTTCGTCCGCCAGCACTTGGATTTCAATATGGCGCGGACGCTGCAAAAAGCGCTCCATATACACCATCGGGTTGCCGAACGCGGCTTCCGCCTCGGCACGCGTCATGTCCACCGCGTTGAGCAGGTCTTCCTTCTTCTCCACCACGCGCATCCCGCGCCCGCCGCCGCCGCCCGATGCCTTGATGATGACGGGAAAACCGACTTTCTCGGCAATTTTCACGATTTCCTTGGGATTGTCGGGCAGAGCGCCATCAGAACCCGGTACACAAGGCACACCTGCCTGCTGCATAGCGTGTTTGGCGGAAACCTTGTCGCCCATCAGGCGGATGGTGTCGGGGCGCGGGCCGATAAACACAAAACCCGAACGTTCCACCTGCTCGGCAAAATTGGCATTTTCCGCCAAAAAGCCATAGCCCGGATGAATGGCATCCGCACCGGTTACTTCCGCCGCCGCAATCAGAGCGGGGATGTTCAGATAACTCTGCGCGGAAGGTGCGGGACCGATGCACACGGATTCGTCCGCCAGCTTGACGTGCAGGCTCTCGCGGTCGGCCTCGGAATGCACGGCAACGGTGGCAATACCCAACTCGCGGCAGGCGCGCAGCACGCGCAGGGCAATTTCGCCGCGGTTGGCGATAAGGACTTTTTTCAGCATGATTAGGTTTTCCTGTGTTTGGTACTTTTTCAGGCTGCCTTGCAATCCGTCCCGCAAAAGGCAGCCTGAAACCTTATTCGATGATGAACAGCGGTTCGCCGTATTCCACAGGCTGTCCGTTTTCCACCAGTATTTCTTTGATAACGCCGGACTTTTCCGCTTCAATCTCGTTCATCAGCTTCATCGCTTCAATAATACAGAGCGTGTCGCCCGCCTTCACAGTCTGCCCCACTTCCACAAACGCAGGGGAAGACGGGCTGGCAGCGCGGTAGAACGTACCGACCATCGGCGATTTCTGCGCGGCAGACAAATCGTGGGCGGCAGGCGCGGCGGCTACGGCAGGCGCGGCAGCCTGAACGGGAGCGGCGGCAGACGGTGCGGCTACGGCAGGTGCGGACGTGTAAACAGGCTGCACGGCGGGCGCGGCAACGGTTCGCGTGATGCGGACCTTTTCCTCACCCTCGGTTACTTCAATTTCGGCGATACCCGATTCTTCAACCAAATCAATCAGTTTTTTCAGCTTTCGCAAATCCATGTTTTGCTCGATTCCTGTCAATAAATAAAACAAACCCGTTTCAGGCAGCCTGAAACACATTTGGGGCAAAATTCCTGCCTGCGCCGCGCGCAGTCTGTGCAGTTTGGGCACAGAAAAGCGGAATTTTCCCGAAGTTGCAGCGGAAAGTCTAGCAAAATCTGCCAAACTGCCGCAAAAATCCCGCAACGTGCCGCGAAGTGATTCCGACGTATTGATTATTCTAGAATTGCTATTCTATGCCGAACAAACGCCGCGAAAAAACCGAATAGCCGTAACTATTCGGTTTCAAAACCAACAGCGCGGATTTAGCTCAACGCGTTTTCGGTATCAATCAGAGAGCGGCGAGCCAAAGCCAAGTTAGATTTGGAGCGATCCAACACGGAATACAGGAACAGACCTTCGTGTTTGGCCAGCGGACGCAGCAGGTGATACTGTTTGCCCAAAGTAATCAAGATGTCTTCAATGCTGTCTTTCAAGCCAAGCATCTGCATGGTTTTCATTTTGGCACGCATTACTTCGGTGTTACCGGCAGCGGCAATCTCCAAATCAATCGCAGCAGAACCGCCACCGGCCAGCAGCATACCGCTGGAAAAATCCACCACGGCGGCAGCCAATGCGCCGTCAACGTTCAACATCTGAGATACAGCGTTATCGTAATTCATTCTTAAAGCTCCTAAGGTTTGTAAAACGGCTGCCAAGAGCCGTCGGAAAATTTGAAACGGGTAATATGTCTCGCACAAAGACCGCATACCCCAAACGCTTGCCAGGTTCCCACTTGCCGGCTTCTTGCCGCCGGTTTGTTTTGCTGCCTAGAAACTCAGCGGAATTATAGGACTCGTCCCCTGTTTAGTAAAGGCGGATTAAGTTGCGGCAGAATTCGTCAAGAAAACCCGAACGCGGCACACGAAACCGGCTCGCAACGCATACTTTGGGCCGCCCTCTCTCCGTCAGGCTATTTCCTTTTCCAAAACAACAAAATATCCGAACCGCGCAACATAAGGGACACCGTTTCCCCATAAAAACAAATCACTAAGCCGCGTTAAGCCGTGTTAGAATCAACATTATTTTCCCCATCTCTTCCTGTTGCCATTTCCGCAACATCTTCAAATTTATTTACCATCCGCCACAGAAATTTAACATGCCCGTCCAAGACAAAATCCTCATCCTCGACTTCGGTTCGCAAGTCACCCAGCTCATCGCCCGCCGCGTGCGCGAAGCCCATGTGTATTGCGAGCTGCACCCCTACGACATGCCGCTGGCCGACATCAAGGCCTTCAACCCGAAAGGCATCATCCTTTCCGGCGGCCCCAATTCTGTGTACGACAGCGAATATCAGGCCGACACGGGGCTGTTCGATTTGGGCGTGCCCGTGCTCGGCATCTGCTACGGCATGCAGTTTATGGCGCACCATTTGGGCGGCGAAGTGCAGGCAGGCAACCAGCGCGAATTCGGCTACGCGCAAGTGCAAACGCAAGACAGCGCGCTCACCAGCGGCATTCAAGACGGCGCGCCGAACACGCTGGACGTGTGGATGAGCCACGGCGACAAAGTGTGCAGGCTGCCTGAAAACTTCCGCACCATCGGCAGCACGCCCTCCTGCCCCATCGCCATGATGGAAAACGCAGATAAACACTTCTACGGCATCCAATTCCACCCCGAAGTCACCCACACCAAACAAGGCCGCGCCCTCATCAACCGCTTCGTGCTCAACATCTGCGGCGCACAGCCCAGCTGGACCATGCCGAACTACATCGACGAAGCCGTGGCCAAAATCCGCGAACAAGTCGGCAGCGACGAAGTGATTTTGGGCTTGTCCGGCGGCGTGGATTCCTCCGTGGCCGCCGCGCTCATCCACCGCGCCATCGGCGACCAGCTCACCTGCGTATTCGTCGATCACGGCCTGCTGCGCCTGAACGAAGCCGAAAACGTGATGAAAATGTTTGCCGACAACTTGGGCGTACGCGTGATTCACGTGGATGCCAGCGAACAGTTTATGACGAAACTCGCCGGCGTTACCGACCCCGAGCAGAAGCGCAAAATCATCGGCGCAGAATTTATCGAAGTATTTGACGCCGAAGAGAAAAAACTCACCAACGCCAAATGGCTGGCGCAAGGCACGATTTACCCCGACGTGATTGAATCCGCCGGCGCGAAAACCAAAAAAGCCCACGCCATCAAATCGCACCACAATGTGGGCGGGCTACCCGAAAACATGAAGCTGAAACTGCTCGAACCGCTGCGCGATTTGTTCAAAGACGAAGTGCGCGAACTGGGCGTAGCGCTCGGCCTGCCGCGCGAAATGGTGTACCGCCACCCCTTCCCCGGCCCCGGCTTGGGCGTGCGGATTCTGGGCGAAGTGAAGCGCGAATACGCCGACCTGCTGCGCCGCGCGGACGATATTTTTATTGAAGAACTGCGAAACACGGTGGATGCGGAAACGGGCAAGTCGTGGTATGACCTCACCAGCCAGGCATTTGCCGTGTTCCTGCCCGTGAAATCCGTGGGCGTGATGGGCGACGGGCGAACTTATGACTATGTGGTCGCCCTGCGCGCCGTGATTACCAGCGACTTCATGACCGCACACTGGGCCGAACTGCCCTACTCGCTCTTGGGCAAAGTGTCCAACCGCATCATCAACGAAGTGCGCGGCATCAACCGCGTGGTGTACGACGTGAGCGGCAAACCGCCCGCCACGATTGAGTGGGAATAAGGAAAGACGGGGTTCGGGCAGCCTGAAAACCGAATTCCCAATCTGGCCCTGTGTCCTGCGTAGGGTGGGCATTTATGCCCACGCGTTTTCAAAACACCATTGGGATCACCATTGGGATACAGAATGCGCGGGCGGCAAGTGCCCGCCCTATCCCACATAAGGCAGCCTGAAAATACCAGGCACGCAAAAAAGCCAAGTTACAAAACTTGGCTTTTTTATATCTGGCTCCCCGACCTGGGCTCGAACCAGGGACCTGCGGATTAACAGTCCGTCGCTCTACCGACTGAGCTATCGGGGAATAAGTGGCGGATTATACAAGATAGTTAAATCTTGTCAAGCATTTTTTACGTTCTACGCCGCCAACACCTGTCGCAGCGTTTGCAGCGTTTCCCACGCAGCGCGTTTCAGTTTGGGGTTGCCCGCAATCCGCAGCGGGTGGGCAATGTGGAAGCAGCATCGTTCGGGCGCAAATTCCGCCAAATGTGCGCGCACTTCTTCACGCTGGAAAAAATCGCCGAGCAGCAGCATGGCCTGCACGCCGCTCTCGTGCCATTCCTGCGCCACGCGGCCGGCGGCGGCGGCAACAGCTTCGGCATCGGGATGCGGGTTGAAATCGGGCAGGTTTTTCAACCACGTGCTGCGGTATGCCTCTTCGGGTTCAAGCCCGATTGCCGCCAGCATTTTGTCCAGCAACACACCGTCTTCGCCGCTGAACAGCCGTCCCGCTGCCGCATCCGCAAGCGAAGGGCAAACGCTCATCACCATCACTTTGGCGCGGCGGGCGGGCAGGGTTTCAGGCTGCCCTTCCCCTTCGGCAGGCAGGGTTGGGGCAGCGGGCGGGGCGGCAGTTTCATCCGCACGGCGGCGCAGGCGTTCCAGTGCCGAGCCGTGCGCCGCATGCGACAGGGTTTGCGGCGTATGTCCGGTTTTCAGGCTGCCTTCGTGTTCGGATGCGGGCAGAGTCTGTTCCGCAGTTTTCAGACTGCCTGGAACGCTGTTTTGCGGTGTATCGCGGCGGATTTCGGCGCGACGGTCCAACCACATCGGGCCTAAGCCCAACGCGTCGTGCAGGTGGACGTATCGGCTGTTCAGCATATTTTCTCCATAATGAGCGCGTCTTCCGTTCCGTCGTAATAACGTTTGCGGACGGCAATGGTACAAAAACCGTGTTTGGCGTATAGGGCCTGCGCGGCGGCATTGCCCGCACGCACTTCCAAAAACAGCCGTGCCACACAGGCTTCACGGGCAGCCTGAAACATTTTCCGCAGCAACGCGGAGGCAATGCCTTGACGGCGGCATTCGGGCGCAGCAGCAATCAAGTGCAGCTCCATTTCGTCTGCCACACGCCGCCACACAATGAAGCCGAGCAACCGTCCGCCGCCGTCTTCCGCCAACAACACGGTATCGCACGGCTGCGCCAAGGCAGCCTGAAACTGCGCCGCCGTCCACGGGTGCGGATTGCTGCGTGCATCCAAAGCGGCAAGGGCGGCGGCATCGCACACTTCGGCGGGGCGGATTATCGGGGCGGAATCGGACATAGCTTTCAGGCTGCCTGCTGCAAAAACAGCCGCAATTATAGTGGATTGAAATAAAAATGCTGCGCAAGGCGGCAGCTCGCGGAATATGGGTAGTACGCCAACGCGGATTCGGGATTAGAGATGGAGAAACCTTTCAGGCAGCCTGAAACGCGTGGACAGCAAATGCCTGTTCTACGGAAACAGCGTTGCGCGCATCCGCTCTTATGCGGTCGGCAAAAAACCGTCTTGCCGTTTACGGCCTTATCCCGAACCCATAGGCCGACACAAGGGCATTGCGGTTTCAATCCACTATAATCCGTGCCGGAATTTTTTGGAGAGACACATGGACGACCACCTGCTGCTGCGGTACAGCCGCCATATTTTATTGGACGAAATCGGCTTGGAAGGACAGCAGAAACTTCTCGACGCAACCGTGCTGGCAGTCGGCTGTGGCGGACTAGGCGCGGCTGCCCTGCCCTATCTGGCCGCATCGGGCATCGGCACCCTCCTGATTGCCGACGGTGACAAAATAGACGAAACCAACCTGCAACGCCAAGTCTGCTTCCGCGAAACCGACATAGGCAGCCTGAAAAGCGAAACCATGAAAGCCGCGCTGCAAAAGCTCAATTCAGGCTGCCGCATCGAATGCCACGGACGGTTGGATACAGATGCATTGGCACAACTTGTTCCGCGCTGCGATGCCGTTTTGGATTGCAGCGACAATTTCGCCACCCGCCAGACCGTGAATGCCGCCGCCGTTGCTGCCGGTAGGCCGCTGGTATCGGGTGCGGCGGCACGGTTTGACGGGCAGCTTGCCGTCTACCGCCCCCACCTGCCAAACGAACCGTGCTACGCCTGCCTTTTCCCCGAAGAAAACGCCGATGACGGCGCATGCGCCCTGTTCGGCGTATTCTCCCCGCTGGTCGGCATCATTGGAGCGATGCAGGCGGCAGAAACCCTGAAACTCATCATCGGTTTGCCCACTGACAGCGGCGTGCTGAAACATTACAGCGCCCTCAGCGGCACATGGCAGCAGTTTGCCATCCGCAAAAACCCGCAATGCCCCGTGTGCAGCCGCGTTCCGGCAGCCTGAAACGGTTTGAAACCTTTGCAAAACTTCGGATTGGCGCACAGTTCCAAACTGATATGACCAATGTATAGTGGATTAAAATCGCAATGATACGGCGTTGGCTCGCCTTGACGTACTACCTGTACGCCTTGCGGCTCGCCGCCTTGTCTCATTTTTATTTTAATCCACTATATTTGCAGGATGGATACTTGCTGTCCACGCGTTTTCAGGCTGCCTTTGGCGGAAGGTGGAACGCATGGGCAGCAAGTATCCACCCTACGGAAACCGGCATTGCGCGTATCAGTTTTTACGTGTGTCGGCCATAGCATTCAGAACACGCAGAGAACTGCACAAAGATAAGGGTTTTGCAAAGGCCTCGGGTTACCGTTTGGGCGGACAGAATACACACGCAAAAAAATGCGCCTATCAGGCGTGGATAGGCGCTAAGTCTACAAAGGAGAAATAGAGGAGAAAACGTCCAACCGCTTTCGCGATCAGACGGGCGGATTATGTCTGCATGACGCACCCGCTGTCAAACGTTTTTTGCATCTTCCGTGTAAATTTTTTTCAGGCTGCCCCGCGTTCCGCACCAGAAGGCAGCCTGAAACCGTCTGAAAGCAACCGGCGTAATGTGCATCAATCATCTGTCTGCCGGTTTATTTCTTCTGCCATGCGCGTTTGACGATAAGCAGCCAGTCGCGCCATTCCAGCACAGGGCGTTTTCGGAATACGTCGTACCCATTCTGCGCGATTTTTTCCAAAATACGCGCACCGCCCAGCACTATCATCCGCACTTCCATGCCCAGCCGCCCTTTCAGGGTTTTGCCCAAAGGTGCGCCTGCATAAAGGATATTTTTGGCACGCTCGCATTCGGCGGCAATCAGGCGGCGCATCTGCGGGGTCATTTCGCCGCGCGCGATGTCTGCTTCGGCAACGCCGTATTTTTCCATGTCGTCCTGCGGCAGATAGATGCGCCCTTTTTGCCAGTCGGCGGCGATGTCCTGCCAAAAATTGACGAGCTGCAAGGCGGTGCAGATGCCGTCGCTTTGGGCGATGGCGCGCGGGTCTTTTGTACCGTTCAGATGCAGGATGATGCGTCCGACCGGATTGGCGGAGCGGCGGGCGTAGTCCACCAAATCGGCGAAGTTCCGGTAGCGCATCTGTTCGGTGTCCTGCATGAAGGCGGAGAGCAGGTCGTCAAACGGTTGGACAGGAAGGGCAAACGGCTTGACGGCGTGCTCGGCAAGCCGCTTCATCAGTTCGGTGTGCGGGGTTTCGCCTGCGCGGATGCGGTCGAGTTCCGCCTGCATGGCGGCGAGCCGGCTGCGGCGCTGTTCGGGCGTGCCGTCGCCTTCATCGGCAATGTCGTCTGCGGTGCGGGCGAAGGCGTACACGGCGTGGATGGGGCGGCGCAGGCGGTGCGGCAGCAGCAGTGAGCCGACGGGAAAGTTTTCGTAGTGTTTGTGTGTGTGCATACGTTTTCAGGCTGAGACCTTTGCAAAACCTCAGCTTTGAGTACAGTTCAAAGCAACAGCATCGCAAAACGCGCAGAGAATATTGAAATATTTTCAAGCGTTAGAGAAGCGCATTGCGAAGAAATGGGCCAAAGATGGGGATTTTGCAAAGGTCTCAGGCTGCCTTGGACGGAACAATGCCCGATAGGGCGTATCGGGCAGGGGCGGGGTTAGTCGGCAAATTGTTTTTTTATCCGTTCGCGGCGTTCTTGGGCTTCTACCGACAGGGTGGCGGTGGGACGGGCGAGCAGGCGGCGCAGGCCGATGGGTTCGCCCGTGTCTTGGCAGTAGCCGTATTCGCCTTCGTCTATGGCGCGCAGGGAGGCTTGGATTTTGGCGAGCAGCTTGCGTTCGCGGTCGCGGGCGCGCAAATCAAGGGCGTATTCTTCTTCCTGCGAGGCGCGGTCGGCAGGGTCGGCAGCGGTTTCGTGGCTCTGCATCCGGCCGGTGGTTTCTCCTGCTTTGTTTATCAGTTCGTCCTGCTGTTGGGTCAGCAGCTCGCGGAAAAAGGCGAGATGCTGCTCGTTCATGTAATCGGATTCTGGGCCTTTCCATGCGAGGATATCTTTTTCGGTCAGTTTCTTTTTAGTCATGCTTACCTCTCTTTTTAATTTGAGCCGCTGTTTTTTCCGGAATCTGTTGTTCCGAAGCCTGTTTTTTGAAAGGCGCGCATCATAGCATGTTTTTTCTTTAAACGCGGCGTTTGGGAATTATAATGCCCGATACCTTTGCAAAACCTCAGATTTGGGCGCAATTCAAAGCAATGGCAGCGCAGAATGCGCAGATACTATTGAGACATTTTCAAACGTTAGAGGGGGGGATTTTGCAAAGGTTTCTGCTTATGTTTGCCGCAACCGGCCTTTCAGGCTGCCTGAAAGGCGTTTTTTGAACGGAAAGGTTTTGAAACGATGAAATTTGGGAAACGTACTTTGGCCGCGCTGGCGGCTGGGATGCTGGCTGCCGTGCCTGCACAGGCGGAGGAGCTGCACTACAACATTGCGGAATTTGACGAGAGCGCGTCTGTGCGTGTGCCGAACGATACGATGTCGGTGGTTCTGCGTGTGCAGGAAACGGCGGCTTCGCGGCAGGCGGCAAGCAGCAGGGTTACGGAGCGGTTAAATGCGGTGCTGGCGCGGGCAAAGGCGAACAAGGATTTTGAGACCGAATCGGGCAACCGCAGCGTGTATCCGCAGTATGACGACAAACATGCCGCCATCAAGGCTTGGACGGATACGGCTGAAATCCGCGTGAAAAGTCGGGATTTCGGTGCGCTGGCGAAGCTGGCGGCAGACAGCCAGAAGGAGGCGATGCTGGACGGGGTGTCGTTCAGCGTGTCGCCGAAAAAATATGCGGCGGCGGTGGAAGAAGCCAGCGAAAAGGCTTTGCAGGCGTTCCGGAGGCGGGCGCAGAGCGTGAGCAGGTCGCTTGGTTTTTCGGGCTACAAAATCGTGCGTGTGCAGCTTACGCAGTCGTTTGAAAATTCGGACGAGGGCATGGGTGCTGCCCTGTATGCTGCCGCACCGGTGGCGGCAAGCCTGAAAAGCCGTGCCGTGCCGGTGATGGATACGGACGGAGGAATGCGCGAAATCCGCCAGAGCATCCGCGGTTCGGTGCAGATGCAGTAGGAATTTGCACGGCAATCGGGCAGCCTGAAAAGGGAAACCGCTTGAAGGAAGAGCTTCAAGCGGTTTTCTGCTTTCGTGGAATAGGCATGGATGCCCGCGCGTTTTCAGGCTGAGACCTTTGCAAAATCCCCATCTTTGGCACATTTCTTCGCAATGCGCTTCTCTAATGCTTGAAAATATTTCAATATTCTCTGCGCATTATGCGATGCTATTGCTTTGAACTGCGCTCAAATCTGGGGTTTTGCAAAGGTCTCAGGCTGCCTTCGGGGGCGGAGCGTACTACTTCCGCTTTGCGGTTTCACGCGCCCAAAAACCAAAATTTTGCCAGCCACGCAACGGCAACCAGCCACACCATCGGCGGCACGTCGCGCCGGCGGCGGCACAGGAGTTTGATGGCGGCATAGCTGACGAACCCCATGGCGATGCCGTCTGCGATGGAATAGGAAAACGGCATAAAGGCGATGGTGAGGAAGGCGGGGGCGGCTTCGGTAATGTCTGCCCAGTTTATTTCGGTGGCGGAGCGCATCATCTGCACGCCGATATACAGCAGTGCGGGGGCAGTGGCAAACGGCGGCACGGCCTGTGCCAGCGGCGAAAACCACAGGCAGGCGAGCATCAGCACGCCGACCGTAACGGCGGTGAGTCCGGTGCGCCCGCCCGCCGCCACGCCCGATGCGCTTTCAATATACGGCGTGGTGGATGATGTACCCAAGGCCGCACCTGCCACAATGGCGATGCTGTCGGCAAACAGGGCTTTTTTCAGGCGCGGCAGGTGTCCGTTTTCATCCAAAAGCCCGGCACGGTGCGACACCCCGACCAATGTGCCGGTGCTGTCAAACAAGTCCACCAGAAAAAACACGAATATCACGGCAATCAGGCTGCCTGAAAACAGGTGCCGGAAATCCATCGCCATCAGCGTGGGGGCAATGCTGGGCACGGCGGATACCACACTTTTGATTTGGGTGAGACCCAACCCCCATGCGGCGGCGGTGATGGCGAAAATGCTGATGATGATTGCGCCGCGCACACGGTAATAATCTAGGGCGATGGTGAGAAACAGCCCCAGCATGGCCAGCAGCACGGGCCAGTTCGGCAACTTCGCACCATTCCGTATGACAAAAAAATCTCCCATTTTCAAAAGGGTTGCTTCGCTGGCAACCACCACGCCCGCGCCTTTCAGGGCGATGAGGGCGAGAAACAAGCCGATGCCTGCCGCAATCGCCATTTTCAGGCTCATCGGCAGGGCATTCACCAGCATTTCGCGCACTTTTAACAGACTGAATGCGATAAACACGCAGCCTGAAACAAACACGGCCGCCAGTGCAACCTGCCAAGGCACCCCCATGCCCAGTATCACGGTATAGGTGAAATAAGCGTTCAGCCCCACACCGGGGGCGAGTGCGATGGGATAGTTCGCCAATGCGCCCATGATGAAGCAGCCGATGGCGGCGGAGATACAGGTCGCCACGAACACTGCGCCAAAATCCATGCCTGCCTGCGACAGGGTGGCGGGGTTGAGGATGACGATGTAGCACATGGTCAGGAAGGTGGTGAAACCGGCCAAAATTTCGGTGCGCGCGTTTGTGCCTTTTTCGGCGAGCTTGAACCAGCGTTCCAATAAAGAAGTGTTCGGATGGGTCATGATTGGGTTGAGGACAGTTAGAACCGGATGGATTATAAGGGGTTTCGGTGTTTCAGGCTGCCTGAGAACGGCTGTCGCCCCACTGCCAAATCTCTGCCGCTGCCAGCACCTGCCGCCCTCGGCATTCAGCGGCGGCGCGGCACATGGCTCGGGCCAGCACGGCAGTCGGCATCGGCTTTTGCGCGGGCAGGATGCCGATGCGGTTCAGCGCGTTCATAACGGCGACTGCCCAGCGTTCGCTAGGGCGGTCGCTGTTTTCGCGCACAAGCAGGGGCGGGCGCAGGATGGCGAGTTTGGCAAACGGCAGCGCGGAGACGGCGTTTTCCAATTCTCCTTTCATGCGCGGATAAAACAGGCGGCTGCGTGCATCCGCGCCTGCCGCCGATACCAAAACCAGCGCAGGCACGCCGTTTTCGGCGGCGGCGCGGGCAAAGGCAAGCTGGTAATCGTGGTCAATTTTAAACTGTGCTTCTTTGCTGCCTGCGGCTTTCAGTGTCGTACCCATGCAGGAAAAGGCGGCATCGCCGCGCACTTTGTCCGACCATGTGTCGGGGCGGTTAAAATCAACGGTTTCTTCGGTGAATTTGGGATGGCTGATGCCACTTGGGCGGCGCACGAAGGCGGTAATGCGGGTGCAGGCGGGGTCTGCCAGCAGCTGTGCGGTCAGGCTGCGGCCGGTGGCACCGGTGGCACCGATAATCAGGGCGTGCATGGGGAATCCTTTTGGATAGGAGGGCAGAATTAAGGCAGCCTGAAAGGGATTGGGTTCATCGGGCGGACGTTATCCGCGCAGTTTCAGGCTGCCTTGCATAGAAATTGATACCCGCAACACCGATTTCCGTAGGGTGGGCACTTGCTGCCCACGCGGTTTCAGGCTGCCTTTGGACAACGCGCGGATAACGAGTACCGCCCTATTATTGGGCAGCAGTGTTTTCAGGCTGCCCTACCCCTATTTCTTTCATCAATTGCCGGAACTCGCCGGACTGTTCCACCAGCAGCCGTGCGGCGCGTTTTAAGTCGTCTATGCTGGCGGGCGGCAGGTAATAGGTGGTAGGGATGTTCAGCACGCGCGTGCGGAAATCAGATGGCGGCAAATCATGCAGGTTCAGGCTGACAAAGTGCATGGGGATGGGCTTTTCGGCGTTTTTCTGCGCGGCGTTCCAATTGTCCGCCAGTTCGCGGAAACGGCGCAGCGTTTCCTGCGAACGCTGGGCGATGGGGATGTCCACCACGGCGTTGAGCATGCTGCGAAACGAGGGGACGGCAGCCGTGGTGCTGATGGTGTCGCTTGGGTTGTTTTTTGCATTGACGCTGATGATGATGACGCGGCGGATGTCGCGGTCGGCAATCTGCGCTTCCAACGAGCTGTTGGGGTAAATATCGCGCATCTCCAAAAGATGCTGCAAGCCGAGGTTGTCGGTCAGCCCGCCGTCCACCAGATGCAGATAGGGGCGGGCTTTGCTGTCGGCGTAAAACGTGTTGGCAACCAGTTCTTTACGGGTCTGCTGCTGCAAATCATCGTGCTTTTCGCCTTGGTTGATGGCGAAACGGATGCGCTTGGGCAGCGTGTAGCCGCAATTGCCGCTGTTGTTGTTGAGTGTGAGCGGTGCAAACAGCATCGGTACGGCACTGGATGATGCCACTGCCCGTGCCACGCGCAAATCGGAAAGGTTCAGACACAGGCGGTCAAAATCTTCCTGCGTGTAGTCCAGCCGCTGCCCCGATGCCATGTCGGTTGCGCTGATAACGGCAAACGGACCTTTGCGGCCGCGCACCAAATCACCGAAAGTAATATGCCCGAACAAGGTGTTTTCAAACTGCTCCTGCAACAAATCGCCCCTGCCGAATTCAGGCGAGGCAAGACGGGGCATATTGGCAAACGAAAGCGTTTGTTTCAGTATCAGCCTCTGAAAATTCTGCTTCAAAAAGCGGCTTTCAAAACGGGGAACGGCGGCTTCGCCGTGCAGGGCGTAATACATCGCCAGCACCGAACCGCCGGATACGCCGTATGCAATGTCGGCAGCGGCAGTCAGCGTGGTGCGCCTGCCGCCCAACATCACGGGATAACGGTTGAAGGTTTCCAGCACGCCGTAACCCAACGCCGCAGCGCGCGTCCCGCCGCCCGAAAATACCATGATAACCAGTGTGCCGTCTTCGCTGCTGCGGTCAAACTCGCGCTCCAAACGGTATCCTTCATCCGTGCGGACGCTGCCGATGGTCTGCGTGGGCTGATACTGCACCAGCGAACACGCGCCCAATGCCGCAACCGATCCCAGCCGTGCCGCCCGTTTCAGGCAGCCTGAAAAAGAAAATAAAGGTTTTACCATATCGTCAGATAAAGATTGCGGCAGCCTGAAAACGGTTTCCCCATTTTCAGGCTGCCTGTCGGATAATCATTTCGCCTGCAAACGGCGGTGCAGTTCTCGGGCAGTTTGATAAGCCTCGTCTGCCGTATCTGCCAGCACGGTGAAATGCCCCATCTTGCGACCGGGACGCGGCTCGGCTTTACCATACAGGTGCAGATGTGCGCGCGGATGTTCCAGCACTACCGACCAATCAGGCTCGCTGCCGTCTGCCCGCCATAAATCCCCCAAAATGTTCGCCATACAACAGGCGGAAAGCAAACGCGTATCTGCCGGCGGCAGTCCACACATCAACCGTACCTGCTGTTGGAACTGGCTGGCGGCACACGCGTCAATTGTATGGTGTCCGCTGTTATGCGGACGCGGTGCAATCTCGTTTACCAAAAGCCGCCCGTCATCCCCAACCACAAACATTTCTACTGCCAGCACACCGACATAATCCAACGCGTCCGCCAACTTCAACGCAATCTGCTTCGCCTGCGCCAGGAGCGTTTCAGGCAGCCGCGCCGGCACGATGGAATACGCCAAAATGCCGTTTTCATGATGGTTCTCTGCAGGATCATAGGCCGCCACCTGCCCACCGCCCGAACGACAGACGATAACCGAAACTTCCGCGCGCAAATCCACCAGTTTTTCCAATACGCACGGCACATGGTTCACACGGGAAAAAGCCTCACGAAGCTCTTCCAAAGCACCGATGTGTGCCTGTCCCTTGCCGTCATAACCCAATGTCGCCGTTTTCAGAATGCCCGGCAGATAAGGCAATAGATGAGCGTCGATATCCTGCACCCCGTTGATTTCCCGATAAGGAACAGTTTCCAAACCTGCCCTGCGAATCCAAGATTTTTCCAGTATGCGGTTTTGCGCAATGGCAACCGATGCCCCACTGGGCGATACCTGTGCCTGCTTCGCTAAATCCAACATGGCTTGCGCACTGACATTTTCAAACTCAGTCGTAACTGCCGAACATTGCGCCAACTGGAACAACTCAGCCTGATCGTCAAACGGTGCGCACAAATGAACGTCTGCAAACCGCGCAGCAGGAGCGACAACATCAGGATCAAGTACAGCAACCTGATACCCCATTGTTTTAGCGGCCAATGTAAACATACTGCCCAACTGACCGCCACCCAGAATACCCAGCTTTGCAGGTGGATAAATATTTTTCATAAAAGTCAGGCTGCCAAAAAACGTGGCATCGTAAATGGAAATAATCTGAAAATCAAATAGAAAAAGCGAAGCCCCCGTTAGGGGGCTTCGCATATGGGTAGTTTGGCGGTG
>CAUQSD010000048.1:0-16319 GCA_963520685.1 uncultured Kingella sp. | reverse complement strand
TGTAGGCAGCCTGAAAGTGCGACGCGTGGGCAGCGAGTGCCCACCCTACCGTAACTTTCAGGCTGCCTAGTTATGGATAATGTGCAACGCGTGGGCAGCAAGTGCCCACACCAATCCCCACCCAGCCACACCGACTCATAGCTTGGATTGGCAAGCCAACATTTCGTGGAACTTGACGGTTTCGTTGGGCTCAATCCAACCAATACCAACTTGTTAAACTGCAAAACCATAGATTTTGACTGACGGCAGCCTGAAAGCTGCCACACCTTCCCGCCGCCCGCCCGTTCTCGGTTTGCAAAGACGGGCAGCGGCATTTTCCCAACCTTGTCTAATAAAGGAAGCAGACATGAAACCCAACATTCGCAAAACCCTCTTCGCTGCCGCGCTTTTGGCTGCGCTACCCGCGTCCGCCCACGACGTATGGGTAACCTCCCCCACCGACATCGGTGCAAACGAAAAACTGCACGCCGACCTGTCATACAGCCACGCCTTCCCGCACGGCGAATCCATCCCCGAAAGCCGCGTCAAAATCTTTAAGCCGCTGGAAATTGTCGCACCAAACGGCAAAGCCGAACCCATGAAACTGGAATCCGACAACTATCATTACGTTTCCGCCGCGTCCCTTCCCAAAGGCACCTACCGCATCGCCGCCACCTACCAACCCACCTTTTGGTCGGTAGACGCAGCGGGCAAATGGACACAAGACGGCACATTGAAAACCGTTGCCAATGCCAAATCCTGCGAGCAAACGCAGATGTTCGGCAAAAGCGTCGTAACCGTAGGTGGTGCGTTTGACGCAAAAACCGCCGCCACCCCCGTTGGGCAAGCCTTGGAAATCGTGCCGCTTGCCAATCCGAATACTTTGAAAGCAGGCGAACTGCTGCCGCTGCAAGTGCTGTATCAAGGCAAACCGCTGGCCAAAGCCACCATCGTTGCCACCGCCGACACAGTCGTTACCAAAGACCCCGAATCACAAAACGATCATCGCGACATCAACGGCTATTCCGCCACCACCGACAAATCCGGCCGAGCCAACTTCCTGCCGCTGGTGGAAGGGTTGTGGAAAGTGAAAGTCATCCACAAAACTCCGTTCGCCGATTCCACCGTGTGCCAAAATTCCGCGCTATACGCCACACTGATTGTCCCCGTGGGAGCAGAGCGCGCAGCAGCAGGAGCTGGGCATCACCACCATCATCATCATTAAAACAGACAGGACATTCAGGGCAGCCTGAAATGCCCTAAAAACCAATCTTTACGGCAATAAAAAAACATTCCCGCGTATTGCGGGAATGTTTTTTATCATCACTTTATTTCAGTTTAAAACTGTCCGAATCAACTGTTGTACCGACACCGATGTTATTGGTTGAGCTTTCAAATGTGGCTTTTGCCCATCCCAAATAACCGCCCAAACACAGGCAGCAGATACCAACCACAAAAGAGATTGCCACGCTTGAACCGGAGGCTTTGGGGCCTTGGTGCTTGTTGTTGAACATATTTTTTAAATCTATGAATGCGAAAAAAGTTGTCCATGCACCATAGGCAACAGCAACAGCAACCACAACCCAAACCATCCAACCGACCAGTTCCAAGCCTTGGTTAATCAGCTCTTTACCGGATGCTGCGAATGCAGGTGATGCTATCAGAAAAACGGAAGCCGCCAGCGCAGACTTAACCGCAGTTTGTTTTGAAATTCCCATAGAAAACTCCTGTGTAAAAAATGTAACGAAATATTTGTAAGAGAACAAATTCTCCTAGTTCGGATTTTAACACTAAGCGCACAAAAAGAAACATTTTTTTAAAAAATTTTTAAAAATTTCCTTGGTAAACGCTTCTTAGCCACCGAGTAGTATCGGTATCACCGAAATATGTGTTGCCAATCGCCACCATCAGATGGACAAAATAGAACAAGAATATCCCAGACAAGATAAACATGCTCACTGCGCCTTTTCCATGTCCGTTGTTGTTCTGCCCCAGCTTATGAATACTGAAAACACCATAACAGAACGAAGCAAAGCCCAAGAAGCGAATCATTCTGAATATGGTCAGAACAAACGCATTCTTCAATTCCTCGGGATCACCACCGGTAACGCGGCAGCCCATCGTTCCCGAACAGGCGTGTGCCAACTTGCTGACTTGTCTGAACGTACCCGGATCAGAAAACCCAAGCGAATTGCCAAACGCATGCAGCAGCGGCAGCGCGGATACCAACATCAATCCAGCAAAAAAACGCAGATGCGCCGCCGATACCTGCTCTTTGCCCTGCCCGGTGCGGATGTATTTGATGATGGAAGAACCGGCAAGGTAAACACCACATGCCAGCACCAATCGGGAAACCAAAGCAAACAACAGGACGGTTTGACGTTCCAGCGCACCGATTATCCGACCTGCCGAAGATTCCCCGCCCTTGCCAAGCCAAATACCTTCCAGTATTTTTAAAAGCCTTTGCAAGAAGTCAGAAAAACTCACGCTCGGATCTGCTGCAAACGCAAGCGAAGGCATGGCAAGGCACAGCAGGATAACAAGAAACTTTATATTCCTATCCAATTTCATATATGCAATATCTCATTTAAAGTTATCAAAAGTGAAACTCGCCGCCCTTTTACGGAATTTTATAGCTGCCCTTACTTGTTTTGATAACACGGGTGTTCGGGTTGATATCCGAAATAACTGCTCCATTGGGCAGGGTATCGCCGTTCACATAGCTGCGTGCGCCGTTTTTGGTTTCAAACCAAATCTGCCCGAATACCACAGCACGGACACGGTAAGGAATATTCCGTTTGACAGTATAGGCATCGGCTGCGGTATTCCGTCTGCCCCGCCGTTTGGATTTTGCTTTCAGCCTGCTTCGGTTTGCCACACGGTTTTTGCGCCCATTATGCGCAGCCCGTGCCGCATCGCCTGACATTTGCATCTCATCCGTTGACGCAGTCTGAACATCACCGCTTTCCGTTACTGCGCCGTCATTCGGAAAGAGGCCGTACTTTTTTCCCGTCAATTCCTCCAGTTTTGCCTGCAATGCGGCAGCCTGCATTTCTTTATCGGTCATACCGTTAGCAATAAAGAACATATCCCATTGCGGCTGCCCGTTTTTATTGAGCACAGCAATGATTTCGGATGAAATCTGGGTTTTGTCCGGTTGAACATTGGATGGCAACGGCTGGGGCTGGGAAGCTTGGCGGTTCGACGGATTCTCTTTGACTGCCTGCATATTGGCAGCAGGCTGGCTACCCGAAGCAGGAACAGGCGGCATGGCTGGTGCAGATACTGCCACTGCATTTGCCGGCGGCGTTTGCGGCATAACGGCCGCTGTCGGTTCAGGACCGCCGACCACAATAGGCGGCAGCATATCGGACGCAGGTGCGGCAGGCGCAGAAACGAATGCAGGGATATTGGCAACACTGCTTGCGGCAGATTCCGCATCACCAATCTTGATTTCGTGTTCCTCTTCTGATTCTGCCGTTCCCGCTTTTCCGGTTTTGCCTTTATCGCCTTTTGATGTTGCCAGCATAATGCCTCCCCCAACAACAACCAGCACAACCAAGAATTTAAGGAAGTTTTTCAGATTATTTGCAGAAAATCTGTTTTGGCGGTTGCTTTCGGCATTACTTTCCACTGAAGATGCCTCTGCGGACTGTTCCGCTTGGCGATTTTCCTGTGTATTCTCATTGTCAAAATGCGTTTCTTCGTCGACAGCATGATTATCATTCTGCGAAGATGCATGCCACTCGGGATATTCCGCATTATCCCCATCATCATTCAAATCGTCATCAAAGGTAAAGGAATCATTCCGAAATTGATTCTGTTGGACGGATTCGTTATCTGGCGCTTCAAAATTCTCTGCGTCCCTTTGATTAACATTGTTTCCGTTATTCATTTCTTTCTCCAAATTATTTATAGGCTGGTTCAAAATTTATCAAATCTGCAACATCTTGGCTGACATTCAAATCTTCCATGAAGTAGATACCGATTGCGATATTGCCTTTCACTTTTACAGTTGGTGTTTTCGGAATCAGGTCGGTTATGATTGCCGTGCCTTCGCTGATGGAATCTGCGCCCGCTTCGCGAACGATGTCTTTTGTCGTTCTTTTGTCAGTACCCGATTCAATAATTTGGGTTTGGTTACCGGTCTGTTCGTTTACCACGGTTCTGCTGTTACTGTGTTGGTTGTTGCTCTTCAATGCATCGGCATAGCGCGAACCGAATGCGCTAATCAGTGTGCCGATAAAACGCGGGACGATATGCCTGTTTACAGAAGTCGCCAATGCGGTGCTGGCTTGGGCATAATCCAGTGCAACGGCATTGACAGGAATGCTTTGCGGCACATTGGGCAGCGTCATGCGGTTGAACATGACCGACACGGATTTGTCGTTTTGCTGGAACGAGCCGGTCAGAATCGCTCCGCGCAGCGGCCCTGCCTCAATACGGGCGCGGACAATGCTTTTTTCGTCGGACACAATCGGTGTCAGCAACGTTGCCGGCGGCAAATCGCCAACCCGCATCAGCGTTACCATAGGCTGCTTGGCACCATTGCCCGCCGCCATGCTTTCAGGCTGCCTGCCGGGATTGCCACCTGCATTCTGAAGCTGCGCCTGTGCCCGCTGCTGCTGTTCTTGAAGTTTGCGCTGGCGTTCTTCCGCAAGCCCTTGGTTTTGCTGGATGGTGTAGCCGCCTTGCTGGCCGCCCGGCTGTCCATTGACGAAATATGCCAGCAGCGAAGGGTCGTTTCGCCAATCATACGGAGCCTGCACATTGACGGGGACTTCTTTGATGGTGGTGATTTCCACTACCTGCGGAATGCCCGTTCCCTGCGTTGCGCTGCCGTCGCCATAGGTGTCGCCGATATCCTGCACCTGATCGGTTGATGTGGAATCGGCAGGAGGCGTAACAAAAGGGTCGGCCGTTTCCGATGCGTTGCTTTGTGCGGTTATCGTATCAAAATGGCTTGCCCCTGCTTCGCTGGCAGCCTGCGCACGCTTGTCATCGTATTCTTTGATGGCTTTGATGTGTTCGGGATCGGTGGAATCTACGGCACGTCCGGCATCCACTTCGTCCGTTCTCATTTCAACATTGTTTTTCTTGCCGCCGCCCGACATGGCTCCGATGGCAACAATCGCAACCACGCCCGCAAGCAGTCCTGCACCGACTTTTCCTTTATTCTGCTGGATTCTCTGGATAAGCGAGGGCTTGTTTTCTTCCTGGACATTCTGGGTCATTTTCAAATCCTAGTAATACGAAACGGTAAATGTTTTAATCTGTGTGCCGTCTTTATAGAGATATGCGGCAGAACGGTCCACTTTGAATACGAAGGTGCCGTCCGGACTGCCTATCCTTGATTTGGGCATGGGCGACAAAAGCGTATACCGCGTGCGGATAACCACCTGTCCGTCTTTTTGCAGCCATGCCGAAATACCCGGCTCGGACGTTTTCAGGGCGCGGCTGTCGGGAGGCGCAACGCCAAACAGCGTGCTGTTGAGAGAGGTATCCAGCGTTTGCGGGTTGTATCCCTGATAGCTTATCTGCGTTTTTTTGGACAGGCTGTTAATGCGTGCGGTAACCATGCAGTCTGTCGTTTTTTGGTTGGACGCATATACAAACACGACCGGAACGGGATTATCCGCCAGCTTCACCGTGAAATTGCCTTGCGCGTAATCGTTGGCACTGCTCACATACAGGATGGATGCTTCCGGATCGTTGTCGTCAAAAATCGCCGATACATCCGCTGCATTGTTCATTACATATTGGATGGGATAAGGTGTGCCTGCCTTATCCACAAACATAATATTGGTTTTGTTCCTGCTGTCTAACGTGATGAACGGCAGGTTTTCGTTTGGTTCGCCACTGATGACGATTTCTCGCTGCGTGCAGCGGTTGGGCGACACGTCTTGGAAAATTGCCGCCTGTTTGTTTTCTACCTTGCGCTTCATCTGGCGGATTTCTTTATCCGACATATTCCAAAAACGCTCCACGGGCATCTGCGTTTGGGCAGCCTGAATCGTCTGCTGGCGTGCCTGCTGATAGACTTCGGGTGAAAGTTTTTCTTCCACCTGCCTGCGCTCTATCACATTGTATTGTGGCGCACCCTGTCCTGCCTGCTGTGGTGCGGCGGTGCCGTTTTCAGGCTGCCGTGGCGGCGCGGCATACTGGCCGGCGTTATAGGCGGGCATTGGCGGCGGCACGGCGGCAGACGCGCTGCCTGCATAGCCTGCGGGGGCAGTGCTGGGAACGGTGTCTGCGGTGAGTTCTTCCATTGTCTGCGGTTGTGCATAAACCATTGCGGAGAAACAGGCGGCAACGGCTGCGGCGGTATAGGGAATTTTAAACGACATGTTTTTTCCTAATGTAGTTTCAAGAGCGTTTGCTGGATGGCGATACCGGACTCGCTCTCCATTGTGGATACGCGGACGACGCGGACGGTTATTTCTGTTTTATCGGTACGGTTGATGCCGCCGGTCGCCGAATTGATATAGAGCAGTTTGGCATTCATTTTGACCGTCCAAAATGCGACATCTTCGCCATTGACTTTTTCAACGCCTTTATTGATGACGACGGGTGTGTTGGTCAATTGGAACGACAGGATGTAACGGTTGTCTTGGACGATGCTCAGGATTTCGGAACGTTCCAAATTGTCTTTGAAACCGAGCCAGCCTTCCTGCGTGAAGCTGCCGACCTGCTGGTTCAGTTGGAAGGTAACGTTGTACCAGTCAAACGAAAACATCTTTGCCATGGTATTGGCGGCATAAGTGGCCAATTCGCTGTCCGATTTGTTGTGTACGGTTTTTTTCAGCGGTGCGATATAGCGCATCTCATTATCCACGGGGACGTTCAGCGGTCTGGCAACCTGTCCGTGCAGATAGTTCGTAACCAAAACGATGGATACAAAAACCGCGCCCGCCAGCACCATCTGCAAAAACGCTTTGCGGTTGAAATCGGTTACCGCCTTGTTTCTAACCATCAGGATTTCCAAGCGTTCGGCCTCTGTCTGTTTTTCTGCCGCCGGACGGTTTTCCTGTGTTTGATTCGTATTCTGCGCCATTTTATTTTTCTCTCATTTCGTCAATGAAAAAGCCGCTTCTGCCTTTTTTGTCGGATTCCAAAACGATGACCAGCATGTATTCGGCTTTTCTGTGTGTGGTTTTGCCTGCGGTGCGCGCAATATCCATCGGCACGATAACCTGCCAGTATCTGCGGCCGGTTGCCTCGTCCACAAAACCTTTGCTGCCGCCGACGAAAATAATCTGCCCGATAACGGTGCCACGCTGGTTCTGTTTCGCCCTGCCCAACATGGAGTTCAAATCGTGGGCTTTCAGATAGTTGGTGAAACTCTCATAGCCGTCATCGGAAAAGTATTGGCGGTATGACGCAACCTGTTGGTTAAAATTTAGGAACGAATAATTCAAGACATTATTCATGGCCTTGTTCGTCCAATCGCGGATGGCCGCTTCGGTGTATCTGGGCAGCGGCAGCGTTACCACCCTGCCCACGGCAACCTTGCCGCCTGCAATCGGCGCAACTTGGCGCACTTCTGCGGACTTGGTCGGGTCATAAACAAAAAGAAACACCCATATATAAACAATGCTTGCCACATATATCAGCACGCTGATGCGGTGCCAAAGCTGCACATACGCATATTCGCGGTATTTTTTCAATTCCTGCTGCGATGCGCGCTCCACAACCGCTGCGGCAGCCTGCCCCGCATCGGGATTTTTGTTTTTCTTACGGAACAGCATAAATCACTCCGCAATAGGCATTTCGTTGTCTACTTTTGCGGCAATCGCCTCTTTCAGGCTGCCGTATGTCTTCACGCGCACGGTTTTGCCGTTGGATGCGGTGATGAACACTTTGGATTCGGGTTTGCTGGTTTCTTGGAAAAACAGCACAACCAATACGGCAACCGTCAGCAGGCAAAAAATCCTCGCTGCCGACAGATAAATGCCGATGGCGGCGGCACGCTTGGCAGCATTTTGCTGGATGAGGATTTCTTCCGCATCATTCTTGCGGATTCTCAGATTGAAGATGTTGCTGTCGGTTTCCAGCTCTTCCGTGTCGCGGGCTGCCGCTTCGGAAATCAGGAAGCCTTTGTGGCGCGAATGGACGGATGCGCCGCGTATCGGAATATAATTATCGGGCTTGTCTGCCGCTTGCCGGCGGTCTGTATCTTGGGACATTTTCTGCTCGCCGTTTGAAAAATCGTAATGATAGCTTAAAATATGAAAAGAAAGATTAAAATAATATCAGAATTGCAAATGAAAATCTTAGCTTTCGTCTTGGCTCTGTCTGTTTTTGCCGCCGCCATGCCTGCGAACGGGCAAAGTTTGCCGCGCGCGGCCTCTCCCGCCCCCGTGTACAACAACTGCTGGGATTTGGCGGCAATCTATTACAAAGTGGATGCCTGGCTGCTGTTTGCGATTGCCAGCCACGAATCCAAGTTCACATCGGGCGCAATCGGCAAAAACAGCAACGGCACGCAGGATTTGGGCATCATGCAGATAAACACCATACACCTGCCCGCGATTTCGCGTTACGGCGTATCCAGAGACGACATCCTGAACGACAACTGCAAGGGTATATATTTTGCCGCCATGCTGCTGCGCGACTGCATAAACAAATACGGCAACAACATAGACGGCGTCGGCTGCTACCACTCGCGCACGCCCAGCAGGCGCAGGCGGTATGGCGCGATGGTGCTGGCGGAATACCGCGCACTGGTGCAGAAACATTACATCCGGAAAGACCCTTTCGCGTTGCGGCATTGATACAGATTGGCGCGCTTCAAAAGCAAGGCAGCCTGAAAACCGATATAGGGTTTTTCAGGCTGCCTTATTTCCTTAGCGGATTAAAATAAAAATGAGACAAGGCGACAACGCCCGCCGTGGACGGGATGGTACATAAGGGCGTGGGTAACGCCGTGTCATTGCGATTTTAATCCGCTATATCACTGTGCCTGCCGGCCGTTTCCCTCTCCCTGCCGCGGCTTCGCCGCCTCCGCCGCACACTCTTCCAACACCCGCGTTTTGAAGCGCACCGAAGCCGCGTGATAGAACGGCTTGGGACAGAACTGGCGCGATACCAGCGTTGCGCCAAGCCCCGCCGCTAGCAGCCACACTAACATATCTTGGCTGCCCGTCATCTCCATCACCACCACGCTGGCGGTCAGCGGCGACTGGGTTGCGCCCGACAAAAACGCGGTCATGCCCAACAGCACCAGCACATTGGCAGCCAACCCCAATCCTGCGAACGCGGCGGTTTCGTGGCCAATCATCGCGCCGATGGTCAGGCAGGGGGTGAAAATGCCGCCGGGAATGCCCGCCCAATACGAAAGCACCGTTGCCAGCCATTTCATCGCCGAAATGCCGTGCGGCGCGTCATAACGGTTTTGCAGTGCGGCGGCAACCTGGCTATATCCCGTGCCGTAGGTATCCCCGCCGCTGATTGTGCCAAGCGCAGCCAAAAGCAATCCCGCCAGCCCCGCCAGCAGAACCGGATGCTGCCGCACCCATTCTTTCCAGCGTGCAGACGGAATAATCCAGCCCGCACCTTTGAACAAAAACCGTCCGAACAGCCCGCCCGCCACGCCGCACACTGCCGCCATACCCAAAACCCAAGCCCACATTTTCGGCAGGGCGATACCGTAAAACGCGTTGAAATAGGGGTGGTTGCCCAGCACCGCCACCTGCACAAACCCCGATGCCAGAATACCGATGAAAATCTGCCGCTCCCAGCGCAGCATCACCCCGCGTCCCAGCTCTTCAATTGCAAAAATCACACCGGCCAGCGGCGCATTGAATGCCGCCGCCAAACCGCCCGCCGCGCCTGCGGCCAGCAAATCGTTGTCCTGCAAGCCCGTGAACGCCAGATTACGCTTCCGGCACCAGCGTCCCCAGCCCGCCATCACCGCCGCGCCCACCTGCACGGACGGTCCTTCACGCCCGATGGACGCACCCGCCAGCATCCCGAAAAACGTCAGCGGCACTTTATACAGCGTTTGGCGGAAAGCCACCGCCCGTTTCTTCGGTTTGCCATAGGGCAGCGCAAGCGAGGCAAGCACCTGCGGGATGCCGCTGCCGGCCGTATAGGGTGCGAAACGGCGCGTCAGCCATGCAATCAGCATCAGCGCGGGGGGCATCACGGCCCATGCGAACCACGGATACCGCGCCACCCAGTGCGCATTCTGTTCCAGCGCAAACTCCGCCATGCGTGCGAACGCGATGGATACCGCCGCCACCAGTCCCGCGCCGACCAACAGATACACCAGCGGCACGGACTTGCGCGACAGGCGGCGCACCTGCCGGAATTTCCGCCGCCAGACATAACGCAGGCGGCGCATCGGAAAAACAAATGCCATTTTCTTCTCCCCAAATCTCGGAATATTTGAATTTTAATTTGAATTTTAATCGGTGAAACAATGTTTTCAGGCAGCCTGAAAAGATTGGGCTTTATGCCCGAACGGTTTCAGGCTGCCTTTGAGCGCAACGCGTGGGCAACAAGTGCCCACCCTACCCGTTCCCGACAGCCGAACGCATGGCAACAGATACGTGCGATACGGTTACGCAGGCTGGGCGTTTTGTCTGCCGCTTTCAGGCTGCCTGAAAACGGATTAGGCAGGGTGGGCACTCGCTGCCCACGCGTTCCTCTATGCCCCTCTATGTCCCAAGGCAGCCTGAAAGCGTCCATATCCGGTTCAGCCGCCCTGTTTGACGCTGTTTACCAAGCCGCCATAGCCTTCTTCTGCCATTTTGTCCAGCGGGATGAAGCGCAGGCTTGCGCCGTTGATGCAGTAGCGCAGGCCGCCTTTGTCGCGCGGGCCGTCGGGGAAGACGTGTCCGAGGTGCGAGTCGGCCGTGCGGCTGCGGACTTCGGTGCGGCGCATGTTGTAGCTGGTGTCTTCGTGTTCGGTTACGGCGGATGCGGCGATGGGGCGGGTGAAGCTGGGCCAGCCGCAGCCGGATTGGAATTTGTCGGCAGAGGAAAACAGGGGTTCGCCGCTGACGATGTCCACATAGATGCCGGGGGCAAATTGGTTGTCGTATTCATGGCTGCCGGCGCGTTCGGTGGCGGCGTGCTGGGTTACTTCGTATTGCTCGGGGGTGAGGCGGCGGCGCAGCTCGGCATCGTCGGGTTTGCGCCATGAGGCCGGGTCAAATCCTTTGGCGGGGGCTTTGCCTTCCAGCGGGATGTCGGCTTGGCGGATGTCTATGTGGCAGTAGCCGTTGGGGTTTTTCAGCAGGTAGTCTTGGTGGTAGGCCTCGGCTTCGTAGAAGTGTTGGAGGGGGCGGTTTTCCACGACAACGGGGGCGCGGTGCTTCTGCTGTTCGCGGGTGATGGCGGCTGAGACAACTTTGGCTTCGGCGGGGTCGGTGTAGTAGATGCCGGTGCGGTATTGTTCGCCGCGGTCGTTACCTTGTTTGTTGAGGCTGGTGGGGTCAATGACGCGGAAGTAGTAGCGCAGGATGTCGTCAAGGCTCAGGCGGTCTGCATCATAGGTTACTTTGACGGTTTCGGCGTGTCCGCTGCCTTGGATGACGTCTTCGTAGCTCGGATGGGCGGTTTTGCCGTTGGCATAGCCGGATACGGCATCAACCACGCCGCCGATGCGCTGGAAGTAGGCTTCCAAGCCCCAAAAGCAGCCGCCTGCGAGATAGATGGTGCGGAGGTTCATTTTTGCTGCGTCCTTTGCAGTGGGTTTGTAAAACTGGGTTTTCAGGCTGCCGATGTCGGCATCGGGATTTTTAATCAGGGCAAGGGCTTGGGCTTCGTTCAGGCTGCCTTTGACGATGCGTACGGCGTTACCCTGTGCATCAAGCACGGCCCACGAGGGATAGACGCCGATGTTGAGGCTTTTGGCGATGCTGCCGCCGTCGTCTGCCAGCACGGGCAGTTTGGGGTAGTCCAGCCCGCCATACCATTGCCGGAAGTCGGCTGCGGGTTTTTCGTGCAGATACCCGGGCGAGGCGACGGTAACGAGTGAGGCAGCCTGAAAGCGTTTGTCCTGCGCCCATTGTTCTGTGCTGCCCAGTTCGGACAGGCACAGCGGACACCAGCTTGCCCAGAATTTGACCAAGGCGGGGCGGCCGGCTTTCAGGTGGACGGATGCGGGGCGGCCTTGGGCATCGTTCAGGCGGGCAAGGCGGGCGGACACGGTGTCGGCGCGGGCCTGTGGGGCGGCGTGCTGCGCCAGCATATATACCGCACCTGCGCCTGCGGGGATGCCGAGGGCAAAGCCGATGAGTCTCAACCAGATTTTGCTGCGTTGCTGCATGATGCACTCCTTACTCTGTTGCAGATGGGGCGATTATAGTAGGCAATGCCATCAATGGGGCTTATGGATGTAATTGCTTGTAACGAAAAGGCAGCCTGAAAGACCGTATCGGTTTTCAGGCTGCCTTTTTGGTGTGGGAAACCGAATCTAGCGGCAGGGCGTTTTCAGGCTGCCTGCATCGTTTTCCGCCCACGCGTCGCCGTTTTCCGCCAGCAGTTTTTCCGCCGCTTCGGGGCCGTTGCTGCCGGCAGGATAAGGGTGCGGCGCAGCGGGGTCGGCTGCCCATGCGTCCAATATCGGCATCACCCATTGCCAGGCCTGTTCCAGTTCGTCGCGGCGGTTGAACAGGGCAAGGCGGCCGTCGATGACTTCGCGCAGCAGGATTTCATAGGCTTCGGCACGGCGCGCGTCGGCGGCATGTTCCAAGTCCAGCAGCATTTCGGCGGAAATGGCACTCATGCCGCTGCCTGCCTGCTTCACGAACACTTTGAGGCGCACGGTTTCGTCGGGCTGCAGGGTGATGACGATGCGGTTTGCGCCGCAGCCGAACAGGGCGGCGTTTTCAGGCTGCCTTTTGAAATCAAGCACGATTTCGGCGGTGCGGCGCGACAGGCGTTTGCCGGTGCGCAGGTAAAACGGTACGCCCGCCCAGCGGGGGGTGTCGATTTCGGCGCGGATGGCGGCATAGGTTTCGGTGCGGCTGCCGGCGGGGACTTTGTGTTCCTGCGTGTAGCCTTTCAGGCTGCCTGATGCGGCGTATTGCCCGCGCACGGTATATCGCGCCACATCGGCGGCGGACAGGGGTTTGAGGGCGGCGATGACTTTGAGTTTTTCGTCGCGGATGTCGTCCGCACTCAGGGATTTGGGACGTTCCATGGCGGTGAAGCAGAGCATCTGCACGATGTGGTTCTGCACCATGTCGCGCAGCGCGCCGGTGGCGTCGTAAAACTCGCCGCGCTCTTCCACGCCGAGGGTTTCGGCAATGGTGATTTGGACGGATTTGATGTAGTCGCGGTTCCACACGGGTTCAAAGAACACGTTGGCAAAGCGCAGGGGCAGCAGGTTTTGCAGGCTTTCTTTGCCTAGGTAGTGGTCTATGCGGTAAATCTGGTTTTCGCGGAAATGGCGGGCAACGTCAGCATTGATTTCGCGGGAACTTTCCAAATCCGTGCCCAGCGGTTTTTCCAGCACGATGCGGACGTTGGGGGCATTGAGCCCGACGGCGGCAAGATGTTCGCAGGCGGGGGCAAAGAATTTGGGGGCGGTGGAAAGATAGATGACGATGCAGTCGGTGTCTTGGCGGGTGTTTACGGTGTCGGCAAGGCGGGCAAAGTCTTCGGGGCGGGATACGTCCAGCGGCTGATACCGGATGCGGGCGGTGAAGGATGCCCATTTTTCTTCGCTGAAATTCTGTTTGATGTGGATACGGCTTTCGACTTCGGCTTTGGCGAGATATTGGGCGGTGTCCAGCGGGCTGCGGGATACGCCGAGGATGCGGCCGTTCGGATTAAGCAGCCCTGCGGCGTGCGCCTGATAAAGGGCGGGCAGCAGTTTTCTCATGGCCAAATCGCCGGTTGCGCCGAACAGGATAAAGTCAAAATTAGGTTGGGACATGGGTGTTCCTTGTCTGTGTTGGCGGCGTGCCTGCAAAACGGTTTCGGGCAGCCTGAAAAGCGGCATTATTTTACGCATTTCCGCCGCGTTCTTCCGCATATTTTCCGGCAGCCTGAAACAAGGGAAACCGCGCTATAATGTTGGAAAATTACAAAACAGTATCCCCTGCCCGAATCCGTATCCCAATGGCCGAACACACAAATTCCGCCGCCGACAGCCTAAAACACCATCCGTAACGAAAGAATCCGACATGAAACCGCTCCATCCGCGGCTTGCCGCCATCACCGAACGCATTGCCCGACGCAGCAGCAAAACGCGCGCCGCCTATCTGGAACGCATCCGCCGCCGCGCCGAAGCAGGCAGGGTTCAGCGGGCGCAGCTCGGCTGTTCCAATCTGGCACATGGTTATGCATCAATGCCCAAGACGGTCAAAATTGAAATGCAGAACCCGTCTGTGCCGAACATCGGCATGGTTACGTCATATAACGACATGGTGTCCGCCCACCAGCCGTTCAAAGACTTCCCCGACCAAATCAAGGACGAAGCGCACCGCCACGGCGCAACCGCACAGGTGGCAGGCGGCACGCCCGCAATGTGCGACGGCATCACGCAGGGATACGAAGGCATGGAACTTTCGCTGTTCTCGCGCGACGTGATTGCCATGAGCACCGCCATCGCGCTGTCGCACCAGATGTTTGACGGCGCGCTGCTGTTCGGCGTGTGCGACAAAATCGTTCCCGGGCTGATGGTCGGCGCACTCTCCTGCGGACACATCCCCGCCCTGTTTGTGCCCGCCGGCCCGATGGAAAGCGGCATCGGCAACAAAGAAAAATCGCGCACGCGCCAGCGTTTTGCCGAAGGCAAGGCCACGCGCGAAGAGCTGCTGCAAAGCGAAATGGCCTCATACCACAGCCCCGGCACCTGCACGTTTTACGGCACGGCAAATTCCAACCAGATGATGATGGAAATGATGGGCGTGCATCTGCCCGCCGCCGCCTTCTTCAATCCCCACACCCTCATGCGCGAAGCCCTGACCCGCGCCGCCGCCCGCCGCCTGATTGAAGGCATTCGGACGCACGGCATCAAACCGCTCGGCGAAATGCTCTCGGAAAAATCCTTCATCAACGCCCTAATCGGCCTAATGGCCACAGGCGGCTCCACCAACCACACCATGCATCTTGTTGCCATGGCGCGCGCAGCAGGCATCATCCTCAACTGGGACGACTTTGACGAAATCTCGCGCATTGTCCCGCTGCTTATCCGCGTGTATCCCAACGGACAGGCAGACGTGAACCACTTTGCCGCAGCGGGCGGCCTGCCCTTCGTCATCCGCGAACTGCGCGATTCTGGGCTGCTGCACGACGACGTGGACACCGTGATGGGACACGGCATGGCCGCCTATACCCAAGAGCCGTTTTTGCAGGAAGGCAGCCTGAAATGGCACGATGCCGTTGCCGAAAGCCGGGATACCGAAGTGCTGCGCACCGTTGCCGCACCGTTTTCACCCGACGGCGGATTGCGGCTGATGCGTGGCAACATCGGGCGCGGCGTGGTAAAGATTTCCGCCGTTGCCGAAAAACACCGCATCATAGAAGCCCCCGCCATCGTGTTTGACGACCAAAAAGAAGTGCTGGCCGCATTCGCACGCGGCGAATTGGAACGCGATTTCGTCTGCGTTGTGCGCTTTCAGGGCGCGCGCGCCAACGGCATGCCCGAACTGCACAAGCTCACGCCCGTGCTGGGCGTGTTGCAGGACAGAGGCTTCAAAGTCGCACTGGTTACGGACGGGCGCATGTCGGGCGCATCGGGCAAAGTGCCCTCGTCCATCCACATGTCGCCCGAAGCCCTGATGGGCGGCGGCATCGGCAAAATCCGCACGGGCGACCCCATCCGCTTCAACGTGCAGACGGGCGAACTGAACGCACTGGTGGACGAAGCCGAATGGGCGGCACGCAAAATCCCCACACCCGATTTAACAGCCAACACCCACGGCATCGGACGCGAACTGTTCGCCGGCTTCCGCAGCACGGCGGGCAGCGCGGAAACCGGCGCAATGAGCTTCGGCGGCGATTTCGCCTGACCTGTCGGCAAGAGCAAGGCAGCCTGAAAACAAGAAATCCTGTTTTCAGGCTGCCTTTTTTCGGTGCGGCGGAATATCCTTCGGCAAAGCAGGGCGGATATGTAGGGTGGGCACTTGCTGCCCACGCGTTTCGCCAAGATTTACGAAACCGCGCTTGCCAATTCTGCCCAACCGATACGCAGAGTATGCCCGTACGCTTTCAGGCTGCCTTAGGGTTGAAACGCGTGGGCAGCAAGTGCCCTGAAACCTTTGCAAAACCTCAGCTTTGAGCACAGTTCAAAGCAATAGCATCGCAAAACGCGCAGACAATATTGAAATATAGTCAATTAAAATCAAAATAGGACAGTAGCGCATCGTCAAATCGGGCGT